>JAERSW010000111.1 GCA_016845305.1 Acidimicrobiales bacterium
CGAGGACCACGAACCGTGGCGGGCCTTCCAGCACCTCGAGCGCTACTACTTCGAACCCGGCGACGGCTTCGACGTCCACGGAGCGTTCGGCGGCGTGGTCGGCATGGCCATCTGCAACGACCGTCGGTGGCCCGAGACCTACCGCATCCTCGGCCTCCAGGGCTGCGAGCTGGCCCTCATCGGCTACAACACGCCGATCCACTACGCCCCGGATCCCGACCAGGACCGGCTCCAGGGCTTCCACAACGGCCTCGTGCTCCAGTCGGGCGCCTACCAGAACGGCATGTGGGTGGTCGGCGTGGCCAAGGCGGGTTGCGAGGAGGGCTGCGACCTGCTGGGCGAGACGTCGATCATCGCCCCGTCGGGCGAGGTCCGGGCGATGGCGTCCACCGTCGACGACGAGCTGGTCGTGGCCACCGCCGATCTCGATCTGTGCGCGAACTTCAAGGAGACGCTGTTCGACTTCGACCGGTACCGCCGGCCCGAGGTGTACGGCCGGATCACCGGCCAGCGGGGGCCCGAGGTCCCCGACCATGTACGGGCGGCGCTGGGCGCGCCGCCGGAGGGAGGACCCCGATGACCACCTTCGAGTTGAACGGGACGACCGTCGAGGCGTCCGCGGAGCACCCGCACCTGCTGGCCGCCCTGCGCGACGAGCTGGGGGTCACCTCGCCCAAGGACGGCTGCTCGCCGTCCGGCCAGTGCGGCTGCTGCACGGTGCTGCTCGACGGCAAGGCCCGGGTGGCCTGCCAGACGTCGATGGACAAGGCCGACGGCGCGTCGATCACCACGCTGGAGGGCCTGCCGGCTGACGAGCGGGAGCGGTTCGCCACCGCCTTCGCCGCCCACGGCGCCCTGCAGTGCGGCTTCTGCACCCCGGGCATCGTGATGCGGGCCAAGTCGCTGCTCGACAAGGCCGTCGACAAGGGGAAGCCGCTGGCCCGCGACGACGCCGCCCGCCACCTCGGCGCCCACCTGTGCCGGTGCACCGGCTACGTGAAGATCCTCGACGCCGTGGAGTCCCTGGCCGCCGGCGAGGTCCCGGTGCCGCTGCCCACCGGGGGCGTCGGCACCAGCGGCCTCAAGGTCGAGGCCCGCGAGCTGGCCCTCGGCGACCGCGACTACGTCGACGACATCGTCCCCGGCGTGCGCACCCTGGCCGGCGGCGGCACCGATGGCTGGTCGCCCGACGACCTGCTCCACGCCGCGCTGCGCCTCGCCGACCACGCCCGGGCCGACGTGGTGCGCATCGACGCCTCGGCGGCCGAGGCCGTGGCCGGTGTCCACCGGGTGCTGACCGCGGCCGACATCCCCGGTGCCCGTCGGGTCGGGATCATCCACACCGACTGGCCGGTCATGATCCCCGAGGGCGGGCGCACCTCGTACCTCGGCGACGTCCTGGCCGTGGTGGTGGCCGATGACCGCGAGACGGCACGCCGTGCCGCGGCGCGCGTCGACGTGGAGTACGTGCCGCGCACCGTGTACAGCGACCCGGTGGTGGCCGTGGCCGCCGACGAGGACGCCGTGTGGGAGCTCGACGGCAACGTCCTGTCGGTGTCGGCCTACGCCCGCGGCGACGTCGAGGCCGCCCTGGCAGCGTCGGCCCACGTGGTCGAGGAGGTCTTCCAGACCCAGCGCATCGAGCACGCCTTCGTGGAACCCGAATCGACGCTGGCCGTGCCCGTCGACGGGCCGGACGGTCAGGCCGGCCTGTACGTCTACTCGGGCGGTCAGGGCGTGTGGGACGACCGGAACCAGATCGCCTCGGTCCTCGACGTGGAGCCCCAGCGGATCACCGTGGAGCTGGTGTCCAACGGCGGGGCGTTCGGCGGCAAGGAGGACATGTCCAACCAGGCCCACGCCGCGCTGGCCGCCTGGGTCACGGGTCGGCCGGTGCGGTGCACGTTGTCGCGCGAGGAGTCGCTCCTCATGCACCCCAAGCGGCACCCCATCCGCATGGCGTACCGGGCCGGCTGCGACGCCGACGGTCGCCTCACCGGCCTGCGGGTCCGGATGATCGGCGACTCCGGTCCCTACGCCTCGGTGGGCATGAAGGTCCTGGAGCGGGCGGCCGGCCACGCCAGCGGGCCCTACGTCCTGCCCGCCATCGACGTGGAGGCCACCGCGGTGCGGACCAACAGCCCGGTGTGCGGGGCCTTCCGGGGCTTCGGCGCCAACCAGGCCCAGTTCGCCATGGAGGGCGTGCTCGACCGGCTGGCCGAGAAGGCGGGCATCACCGGCTGGGAGATCCGGGACCGCAACGTCATCAGCCCCGGCGTCGTGTGGGGTCCCGGGCAGGTCATGGACGACGGCTGCCTCGGCGCCCGGGCCTGCCTCGACGAGGTGAAGGACGCCTACGACGAGGCCGTGGCCGCCGGGCTGCCCGTCGGGCTCGGGCTCGGCCTCAAGAACTCCGGGCTGGGCAACGGCTTCAAGGAGATCGCCCGGGCCGTCGTCCGGTTCACCGACGAGGGCCGGGTCGAGGTCCGGCACTGCTGGACCGAGATGGGCCAGGGCATCCACACCGTCGCCCTGCAGGTCGCCGTCGAGGAGCTCGGCGTCGACCCCGAGCGCATCGACGTCGTGGTCGACACCACCCGCGAGCTGGGCGCCGGCCAGACCACCGGCAGCCGCGGCACCCTCATGGGCGCCGGCTCGGTGGCCGACGCCTGCCGCAACGCCGTGGCCGACGGGTGCCGACCGGGCGTCGACTACGAGGGCGAGTACCGGGTCGACTGGACCAACTCGCTGTCGGACGGCGTCGAGAACCCGATCATCCACTCCACCTTCGGCTACGCCGCCCAGATGGTCGTCCTGGATCCCGAGACCGGCGACGTGGACCGGGTCGTGGCCGCCCACGACGTGGGGCGGGCCGTCAACCCGCTGCTGTGCGAGGGGCAGGTCGAGGGCGCCGTGCACATGGGCCTCGGCTACGCCCTGACCGAGGGCTTCCCGGCCGACGCCGACGGCCGCCCCCGCAACGACACGCTGCGCAGCCTCGGGATCATCCGCCCCAAGGACATGCCCGACGTCGAGGTCCGCCTCGTCGAGTCGCCGCAGCCCGACGCCCCGTACGGCATCAAGGGCGTGGGCGAGATCGGCCTGGTGCCCACCGCCGGGGCCGTCGCCGCCGCCCTGCACGCCCATGACGGCCAGTGGCGCCACTCGCTGCCCATGGCCGATCCGGACCAGCAGGAGCGCTGGGCCGACTGGGACGGCCGGTGAGGCACCCGTGAGCGACCACCACGCCGGAGGCCCGGTCGGGACCACGCCGGGGCTGGTGTGCGCCCACCACCACCTGTACTCGGCGCTGGCCCGCCGGATGCCGGCACCGCCGCGCACCCCGGCCGGCTTCGTCGACATCCTCGAGCTGGTGTGGTGGCGCCTCGATCGGGCGCTGGACCTCGAGTCGATCCGCTGGTCGGCGATGCTCGGTGCCGTGGAGGCCCTCGAGCGGGGGTGCACGGCGATCATCGACCACCACGAGTCGCCCGAGGCCATCGACGGATCGCTGGACGTCATCGCCGAGGCCTGCGCCGAGGTGGGCGTCCGGGTGTCGTGTGCCTACGGCGTCACCGACCGCCACGGCCCCGACGGGGCACGCCGGGGCCTGGCCGAGAACGAGCGGTACCTGCGGGCCGGTGGTCGGGGCATGGTCGGGATCCACGCCGCGTTCACCTGCACCGACGGGACCCTCGAGGCCGCCGCCGGCCTGGCCGACGACCTCGGGGTGGGCGTCCACGTCCACGTGGCCGAGGGCGACGCCGATGTCGACGTGGCCGACCGCCTCCGGCCCCTGGCCGCCGACGACTGGCTGCTGGTCCACGGCGTGCACCTGCCCGACGACCACGACCTGGCCGGCACCATCGTCCACAACCCCCGCTCCAACATGAACAACTCGGTCGGGTACGCCCGACCGGCCCGCTTCGCCAACCCGGTGGCCCTGGGCACCGACGGCATCGGCGCCGACATGCTCGACGAGTTCCGCGTCGCCTACGTCCGCCACCGCGAGGACGACGTCACGGCCACGCCCGACGACGCCTGGTCGTGGCTGGCCGCCGGCTGGGACCTGTTCCCCGAGGCCCGCGACGACGTCGTGACCTGGTCGTACGCCCACGTCGACCCGTGGTCGCTGGCCTTCACCACCGGCGTCGGGCCCACCACCGTCGAGGTGGACGGCGAGGTGGTCCTCGCCGACGGCCGGCCCACCCGGGTCGACGCCGACGAGGTCCGGGCCCGTGCCGCCGAGGAGGCCACCCGCCTCCACCGGCGACTGGAAGGCATCTGACGGCGAGCTCCCGAGGAGGGAACCCGACATGACACGACTGGCCATCTACCTGCAGGACGCCCACCCCATCGGCGAGGCGATGGAGTACGCCACCTACGCCGAGCAGCGCGGCTTCGAGGCGGTGTGGCAGGCCGACTCTCGCCTGGTGCGCGACGCCGTGGTGCCCATGGCCGCCTTCGCCACGTGCACCGACACGCTCAAGATCGGCTCCGGCGTCGTCGACTGCTGGACCCGCAACCCGGCCCGCCTGGCGTCGACCTTCTCCACGCTCGACGACCTGGCGCCCGGTCGGATGATCCTCGGCATCGGCGCCTGGTGGGAACCGCTGGCCGCCAAGGTGGGCATCGAACGGCGTCGGCCCCTGACCGCCATGCGGGAGATCGTCGAGGCCTGTCGGGCCCTGCTGGCCGACGAGACGGTCACCTACCACGGCGAGTTCGTGCACCTCGACGGCGTCGAGCTCGACTACGTGTACCAGGAGCGCCGCCCCAAGGAGGTGCCGATCTACATCGGGGCCACCGGCGACCGGATGCTGGAGCTGACCGGTGAGATCGCCGACGGCGTGGTGCTCAACTACCTGGTGTCGCCGGAGTACAACCGGCGGGCCATGGACCGCCTCGCCGACGGCGCCGCCCGGGCGGGCCGCTCCGTCGACGACCTGGACCGACCCCAGTTGGTGGTGTGCTCGGTGGCCGAGACCCGGGCCGAGGCGCTCGACGGCGCCCGCCTCATGGTCACCCAGTACCTGGGCCAGCAGCCGCACATCATGAAGGCCTCCGGCGTGCCCGAGTCGCTGCTCGAGGAGATCGGCCGGGTCCTGACGTGGCCGGCCACCCACGAGCAGGTCGTCGCCGCGTCGAAGCTGGTGCCCGATGACGTGGTCCAGATGATCTGCGCGGCGGGCACGGCCGACGAGGTGCGGGAGAAGGTGGCCCAGTACATGGCCGACGGCTGCACCTGCCCGATCCTGTACCCGTTGGGCCCCGACGTGCGCCTCATGGTCGACACGTTCGCCGACTGGACGCCGTGACCGACGCGGCTCCCACACCGACTCCGGCCGCCGTTCCGATGGAAGGGCGACGCCTCGTCCTCCGGGGGGCACGTCACCCGGGCGACGTGGCCGTGGCCGACGGACGGA
>JAERSW010000112.1 GCA_016845305.1 Acidimicrobiales bacterium
CCGGCGTCGGGCCGTCGGTCCTGTCGCTCGTCGACGGCCGGGTGGTCGGCCTGCCCGACGGGACGTCGCCGACGCTGGCCGAGGCCACCGTCGAACCCGTCGAGGCCCACGTGGTCCATCGCCACGCCCCGACCATGCCGCTGGACGACGACGGCCAGGGCGACGCCCACGTGTCGTTCGCCGTCTCCGCACACCGGGCCATCGTCGACGTGGACCCCGACCTGGGCCTCGTCAAGGTCGTGGAGCTCACCACGGCCCAGGACGTGGGCCGCGTCCTGAACCCCCGGCAGGCCATTGGCCAGCTGGAGGGCGGGGCCGCCCAGGGGGTGGGCCTGGCCGTCATGGAGGAGGTGCGGGTCGACGGGGGTCGCATCCGCAACGCGTCGTTCACCGACTACCTGATCCCCACCGCACTCGACATGCCGCCGGTCGAGGTGGCGGCCCTCGTCGAACAGCCCGAACCCGGCGCCCCCTTCGGGGCCAAGGGGATCGGCGAGTCTCCGACCATCTCGTCCACGCCGGCTGTGGTCGGCGCCATCCGGGCCGCCACCGGACTCGACCTGCCCCGGGTTCCCGTCCGCCCCGAGGACGTCGCCCTCGCGGAGCGCCCGAACGGAGCGTCACCGTGACCGACCCTGTGACCGACCGGTCCGAGCTCGCGGGCCTGCGGGTCGACGGCGACCGCCTCCTTCGGCGCCTCGACGAGCTGGCCACCATCGGACCCATCGACGGCGGTGGGTCCTGCCGCCTGGCGCTGACCGACGAGGACCGTGACGGCCGCGACCTGGTCGTGGCCTGGATGCACGACCTCGGCCTGGACGTCACCGTCGACGCCATCGGCAACGTGGTCGGCGTGCGGCCGGGCAGGACCGACGGCTCGCCGACCATGACCGGCAGCCACATCGACACCGTGGCCACCGGCGGCCGCTACGACGGCAACCTCGGCGTGCTGGCCGGCCTCGAGGTGATCGAGACGCTCGAGGCCCACGGCATCGAGACCGAGCATCCCGTCGCCGTCGCCTTCTTCACCGACGAGGAGGGTGCCCGCTTCCCGCCGGACATGCTGGGCAGCCTCGTCTACGTCGGCGGCCTCGCCCTCGAGGAGGCGCTCGACGTGGTCGGCATCGACGGCGCCGTCGTCGGCGACGAGCTGGACCGCATCGGCTACCGGGGCACCTCGCCGTGTCCGGGCCCGGCCCCGAGGGCCTTCGTGGAGCTCCACGTCGAGCAGGGGCCGGTGCTCGAGGCCGAGGGCACCACCGTCGGCGCGGTGACCGGCGTCCAGGGCATCTCGTGGACCGAGTTGTCGATCACCGGCCAGTCCAACCACGCCGGCACCACGCCGATGGAGCTGCGCCACGACGCCGGACACGTGGCCGCGGCGGTCGCCGTCCATGCCCGCGGCATCGCCGCCCGCCTGAACGAACGTGCCGTCGCCGATGGGAGCCCGGACCGCCAGGTGGCCACCGTCGGCCGCCTCGACCTGCACCCCGACCTCGTGAACGTGGTGGCCGGCTCGGCGACCCTGACCGTCGACCTCCGAAACACCGACGAGGACCTGCTGCGCGAAGCCGAGGCCGACCTGGCCGCCTTCGTGGCGACCATCGCCGCCGAGGAGGGCGTCGAGGTGGCCGAGCGCACCCTGGCCCGCTTCGAGCCGGTGGCCTTCGACGACCGGGTGGTGGACGTCGTCGCCGACGTGGCCACCCGCCTCGGCCACACGGTGCGCCGCATGCCGTCGGGTGCCGGCCACGACGCCCAGATGCTGGCCCGGGTCTGCCCGACGGGGATGGTGTTCGTGCCCAGCCGCGACGGCATCAGCCACAACCCGGCCGAGCACACCGACCCCGACGACCTGGTCGCCGGCGCCGACGTGCTCCTCCAGGCGATCCTCACTCTCGACGGCCTCACCCTCGACCGGACGGACCCGAACCCATGACCCGCAACGTCACCATCGGGGCCGCCCAGATGGGGCCCATCCAGCTGGTCGACAGCCGGGCCGACGTGGTCGAGCGCCTGCTCGCCCTGCTGCGGTCCGGCGCGGAGGCCGGCTGCGACCTCGTCGTCTTCCCCGAGCTGACGCTCACCACCTTCTTCCCCCGCTGGTGGGTCGACGACCTGGCCGAGGCCGACCACTTCTACGAGACCGAGATGCCGGGACCGGAGACGCGGCCGCTGTTCGACGAGGCCCGTCGCCTCGGCGTCGGCTTCCACCTCGGCTACGCCGAGCTCACGCCCGACGGCCATCGCTACAACACGGCCATCCTCGTCGAGCGCGACGGCACGGTGGTCGGTCGCTACCGCAAGGTCCACCTGCCCGGCCACGAGGACCACGAGCCGTGGCGGGCCTTCCAGCACCTCGAGCGCTACTACTTCGAACCCGGCGACGGCTTCGACGTCCACGGAGCGTTCGGCGGCGTGGTCGGCATGGCCATCTGCAACGACCGTCGGTGGCCCGAGACCTACCGGATCCTCGGCCTCCAGGGCTGCGAGCTGGCCCTCATCGGCTACAACACGCCGATCCACTACGCCCCGGATCCCGGCCAGGACCGGCTCCAGGGCTTCCACAACGGGCTGGTCCTCCAGTCCGGCGCCTACCAGAACGGCATGTGGGTGGTCGGCGTGGCCAAGGCGGGCCACGAGGAGGGCTGCGACCTGCTGGGCGAGACGTCGATCATCGCCCCGTCCGGCGAGGTCCGGGCCATGGCGACCACCGTGGGCGACGAGCTGGTGGTGGCCGAGGCCGACCTCGACCTGTGCGCCGACTTCAAGGAGACGCTGTTCGACTTCGACCGGTACCGCCGGCCCGAGGTCTACGGCCGGATCACCGGCCAGCGGGGGCCCGAGGTCCCCGACCATGTACGGGCGGCGCTGGGCGCGCCGCCGGAGGGAGGACCCCGATGACCACCTTCGAGTTGAACGGGACGACCGTCGAGGCGTCCTCCGACCACCCCCACCTGCTGGCCGCCCTTCGCGACGAGTTGGCCGTCACCTCGCCCAAGGACGGCTGCTCGCCGTCCGGCCAGTGCGGCTGCTGCACGGTCCTGCTGGACGGCAAGGCCCGGGTGGCCTGCCAGACGTCGATGGACAAGGCCGACGGCTCGTCGGTCACCACGCTGGAGGGCCTGCCGGCCGACGAGCGGGAGCGGTTCGCCACCGCCTTCGCCGCCCACGGTGCCCTGCAGTGCGGCTTCTGCACCCCGGGCATCGTCATGCGGGCCAAGTCGCTACTCGACAAGGCGGTCGACAAGGGCAGGCCGCTGGCCCGCGACGACGCCGCCCGCCACCTGGGCGCCCACCTGTGCCGGTGCACCGGCTACGTGAAGATCCTCGACGCCGTGGAGTCCCTGGCCGCCGGCGAGGTCCCGGTGCCGCTGCCCACCGGTGGCGTCGGTACCAGCGGCCTCAAGGTCGAGGCCCGCGAGCTGGCCCTCGGCGACCGGCCCTACGTGGACGACCTGGTCCCCGACGGCGACGGCCCCGACGCCCGGGTCCCCGGCGGGTGGGCGGCCGACGACCTGTTGCACGCCGCGCTCCGCCTGGCCGACCACGCCCGGGCCGACGTGGTCCGCATCGACGCCGCAGCCGCCGAGGCCATGGACGGCGTGCACCGGGTGCTGACCGCGGCCGACATCCCCGGCTCCCGTCGCATCGGGATCATCCACACCGACTGGCCGGTCCTGATCCCCGAGGGCGGGCGCACCTCGTACCTGGGCGACGTGCTGGCCGTGGTGGTGGCCGACGATCGCGAGACGGCCCGTCGGGCGGCGGCCGCGATCGACGTGGAGTACGTGCCGTTGACGGTGTACAGCGATCCGGTGGTGGCCGTCGCCGCCGACGAGGACGCCGTCTGGGAACTGGACGGCAACGTCCTGTCGGTGTCGGCCTACGCCCGCGGCGACGTCGAGGCCGCCCTGGCCGGATCGGAGCACGTGGTCGAGGAGGTCTTCCAGACCCAGCGCATCGAGCACGCCTTCGTGGAACCCGAGTCCACCCTCGCCGTCCCGGTGGAGGGGTCGGACGGCCAGGCCGGCCTGTACGTCTACTCGGGCGGCCAGGGGGTGTGGGACGACCGGAACCAGATCGCCTCGGTCCTCGACGTGGAACCCCAGCGGATCACCGTGGAGCTGGTGTCCAACGGCGGGGCGTTCGGCGGCAAGGAGGACATGTCCAACCAGGCCCACGCCGCGCTGGCCGCCTGGGTCACGGGTCGGCCGGTGCGGTGCACGCTGTCGCGCGAGGAGTCGCTCCTCATGCACCCCAAGCGGCACCCCATCCGCATGGCCTACCGGGCGGGCTGCGACGCCGACGGTCGCCTCACCGGCCTGTGGGTGCGCATGATCGGCGACTCCGGCCCCTACGCCTCGGTGGGGATGAAGGTCCTGGAGCGGGCCGCCGGCCACGCCAGCGGGCCCTATGTCCTGCCCGCCATCGACGTGGAGGCCACCGCGGTGCGGACCAACAGCCCGGTGTGCGGGGCCTTCCGGGGCTTCGGAGCCAATCAGGCGCAGTTCGCCATGGAAGGGGTGCTGGACCGGCTGGCGGAGAAGGCGGGCATCACCGGATGGGAGATCCGGGACCGCAACGTGGTGTCGCCCGGCGCGGTGTGGGGTCCCGGCCAGGTCATGGACGACGGCTGCCTCGGCGCCCGTGCCTGCCTCGACGACGTGAAGGACGCCTACGACGAGGCCATGGCCGCCGGGCTGCCGGTCGGGCTCGGGCTCGGCCTGAAGAACTCCGGGCTGGGCAACGGCTTCAAGGAGATCGCCCGGGCCGTCGTCCGGTTCACCGACGAGGGCCGGGTCGAGGTCCGGCACTGCTGGACCGAGATGGGCCAGGGCATCCACACCGTGGCCCTCCAGGTGGCCGTCGAGGAGCTGGGCGTCGACCCGGCGCTCGTCGACGTCGTCGTGGACACCACCCGGGAGCTGGGCGCCGGCCAGACCACCGGCAGCCGCGGCACGCTCATGGGCGCCGGTTCGGTGGCCGACGCCTGCCGCAACGCGGTGGCCGACGGGTGCCGGCCGGGCGTCGACTACGAGGGCGAGTACCGGGTCGACTGGACCAACTCGCTGTCGGACGGCGTCGAGAACCCGATCATCCACTCCACCTTCGGCTACGCCGCCCAGATGGTCGTGCTGGATCCCGAGACCGGCGACGTCGACCACGTGGTGGCCGCCCACGACGTGGGGCGGGCCGTCAACCCGCTGCTGTGCGAGGGCCAGGTGGAGGGCGCGGTGCACATGGGCCTCGGCTACGCCCTGACCGAGGGCTTCCCGGCCGACGCCGACGGCCGCCCCCGCAACGACACGCTGCGCAGCCTGGGGATCATCCGCCCCAAGGACATGCCGCCGGTCGACGTCCGCCTGATCGAGTCGCCACAGCCCGACGCCCCCTACGGCATCAAGGGCGTGGGCGAGATCGGCCTGGTGCCGACGGCCGGGGCGGTGGCCGCCGCGCTGCATGCCCATGACGGCGAGTGGCGCCACGCCCTGCCCATGGCCGCCCCCGACCAGCAGGAGCACTGGGCTCCATGGGACGGTCGATGACCGACCGGACCGGAGACGGGATCATCGCCGCACGCCCGCCGGGGACCACCCCGGGGCTGGTCTGCGCGCACCACCACCTCTACTCGTCGCTGGCCCGGCGGATGCCGGCTCCGCCCCGCACCCCGTCCGGCTTCACCGACATCCTGGATCTGGTCTGGTGGCGCCTCGACCGGGCGCTGGACCTCGAGTCGATCCGGTGGTCGGCCATGCTCGGTGCCGTGGAGGCCCTCGAGCGGGGGTGCACGGCGATCATCGACCACCACGAGTCGCCCGAGGCCATCGACGGGTCGCTGGACGTGATCGCCGAGGCGTGCGCCGAGGTGGGCGTCCGGGTGTCGTGCGCCTACGGCATCACCGACCGGCACGGACCCGACGGGGTCCGGCGGGGCCTGGCCGAGAACGAGCGGTACCTGCGGGCCGGTGGGCGCGGCATGGTCGGCGTCCACGCGGCGTTCACCTGCACCGACGAGAGCCTCGAGTCGGCCGCCGGTCTGGCCGCGGACCTCGGGGTGGGCGTCCACGTCCACGTGGCCGAGGGCGCCGCCGACGTGGGCGCCGCCGATCGGCTCCGGTCCCTGGCCACCGACGACTGGCTCCTGGTCCACGGCGTCCACCTGCCCGACGACCACGGGCTGGCCGGGACCATCGTCCACAACCCCCGGTCCAACATGAACAACGCGGTCGGCTACGCCCGGCCGACCCGGTTCGCCAACCCGGTGGCCCTGGGCACCGACGGGATCGGGGCCGACATGCTCGACGAGTTCCGCCTCGCCTACGTCCGCCACCGGGAGGACGACGTGATGGCCACCCCCGACTCGGCATGGTCGTGGCTGGCCGCCGGCTGGGACCTGTTCCCGGAGGCCCGCGGCGACGTGGTGACCTGGTCGTACGCCCACGTCGACCCGTGGTCGCTGGCCTTCACCACCGGCGTCGGGCCCACCACGGTCGAGGTGGACGGCGAGGTGGTCCTCGCCGACGGTCGGCCCACCCGGGTCGACGCCGACGAGGTCCGGGCCCGGGCCGCCGAGGAGGCGGGACGGCTCCACGCCCGCCTCGCCGAGATCTGAGGAAGGACCCGGCTGCGGCCGGGCCGCGCCAGCCCGAGGAGGGACGAGCGACATGACACGACTGGGGATCTACCTCCAGGACGCCCACCCCATCGCCGAGGCGATGGAGTACGCCACCTACGCCGAACAGCAGGGCTTCGAGGCGGTGTGGCAGGCCGACTCCCGCCTCGTGCGCGACGCCGTGGTGCCCATGGCCGCCTTCGCCACGTGTACCGAGCGGGTGAGGATCGGCTCCGGCGTCGTCGACTGCTGGACCCGCAACCCGGCCCGCCTGGCGTCGACGTTCTCCACGCTCGACGACCTCGCTCCGGGGCGGATGATCCTCGGCATCGGCGCCTGGTGGGAACCGCTGGCCGCCAAGGTGGGCGTCGAACGGCGCCGGCCCCTGACCGCCATGCGGGAGATCGTGGAGGCCGTCCGGGCCCTGCTGGCCGACGAAACGGTGACCTACCAGGGCGAGTTCGTCCACCTCGACGGCGTCGAGCTCGACTACGTGTACCAGGAGCGCCGACCCAAGGAGGTCCCCATCTACATCGGGGCCACCGGCGACCGGATGCTGGAGCTGACCGGCGAGATCGCCGACGGCGTGGTGCTCAACTACCTGGTGTCGCCGGAGTACAACCGGCGGGCCATGGACCGCCTGGCCGACGGTGCCGCACGTGCCGGGCGTTCGGTCGACGACCTGGATCGGCCACAGCTGGTGGTGTGCTCGGTGGCCGAGACCCGGGCCGAGGCCCTCGATGGCGCCCGCCTCATGGTCACCCAGTACCTGGGCCAGCAGCCACACATCATGAAGGCATCGGGCGTCCCCGAGTCGCTGCTGGAGGAGATCGGTCGGGTCCTCACCTGGCCGGCCACCCACGAGCAGGTCGAGGCCGCGTCGAAGCTCGTTCCGGACGACGTCGTCCAGATGATCTGTGCCGCCGGGACCGCCGACGAGGTCCGGGAGAAGGTGGCCCAGTACATGGCCGACGGCTGCACCTGCCCGATCCTGTACCCGCTGGGACCGGACGTCCGCCTGATGGTCGACACGTTCGCCGACTGGACGCCGTGACCGACGCGGCTCCCACACCGACTCCGGCCGCCGTTCCGATGGAAGGGCGACGCCTCGTCCTCCGGGGGGCACGTCACCCGGGCGACGTGGCCGTGGCCGACGGACGGA
>JAERSW010000113.1 GCA_016845305.1 Acidimicrobiales bacterium
ACGATGTGGTCCTGGTTCGGCGACTGGACGCCGATGCCGCCCTTGAGCGGCGGGGGGATCACGAAGATGGGGCTGGGCGGGCCCGACGGGGTGCGCCGCTCGACGCCGCGGAACGAGGCCATGAGGAGCATCCGGACCAGGTAGCGGAAGCCCTCGGACCGGTCGACGGGATCGCCGTCGGGCGTCTCCTCGAGGACGACCTGTCCGGCGGCCTTGAGGGTGTCGCAGAAGTCGTTCCACGACGAGCCGCCGAGGAGGCGTTCGGCGCGCCGTGCGGCCGTGTCCTCCGGCGACCGGTCGGGGTCGGATCCCTGGGCTGTGCTGGTGGGGTCCGTCATGGCCGGGAGTCTCCCCGCCACCGGGACCTGACGGCGAGTCAGGCGCCGGGAAGCGACGCCGCGACCCGGTCGGCGATCAGGTCGCCGATCTCGAGCGAGGCGGTGGCGGCCGGCGACGGGGCGTTGAGCACGTGCAGGGACCGCTCGCCGTCGACGAGGGCGAAGTCGTCGAGCAGGGCGCCCCGGCGGTCCACGGCCTGGGCGCGGATGCCGGCCGGTGCACGCCGGAGGTCGGCCGGGTCGAGGTCGGGGGCGAGGCGGCGGGCGGCGGCCACGAACCGGCGGCGGCTGAGGGAGCGCACCACCTCGTCGAGCCCGGGCCGCCAGTAGCGGCCGACGAGGCGGGCGGTGCCCGGCCAGGAGGCGGTGTCGGCCAGGTCCCGGGGCGAGACGTCGGACCACCGGTAGCCCTCGCGGGCGAGCGCCAGCACGGCGTTGGGGCCGGCGTGGACGTGGTCGTCGAGGCCGCGGGTGAGGTGCACGCCGAGGAACGGGAACCTCGGGTCGGGGACCGGGTACACGAGGCCGCGGACCAGCTCCGCCGACGGGCCGACCACGTCGAGGTACTCGCCCCGGAAGGGGAGGATGCGGGCGTCGGGACGTTCGCCGGCGGCCCGGGCCACCCGGTCGGCGTGCAGGCCGGCGCAGCCGACGAGGAAGCGGGCCCGGACCGGCGGGTGCGGGCCGTCGCCGGTGTCGACCGTCCAGCCGTCGGCCGTCGGGGTGGCCCGTCCGGCACGGACCCCGGTGCGGACCTCGCCGCTCGCCGCGACGACCCGGCCGGCCAACGCACGAGCCACGCCGGCGAAGTCGGCCCGGCCGGTGGCGACGACGTGGATGGCGGCCACGCAGGCCACGTGCGGCTCGTGCTCGCGGGCCGCCTCGGGCGACACCTCGGTGACGGCGACCCCGTTGGCGCGGGCCCGCTCCGTCAGGGCGGCGAGGCGCGGGACCTCGTCGGGAGCGGTGGCCACGACGAGCTTGCCGCAGCGGTCGTGGGCCACGGCGTGCTCGGCGCAGAACTCGACCATCCGGTCGCCGCCCCGGACGGCCAGCGTGGCCTTCAGCGAGCCGGGGGCGTAGTAGAGGCCGGCGTGGATGACCCCGCTGTTGCGCCCCGTCTGGTGGGAGGCGACGGCGTCCTCCTTCTCGAGGACCACCACCGACGCGCCGGGGAGGCGGGACTGCAGGGCGTCGGCCGTGGCCAGGCCCAGGATCCCGCCGCCCACGACGACGACGTCGGCGCGCTCGGTGGTCACGGCCTCGACGCTAGCGGGGGCCGTCGGACGGGCCCGCGGCCCGTGCGGTGCTCAGCGGAGGGCGAGCGCCTCCATCGGATCCACGTACTCGAGGTCGAAGGTCTCGGCCACGGCGCGGTCGGTGATCCGCCCGGCGCAGACGTTGAGGCCGTTGCGCAGGTGCGGGTCGTCGGCCAGGGCCTGCTCGGCACCCTTGTCGGCCAGCGCCAGGGTGAAGGGCAGGGTGGCGTTGGACAGGGCCAGCGTCGACGTGCGGGACACGGCGCCCGGCATGTTGGCCACGCAGTAGTGGACGACGCCGTCGACGACGTAGGTCGGGTCGGTGTGGGTGGTGGGCACGGTGGTCTCGAAGCAGCCGCCCTGGTCGACGGCCACGTCGACGATCACCGAGCCGGGCCGCATGCGGCCGAGCATGTCGCGGGTGACGAGGTGCGGGGCCTTGGCGCCCTTGACGAGCACGGCGCCGATCACCAGGTCGGCGTCGAGCACGGCGGCCTCGAGGTCGGACTTGGTGGAGAACACGGTGGTGACCCGACCGTTGAACCGCTTGGACAGGGCCTCGAGGACGGCCGGGCTGCGGTCCAGCACGGTGGTGTCGGCGCCGAGGCCGACGGCCATCTCGGCGGCGTTCTCGCCGACCACGCCGCCGCCGATCACGACGACCTTGCCGGGACGGACGCCGGGGACGCCGCCCAGCAGGAGGCCGGCCCCGCCCTGGGTGGCCTCCAGCGCGTGGGCACCGGCCTGGATGGACATGCGACCGGCGATGGCCGACATGGGGGCCAGCAGGGGCAGGCGACCGGCGTCGTCGGTGACGGTCTCGTAGGCGATGCAGGTGGCGCCGCTGGCCAGCAGCTCATCGGTCTGCGGGCGGTCGGCGGCCAGGTGGAGGTAGGTGAAGAGCGTGTGGTAGGGCTTGAGGCGGGCCCGCTCGGGGGCGAGGGGCTCCTTGACCTTGACGATCATCTCGGCGTCGGCGAAGACGTCGTCGGCGGTGCCGGCGATCACGGCGCCGACCTCCTTGTAGTCGACGTCGCTGAAGCCGGCACCGTCACCGGCCCCGATCTCGACGGTGACGTGGTGGCCACGGTTGACGAGCTCGCCGGCGGCGGCGGGGGTCAGGCCGACGCGGCGCTCGGCGGTCTTGATCTCTGCGGGGACTCCGATGTCCATGGCAGTGCTCCTGTCTCCCCGGGTGGGGACTCGTGTGGCGTGTCGGTCGAACCGGTGGGGCGGTGGTGCCCCGTCGGCGAAACCGTAGGGACGGGTCGGCGCCGTGCGATTGCGGAATCGAGCACCGGATGGTCATGTGGCGCAATGACGTTGCGCCTGAGTACGCTCAAGGGCGTGTCAATAGCGCCAAGCCCACTCGATGCCGTTGATCGTGCCATCCTCGGCCTGCTGCAGGAGGACGGCCGGATGGCCAACGTGGACCTGGCCGAGGCCGTCCACCTGTCGCCGTCGGCCTGCCTGCGTCGGGTGCGTCGCCTCGAGGAGGGCGGCTACATCGACCGGTACGTGGCGCTGGTGGACCCGGCCGCGGTGGGCCTGGGGACCGACGTCTTCGTCGAGATCACCCTGACCGGCCAGGACGAGCCCACGCTGGAGTCGTTCGAGCGGGCGGTGAGCGAGCGGCCCGAGATCCTGAGCTGCCACCTGATGGCCGGCGACTTCGACTACCTGGTGCACGTGGTGGTGCGCGACGTGGCCGACTACGAGGTGCTGCACCGCACGCACCTGGCGCAGTTGCCGGGCGTGGCGAGGATGGTGTCGAGCTTCGCCCTGCGGCCGATCTGCGACCGGACGGCCGTTCCGCTCTAGCCGCGGAGGCCGGCGGCGGCTCCGGGGCGGTTGGTCGAGCCGGCTTCCTGGATGCCGTCGATGAGCAGCTCGACGAGGAAGGCGAAGTCGGCGTCGTGGTCGCCGCGGCCCATGTTGTCGAGGTTCTCGAGGCGGGTGAACCCGTCCATGGCGGCGCGGAGCGATCGTCCGGCCTGGACGGCCCGGCGCTCGTCGACGCCGAAGCCGCGGATCACGGCCTGGACGGCGCCGAGGGCGAGGCGGGCGCCGGTCCGACGTTCCTCGTCGTCGGGGTCGATGGGCAGCAGCGTCATCTCGTAGCGGCCGGGGTGCCCGGTGGCCCAGCGGCGGTAGGCGTCGGCGAACGACCGGACGGCCTCGGGTCCGCTGCGTCCCAGCACGGCGTCGCGCAGCACCTCGCCGAACTCGACGGTGGTGGCATGGGCCAGGTCGCGCCGGAGCCCGCCGAGGCCGTCGACGTGGGCGTACAGCGAGGGTGGCCGGACGTCGAGGCGCTCGGCGACGGCGGCGAGCGTCACCGCGTCGATGCCGTCGGCGTCGAGCACGGCCAGACCGGCGGCGACCACGTCGGCGTGGGTGAGCCCCCGCTTGCGTGCCATGCCGCGCACCCTAGTCGGAGTGGACGAACCATAGGGAAATGTCTATGCTCCATAGACATGAGCGACGCCACGTCCACCCCGGGAGCGATCACCGGGCTTCCGCCCTCGGGATCGGTCCACGACGAACGCGAGATCGAGGCCGTCGTCGAGGTCATGCGCACGACGAACCTGGCCATCGGCGCCAACGTGGCCGAGTTCGAGTCCCGGATCGCCACCCTGCTCGCCAAGCGCCACGGGGTGATGGTCAACTCCGGTTCGTCGGCACTGCGGCTCGCCATCGACCTGGTGGGTTGCGAACCCGGTGACGAGATCATCACCTCGCCGCTCACCTTCTCGACCGACATCGCGCCGATGGTCCACTCGGGCATCGTGCCCGTCTTCGTCGACGTCGAACCCGACACCTTCCAGATCGACCCGACGCGCATCGCCGAGATGGTCGGACCGAGGACGAAGGCCATCCTCGCTCCGAACCTGGTGGGCAACTGCCCCGACTGGGACGCCATCCGGGCCGTCGCCGACGACCACGACCTCCTCGTCGTCGAGGACTCCTGCGACGTGCTCGACTCGTGGCTCCGGGGGACCAGGACCGGTGCCCGGGCCGACCTCGTGGTGACCAGCTTCGCCCTGTCCCACGCCATGACGTGCGGCGGCAACGGCGGCATGGTCGGCATCGACGACGACGCCCTGCACGACCGGTGCCTGTCGCTGCGGAGGTGGGGTCGCCGGAGCGAGTCCTACCTCTACGGCTCGCGGCGGGGCGAGGTGGACCGGTTCGGACCCCTGGCCGACGGCACGCCCTACGACCTCGTCTTCGTGTTCGACGACGTGGGCTACAACGTCGAGCCCACCGAGTGGAGCGCCGCGTTCGGGCTCGTCCAACTCGAGAAGCTGGACGACTTCAATGCTCGCCGTCGCCACAACTGGACGATGCTCGACGAGTTCTTCGCCGACCACGAGGACCGGTTCGTGCTCCCGCGCACCACCGCGGAGTGCGACACCACCTGGATGCGGTACTGCTTCCAACTGCGCGACGACGGTGGCCTCGACCGGACCGAGGTCCAGGAGTTCCTCGAGGCGCGCAACGTCGCCACGCGCATGGTCTGGACCGGCAACATCCTGCGCCAGCCCGGCTTCGCCCACATCGAACATCGGGCCCCGGCCGACGGACTGCCCAACGCCGATCGGGTCATGGACACCGGCCTGACCCTGCCCATCCACCACGGCCTCACCAGCGACCACGTCGGCTTCATGGTCGACCAGGTGGCCGAACTGCTGGCCATCTGATCCCTGACCCTGAACTCGGCCCGTTGCTGCCAGCCGAAGAAACCGTCCCTACCATCGAAGAGTCGAGTGACCCGGAGAACCCACCCATGAGCGCGAACTACACCCTGATCTCGTCGGACTGCCATGCCGGCGGCAACATGAAGGCGTACGAGGAGTACCTCTCCCCGTCGCACCGGGAGGCCTTCGCCGAGTGGCGCGGCGCCTACAAGAACCCCTTCCGCGACCT
>JAERSW010000114.1 GCA_016845305.1 Acidimicrobiales bacterium
GCCTCGGCCTGGCCTCGGTGCGTTCCATCGGGTCCGACCTGGCCGAGGCCATCGCCGCCGGCCGGCCGTACGCCTCGATCGAGGACCTCCAACGTCGGATCGACCCCGGGCGCCCGGCCATGGAGGCGCTGGCCACCGCCGGGGCCTTCGCCTGCTTCCCGTCGGTGGGACGGTCCGACGGGCGGACGGACCGTCGGGAGGCGCTGTGGACGGCCGGGGCGCTGGCCGCCACCGGCCCCGACCGCCTGCCGGGGGTGGTCACCGGCACCGTGCCGCCGCCGCTGCCCGCCATGTCGGCCCCCGAGGAGGCCCGGGCCGACCTGTGGGCCACCGGGGTGTCGCCCGACGGGCACCCCACCCGCTTCCTCCGCGACCGCCTGGCGGCCGACGGGGTGGTCACGGCGGTCGACCTGCGGTCGGTGGCCGACGGGACGAAGGTGGTGGTGGCCGGCGTGGTCACCCACCGGCAGCGCCCCCACACGGCGGGCGGGACGACGTTCGTGAACCTGGAGGACGAGACCGGCCTGGTCAACGTGGTCGTCTCCCGGGGCTGCTGGGTCCGGTACCGCGACGTGCTGGCGGCCTCGGCGCTGGTGGTGCGGGGACGGGTGGAGGCCGTCGACGGGGTGGTCAACGTGGTGGCCGAGCGGGTGGAGCCGCTCGGGGTGCGCCCGCCGGCCCGCTCCCGCGACTTCCGCTGAGCGCCGGAGGCCGACCCGGCGACAACCAACCTCGGTGGCCGGCTGACCGTCCACCACACTGGTGGGATGCGACCACCGGCCCGGCGTCCCGCCTCGCGCGCCGCGGCGGCGGCCCGGATGGCCGACGCCCGCCAGCGGCTCGCCGCGCTCGTCGTCGGGGTGGCGGCCGCCTCGGCCGGTGGCCTGGTCCTGGCCACCGCGGACGGGACGCTGGCCGACCTGCCGGGCCTGCTCCTGCTCGTCCCCGGGGCCATCGCCCTGCGGGGCAACGTGTTCGGGGCCATGGGCAGCCGCCTCGGCACCGCCGTGCACACCGGCACGTTCCGCCTGTCGGGTCGGCCCGACGGCGTGGTCGGGCAGAACCTGCTCGGGGCGGCGGCCCTGTCGCTGGTGCTGAGCGCCCTGCTGGGCGTGATGGCCCGGGGGACGGCCATCGTGTTCGGGATCAGCCCGACGATGACGCTGGCCGACTTCGTGGTCGTGTCCACGCTCGGCGGGTTGCTGGCCTCGGTCGGGGTGGGGACGGTCACCGTCGGCCTGGCCGCCGGGTCGGTCCGCTTCGGCTGGGACCTCGACAACGTGATGGCCCCGCTGGTGTCCACCCTCGGCGACCTGGCCACCGTGCCCGCCCTGGTGGCCGCTGCGCTGCTGGCCGACCGGGGCGGCCTGACCGACGCCGTCGCCTGGCTGGCGGGAGCGGCCGCCGTCGCCGTGCTGGTCGCCGCGTGGCGGGCCCGCCTCGACGACCTGCGCCGCATCGTCCGCCAGTCGGTTCCCGTCCTGGTGGTGGCCGCCGTCCTCGACCTGGTGGCCGGGGTGACCGTGGAGAAGCGGCTCGCGGACCTGCTGGCCGCCGAGGCCTTCCTGATCCTGCTGCCCGCCTTCCTGGGCGTGGCCGGAGCGCTCGGCGGGATCCTGTCCAGTCGGCTGTCCACCCACTTCCACCTCGGCCTGGACGACGCCTCGCCCCTGCCCAGCCGGGCCACCCTGCGCGAGGCCCGGGCCGTCGCCGCGGTGGCCCTCCCCGTCTTCGTGCTGGGCGCCCTGTTGGCCGAGTGGGCCTCGGTGGCCACCGGCCAGTCCACCCCCGGGCTCGGCGACCTCCTGACCGCCGCCGTGGTGGCCGGGGCGGTGGCCACCGTGCTCGTGGCCGTCGTGGCCTACGTCGCCACCATGGCCGCCTTCCGCCTGGGCCTCGACCCCGACACCTACGGCATCCCCATGGTGCTGTCGGTGCTCGACCTGGTCGGTGCCTTCACCCTGATCCTGGCCATGGTGGCCGTGGGGGCGGCATGACCACCGGACCTAGCATCGATTCCCGACACCCTGTGAGGACCTGATGGACGACAGACCCCGCACCCTGCGGGCCATGCTGGCCGAGGCGAAGGACACCTCGGAGCTGATGGTGGACCTGGCCTATGCGTCGGTCTACTTCGGCGACCCGGACATGGCCGAGGAGGTCGACGAGCTCGAGGAGCGTATGAGCGACCTGGTCCACGACATGCGCGCCGTGTGCGTGCTGGCCGCCCGCAGCCCCCGCGACGCCGAGGGCATGTCGTCGGTCCTCCAGGTGGTGTCGGCCATCGAGCGGATGGCCAACGACGCCGTGGACATCGCCCGGATCGTGACCCACCGCCTGGGCATCCCCCGTCAGCTGGTGGCCGACCTGTCCGACGCCGAGGAGGTGTCGCACCGGGTCCTGGTCAGCGACGGCTCCCACATGGCCCACCGGCCCCTGGCCGGACTCGAGTTGACCGTGCAGGCCGGCATGCGGGTCATGGCGGTGCGCCGCGGCCGCCAGTGGATCACCGACGTGGACGGCGACACGGTGCTGGTGCCCGGTGACGTGCTGTTCCTCCACGGGTCGCCGGACGGCATCACCAGGTTGCGGGAGTTGGCCGCCGCCCCGGTCTGGGAGCCGCCCCGTTCCGACGACGCCCAGGCGCTCACCGACCTGGACCGGGCCGTGGACGTCCTGGTGGAGATGAAGAACCTGTCGGAGGCCGCCGTCGGCCTGGCCTACAGCGCCCTGGTCCTCGGCGACCGAGGCCTGGCCGCCGAGGTCGGCCACCTCGAGGAGCGCCTCGACGAGATGAAGGACCGCCTCGAACTGTGGGTGCTCGGTGCCGCGGCCGAGGGGCTGGACCCGTCGTCGTTGCGGGGCCTGCTGCACCTGGCCGAGGCGGCCGAGGACCTCGGCGACCAGGCGAAGGCCATGGTGTGGCTGGTCGAGGAGGGCGAGGAGGTCCATCCCATCCTGGGCATCGCCCTCGGCGAGGCCGACGAGGTGGTGGTCCGCTTCCCGGTGGCGGACGGCAGTGCCCTGGCCGACGCCACGCTGAAGGACCTGCAGCTCAACATCGAACCCGGGTTCACCGTTCTGGCCCTGCGCCGGGGCGGGGGCTACCTGTACCGGCCGCGGGGTCGGGTGCGCCTGGTGGCCGGCGACGAGGTGATCGCCTCGGGTCCCGAGGAGGGCCAGTCGCTGCTGGCCGCCATGTGCGGCTGGGAGCTGGTGGAGGACGACGAAGGCGACGACGAACTGGTGCCCGCCGGCTGACGGCCAGCGAAAGGCGGCCAGCGAAAGGCGGCCAGCGGTTCGGCCACGTCGGGGCGCCGGTCGTTCCGGCGCGGTCCTCAGTCGGCGGGTTCGCCCTCGGTGTCGTCGGCGACCGGAGCCGCCTCGACGACCTCGCTGCCCACCGTCCCCTCGGGGTCGTCGCCGGTGAACAGCTCGGCGATGGCGCCCAGCGAACCGAGGGTGGCGCCCAACTCGGTGGGCAGGAAGACCTTGGAGGCCCGTCCGTCGGCGACGGTCCCGAGGGCTTCGAGGTACTTGATGGCCAGCAGGTCCGGGGTCGGGTCGCCGTCGTGGATGGCGCCGTACACGCTGCGGATGGCGCCGGCCTCGCCCTCGGCCACGGTGAGCTCCCGGTAGCGCTCGGCGTCGGCCACGGCCCGGATGGCCTCGGCCTCGCCCTCGGCGGTGAGGATCGCCTGCTGCCGGTCGGCCTCGGCGCCCAGGATGACCGCCTGCTTCTCGCCCTCGGCCCGGGTGATGGCCGCCTCCCGGGTGCCGTCGGCCTCCAGCACCACGGCCCGGCGGTTCCGCTCGGCCTTCATCTGCTCGTGCATGGCGTCCATGACGTCGACCGGGGGGTCGATGCGCTGGATCTCGACCCGCACGACCTTGACGCCCCACTTGTCGGTGGCGTCGTCGAGGACCTCGCGCAGGGCCACGTTCACGTTGTCCCGTGAGGTCAGGGCGTTGTCCAGCGACATGTCGCCGATCACGTTCCGCAGGTTGGTCTGGGCCAGCTTGGTCACCGCGAGGATGAAGTTGGCCACGTTGTAGATGAGCCGCTGGGCGTCGGTCGGCTCGTAGTAGATGACGGCGTCCACGGTGACCGTCACGTTGTCCTTGGTGATGACCTCCTGCGGGGGCACGTCGATGACCTGCTCGCGCATGTCGACCCGGGTCAGCGACTGGACGACGGGGAGGATGAGCTTCAGGCCGGGTTCGACGGTGGCCTTGTAGCGGCCGAGCTGTTCGACGATGCCCTTCTGGTAGGGCCGGACGATCTTGATGCCGGCCGCCGCGAAGGCGAACAGCACGATGGCGATCACCGCCAGGACGATCACGGGGGCGATGGACATGGGTTCCTCCGGTTGCTCAGGTGGTGCGGCGGACCACGGCCCGCGTCCCTTCGATGCGGACCACCTCGACCTGCTCGCCGGCCTCGAGGGTGGCGCCGTCGACGGCCTCGGCGTGCCAGTCCTCCCGGCCGATGCGGACCGTGCCCAGCCGACCGTCGGAGGCATCGGGTCCGGCGGTCACCACGCCGGCCTCGCCGACGAGGCGACCGGCGCCCACGCCGACCGGGTTGCCGCCGCTGGCCATGCGGCGGGCCAGGGGGCGCAGGGCGGCGAAGGCCACGGCGGAGACGACCACGAAGGCCAGCCACTGCCAGGCGGCCTCGGCCCCGGCGAAGGCCACCACGGTGGCCACCGCGGCCCCGGCGCCGAACGGCAGCAGGAAGAAGGTGCCGGTCATGGCGATCTCGCCGACCACGAAGGTCGCCGCGGCTCCCAGCCAGATCCAGCGCCACACCTCGGGTTCCATGGACGCACGGTACACCGACCTCCCGATCCGTCTCCGGCGGTGCCTCCCGGCGGAACCGGCCCCGGGTGGGGGAGCGGTACCGTTTCCCGTCGTGCCCCCCTTCCACCCCGTCCCCGCGGACGCCCCGTTGCGCCTGCTCGCCGTCCACGCCCACCCGGACGACGAGGCCTCCAAGGGGGCGTCGACGGTCGCCGCCCTGCGCGAGCGGGGGGTCCACAGCGTCCTGGTCTGCTGCACCGGGGGCGAGGCGGGCGACGTCCTGAACCCGGCCATGGACCGGCCCGAGGTCCACGCCGACCTGGCCGGGGTGCGCCGGGCCGAACTGGACCGGGCCGCCGAGATCATCGGCTACGACGAGGTGGTGCTGCTCGGCTACCACGACTCGGGCATGAAGGACTCGGAGCACAACGCCCGCGCCGACTGCTTCGCCAACGCCGACCACGACGAGGCCGTGGGCCGCCTTGTGGCCATCATCCGGCGGGTCCGCCCCCAGGTGGTGGTGACGTACCCGGATGCCCGCGGCGAGTACGACCACCCGGACCACGTCCAGGTCCACGACGTGACGGTTCCGGCCTTCCACGCCGCCGGTGATCCCGACTGCTATCCGGACGCCGGGCCAGCCTGGCAGCCGTCGAAGCTGTACTACACGATGTGGTCGCGGGCCCGGATCGCCGGCCTGCACGCCCGGTTCCAGGAGCTGGGCCTCGAGTCGCCGTACGACGAGTGGTGGTTCGACCGGCCGTCGAGGGACCACCTGATCACCACCCGGGTGCCCATCGCCGAGTACTGGGACGTCCGGGGCGAGGCCCTGCGGGCCCACGCCACCCAGATCGACCCGGCGTCGAAGTTCTGGTTCGGCCTCCCCGACGACGAGGCCCGGACCGTGCACCCGTGGGACGACTACCGGCTGGAGTTCAGCCACGTCGGCCCGGCCGTGCCCGTCGACGACGGCTACGAGGCCGACCTGTTCGCCGGTATCCAGGCCGACCCGGTAGAAGATCGGACGGCCGACCAGCCGGCCGGTGTCGCGTCCGGCGGGGCCGGGGCCGGCTCCTGATGGCCGGCCTCTCGTTCCTGTCCGAGGCGTGGGTGGCCGAGTTCGCGGCGGCCGGATTGGCGCTGCCCGAGCGGCCCGGGGTGGACGGCGTCGTCCGCTTCGTGGTCACCGGCACCCCCCACGGCAAGGTGCAGCTCCTGGTGACGGTGTCCGACGGGCGCCTGTCCGGGGTGCAGGCCACGAAGGACGGCGAGGCCGAGGCCACGGTGACCTGGAAGTACCCCGACGCGGTGGCCCAGTTCCGGGGCGAGCTGGACCCCGACGTGGCGTTCATGACCGGCCGGTGCAAGGTCGAGGACGCCTACGCCAGGTACCTCTTCGACCTCCGGCCGGTGTTCGGCTCGCCGGAGTGGTCCGCGCTCCTCGCCGACCTGGCCGGTCGAAGCGAGTTCTGAGGCCGGGTCTCCGGCCGGGGCCCCTGCTGGATTCCCGTGGTGGGTCCGGCCGTCAGCCGGCCCGCTGGGCGTCCCGGATCTCCCGCCAGTCGACGAGGGCCACGCCACCGCGGGCCAGATCGGCCCGCAGGTCGGAGTCGTTGCAGGCCAGGTCGAGGTGCTCGACCCGGCGCCCCCACTCGTCGCACAGGGCACGGAGTTCGGGCGTGTCGGCGGCCGGTTCGATGACGATCTCGGTCACCCCGGGCTCCAGGTCCATGGCCTGGCGTTCGATGGCCGCCGGGTCGGCGAGGCGCCGCAACCGGTGGTGGTCCACGGTGAGCACGCCCTCCTCGGTGGCCAGGGCGCGGAACGGGAAGCCGGCCGACGCCTCGGAGGCTGCGCCCTCCAGGCGGATGGGCAGCCCGAAGTCCACGGCCAGGCCGAGGTAGACGTCGAAGAACTCGGGCCGGTTCTGGAGGGCGCCGAGGTGGGTGCTCAGGTGGCTGACGTCGAAGCCCCACAGGACGGCCCGTTCCAGCTGGGCCCGGCACTCCCGCCGGGTCTCGTCCAGGTCGGCGTGGTCCCACAGGTCGCCGGTCGTCCGGGGGAAGCCGCCGTCGCCGTCGTGGAGGCTCGGGGCCTGGGTGATGGGTCGCCAGCGGTAGCAGTCCAGCTCGGCGTTGAGGGTGAGGTGCACGCCGACCGGCTCGCCGCGGTGGTGGGACGCTGCGTCCCGCGCCCACGGGCCGGGCACCATCAGCCCGGCGCCGGTGGCCAGACCGGACCGGATGCTCTCGTACACGCCGACGTTGGCGGCGTGGCAGAGGCCGAGCTGGTCGGCGGTGAGGATCAGGAGTCGTTCGTCCGGGCCCCGACCGAGCCGTTCCAGCAGCGTGGTCACGCCGCCAACGGTACCGGACTCCCGCTCAGCCGGACGTCGCCACCCGGGGTTCGTGGGGTCCGCCGCAGGCCAACCAGAGGCCGAGACCGGCCGACCGGGCCCGGGCCTCGGCGGCCGCCAGTTCGTGGCGCATGCCGTCGTTGGGGTCGATGTGCAGGGCCGCGGCGAAGCCCTCCTCGGCCAGGGTGCGGTTCACCGAGCGTCCGTCGGCCGACGCCAGGTACCCGAGCAGGCGCCCGTAGCGGTCGCGTGCCTCGACGTCGCGGGTGACCACCACCGGGGTGCCGGGCGGGAGGAGCTCGGCCAGCCGGTGGGAGGCCTCGGCGCCGAAGCACTCGGGGGGACGGTCGGGGTGGACGGTCTCCGGCGTGTCGATCCCGAGGAGGCGGACCGTCTCGGCGGTCCCGTCGAGGTCGACCACGACGGTGTCGCCGTCCACCACCCCGACCACGGTGCCGCGTCCGTCGGCCGGCAACTCGCCAGGGCCACAGGCCGTGGCCAGCACCACGAGGAGGACCCCGAGTGTCGGTCGACGGTGGGTGGTTCGGGCGGCGGCTCGTCGACGGGACACGGTCCGGTCATGCTGCCTCGGGGAGATCGAGGTCCACACCCGACGGACGTGCCGACGGTCGAGGGTCGGTGCGGGTGGGGTCGTCGACGGCCTCGTCCGACGGGTCGTCGACGAGGGCCCGGCAGGCGGCGAGTGTGGCCCGGGCCTCGGCGATGCCGGCCAGGCCGATGGCCCGGGTCCGGGCGTCCATGCGGTGGAGGTGGCGGTGGAGATGGCGGTGGAGGTGGCTGCTCTCGTTCTTCATGGTCGGATCATGCACGGGGCCTGTGACAGTGGCTCCGGAAACCGCCCTGACCTGCGGAGACGCACCCGGGTGGGGTCGCCCGGCCGTCGGCGGGCATGCTCGTCCGGTGGACCGCAGGCCCTACCTCAGCACCGAGATGCGCCCCGGCGACGAACCCCGGACGTGGATCCTCCCCCTCACCGAGGACGAGTGCTCGGGCGCCGGGCGGTTGTTCGGCGGCACGGGGCTCGGCGCCGCGGTCCGGGTCCTCGAGGTCGATGCCGCCCGCCCCATGGTGTGGGCCACCGGCCAGTTCCTCTCCCACGCCCTGCCCGGCGAGGACCTCCGCATCGAGGTCGACCTCGTGGCCGAGGGTCGCGCCACCACCCAGGCCCGCGCCCGGGCCCACGTGGACGGCCGTGAGGTGCTGGCCGTGATCGCCACGCTGGGCCGCCGCGACGTGGACCGGTCCGGGGTGTGGGTGACGCCGCCCGTGGCGCCGCCGCCCGACGAGTGCCCGCCGTTCCCCAGTCGGGCCGCCGGCCGCTCGGTCTCCGGCAACCTCGAGCGGCGCCTCGTGCGGGGCCGGACCGCCGCCCACGAGCCGGCCATGGACGACGGTCGGGTGGCCATGTGGGTCCGGGTGCCCGACCATCTCGTCGTCGACCCGGCCTTCCTCGCCGTGCTCGGCGACTACGTCCCGTGGGGTGGCCGCGACGCGGTCGGCGGGGGCCTGGGCGGAGGCCAGAGCCTCGACAACACGCTGCGGGTCGTGGAGCCCGTGGCGACCGAGTGGATCCTCGTCGACGTGCGCATCAGCAGCCTCGTCAACGGCTACGCCCACGGCACGGTGCACCTGTGGTCGGAGGACGGCCACCTCATGGCCACGGCCAGCCAGACCTGCCAGTACCGACCCCCTCGTGACGGAGAGCTCGTCGGATGACGACCCGCTACGGCATGACCGTGCCCTTCGCCGGTCCGCTCCACGCCCAGGCCGATCGGTTCCGCGAGCTGGTCGAGTTGGGCTACACCGACGCCTGGACGGCCGAGGCCGACGGCCACGACGGTCTGACGCCGCTGGCCCTGGCCTCCACGTGGGCACCCGAGCTGCGCCTGGGCACGGCCATCCTCCCTGCCTTCACCCGTGGTCCGGCCCTGCTGGCCCAGGGCGCGGCGGCCCTTGCCTCGGCCGCGCCCGGACGCTTCGTCCTCGGCCTCGGGACGTCGTCCAACGTCATCGTGGAGCGTTGGAACGGGATCGACTTCGAGGCTCCCTACGCCCGGGTCCGGGACGTCGTCCGGTTCCTCCGGGAGGCGTTCACCGGGGAGAAGGTCACGGCCACCTACGAGACGTTCGACGTCCACGGGTTCCGACTGGCCACCCCGCCGCCCGAGCCTCCGCCCATCGTCGTGGCCGCCCTCCGCGAGGGGATGCTCCGTCTGGCCGGCCGCGAGTCCGATGGGGCGGTCGTCAACTGGCTGTCCGTCGACGACGCCCGGCGGGTCACGGCCATCGTCCGGGATGCGGCCGCCGGTGCCGGCCGGCCGGCCCCCGAGGTGGTGGCCCGCCTGTTCGTCTGCCCGTCGACCGACCGCGAGGCCGTGGTGGCCCAGGCGAAGCGACTCGTGGCCGCCTACGTCAACGTCCCCGTCTACCGGGCCTTCCACGAGTGGCTGGGTCGGACCGATGCCCTGGGCGAGCACTGGGAGCGGTGGGATGCCGGCGACCGGGCCGGATCGCTCGAGGCCATGCCCGACGAGGTGGTCGACGACCTGCTCGTCCACGGCACGCCCGACGAGTGCCGGGCCCACGTGGCGCGCTACGTCGCGGCCGGGATCACCACGCCGGTGCTGAGCATCGTGCCGTTGGCCGACGTGGACCCGGTGGCCGCCGTCCGCGACCTGGCGCCGGGCGCCTGACCGCCCTCTGGCCCGCCGCCCGTCGACCGGTCGGGGAGGGGAGAGAGAGTCCGTCGGTCAGGCGGGGGACCCGTCGGCCAGCCGTCCGGCGGCCCGGAGGTGCTCGACGAGGTCCGGCAGTCGACTGTGGGCGTTGAGGCCGCTGGTGTGGGGCATGACGTAGACGGGACGGCCGCCGAAGCCGTCGGGTTGGACGCCGGCCACCGCATGGCGGTCCACCACCGTCCGCCAACCGCCGAGCCCCACGAAGCACACGGCCCGCGGCCGGAGCCAGCCGACGAGGC
Organism: Acidimicrobiales bacterium; assembly: GCA_016845305.1. Lineage (GTDB taxonomy): Bacteria > Actinomycetota > Acidimicrobiia > Acidimicrobiales > MedAcidi-G1 > UBA9410. Next base: position 10,158 of record JAERSW010000114.1, read on the forward strand.
GTTCCACCCGCGCCGCACCTCGCCGGTACTCGTCGCGGTCGACCTCGTCGGCCCGGACGGTGGTCCGCCGCACGAGGTCGGTCATGCCGAGGCCGTGGTGGGCCAGTGCGTGGCGGGGATCCCGATCGACCGACGCCAGGCCGGCCTCCAGGACCGCCGGCCAGAACCGGTTGCCGGGCCGGGCGTACCCGACGCCGGTGTCGGCCGAGGCGGGGCTGGGGTTCAGGCCCACCACCAGGAGGCGCATGTCGTCGGCGACGGTGTCGGGGAGGCTCCGCAGCCGGGTGGCCCGGACCGTCACCCGGCCCCCGTCGCCCGTCGGGGGCCGTGGCGCCTCGAAGCCGGCCCCGACGAGCAGGTCGACGGCTCGCTCCGACCCCCAGCCGGCGTCGGGTTCGGGCGCCAGCACCACCTCGACCTCGTCGCCGACGCGAAGGGACCCGTGGAGGTCGGCCAGCAGTAGCGGGAGGTCGCTGGTCGCCCGGCCCGCTCCGATCACCGTGGGTCCGTCACCCGTCACGGCACGAGGGTATGGATGGTGACGGGCTTCACACGAACGCGCGTCTAGGGTTGGGATCATCGACGAACAGCGAGAGGATGTGGCCGTGACCGAGACGCTCGACACCACGACGATCGAAGAGATCCGCGCCATCATCGACAAGGGTCTGGGGACCACCCAGAGCCGCGAGCTGATCGCCGCCTCGGAGGTCGCCGACCTGCTGCTCGACCTTCGTCTCCTGCTCGCCACGAGCGACGCCGAACTCGAGGCCGCTCCGATCAACTGAGCGACTGGCGGACCTTGGGGTTCGCCGCCACCCGGTCCTCCTCAGCGCACGGGCCTTACTCAGCGCCCGGTTCTCCTCAGCGGAGGGGCACCAGCTTCCGGACCAGGCGTCCGAGGGCCAGGCCGACGCCGGCGCCCACCACCACGTCGCTGGCATGGTGGATCCGCACGTGGATCCTCGACGCGGCCACGATCGACGCCAGCCCGTACCAGGCAGGCTTCACCTTCGACCGGTCGGCCAGCAGCGTGGCCGCCAGGAAGGCCGCCGAGGCGTGGCCCGACGGGAAGCTGCTGGTCAACGGCTGCCGCAGCCCGTGGGGACGTTCCTCCTCGTGGACCGGTCGTTCCCGGCGGAAGGCCGATTTCACGGCGCCGTTGACCAACGCCGATTCGGCGGCCAGGGCCAGGGCCAGGCGGGTGGCCTCCCGGGTGCCCCGACGGCTCGTCACGCCCTTCGCCGTGCCCAGAAGGTGCCAGATCAGGCTGAAGTCGCCCAGCTCGCTGGCCGTGTAGAAGACCCGGTCGAGGGTCGGGTGGCCGCGCAATCGCTCCCAGGCCCGGTCGACGGCCTCGTCGAGGGACGCGCCCACGGGGCCCAGCGGGTGCCGGTCGGCAGGCTCCTCGGCGGCCGTGTCGGCGTCAGCGGGATCCACGGATCCAGCCTACGAGCGCCGGTCCGGGGACCGGATCCGGCCGCGTCCTAGGGTCCTCGCCGTGCGACGCGTCCCCGCTCTGGTCATCGCCCTGTCCCTGGCCGTGGCCCTGACGGCTGCCGGATGCTCCGGATCGGGCTCGTCTGCCACGCCGACGGATACCGATCCTTCGTCGGCAGCGGCGACGTCGACTCCCTCCGGACCGACGTCGACCGTCCCGGAGCCGATCGACCCGTCCCTGCCCGAATCGACGTCGACCGAACCGACGTCGACCGATCCCGTGCCGGCCGATGGGGATGAGACGACGGACCGCAGTGCCGGGACGGCCGCCGAATCCACCGTCGCCGAGCGCGACGATGAGTGCGTCGAGGGTCCCGGCGACGGAGCGCGCAACGGGTTCCTCTGGGACGGGGTGGGCGTCCGGGACCCCCACGGCCAGTTGGTCTGCATCCCGGTCGGCGCGGCCGACTGGCGCGAGGTGTGCACGTCGTACGGCTGCTTCGAGCGTTCCACGCTGGCCGACGTGTGGCCCGGCGGCCACGGCGGCTTCATCACCGACTACCGGGGCTACGAGCGGCTCGTGGCCGACGACGGGATCGACCCGGCCACGCTCGAACCGTTGGCCCGGACCGCCCGGTGGGCCGCCACCGGCGTGGTGCGGGTGACGGGGGGACGCTGCGATGCCCGGTGGCGGACCTGGTCGCCGCCGGTGACCGGCTTCTTCATCGCCGAGGACCTGGTGCTCACCGCCCGCAAGGGGCTGGCCCCGCCCGGCGGCCCCTTCAGCCACGGCGAGCCGACCGAGTCCTGCGAACGGGGCCTCGAGCCCCGGGAACCGCTGCTGCGGACCTTCGACGGCTGGTGGGCGACGGGGCCGGTGGTGGCGTCCGACGGCGACTTCGTGGTTCTGCGCATCGAGCGTGCATCGCCGGACGGAACGGGTCCCTCGGGGGAGTGGGGGCCGTGGTCCGACCACCCGGGCCCGGTGGCCGTCCTCCCACTGGCCGCCGCCATGTCCGGGCCGACCGATGACCTGGTCGCCGTCCACCACCCCCATGCAGCCCTCCGCGGCGGCGGTTGGCACCTGACCCGCACCCGGGCCGCCCCCGACTGTGGGACCGACTGGTTTGACGACCTCGCATCGGGCGACCGGGTGGTCGTCGACCTGTATGCCGACGACGGCAGCGTCGGCGCTCCGGTCGTGGACGTCGCCGGCCATGTCGTGGGCGTCGTCGACGACCAGGGCATGGCGTCCTTCCAGGGGCCGGCCTGTCCCGGTCACCGGACGACTCGCGGCCACAGCCCCCTCGGGCGGCTCAGCCGGTACCTGGTCGATTCTCCCGACGTCCCGACGCTGGCCTCGGCCGCCGCCCTCGGGGCCCTGGTCGCCGAGGCGTCGGCGGCGGCCGGCCGCTCACTGCCGACCTCGGCCGACGTGGCCCCCGCCCGGTCCTGGCCGGCGGACCCGGCGGTGCCTGCCGCGGCCCGCTTCGAGCTGGTCCGTTGGGGGTCGGATTTCACCGCGTCGGGGTTCCCGGTGGCCGCGCTGGCCGATGACGACGCCTTCGATCGTGCGATCCAGGCCACCCTGATGATGCTCGATCTCCGGGCGTGCCCGGACTGCGACCCCGCGGCCCGGACCGAGGACTTCTCGGACGCCTACCCGATGTGCACGGCGTTCGCGGTGTCGACGCGTCTGCTGCTGACCAACGAGCACTGCATCTACGACCGGGAGGCCGCCGCCCTCCTCGAGCCCGGTGATCCGGCCACGTTCGTGACCTCGGTCGGCCAGAAGGTCGAGGCGCTCCTGGTCGGCAGTTCCGGCCGCGAGGACGCCCTCCTGGGCGGCGACCCGGACCAGGACGGCCACAACGGCGACGTGGCGCTGTTCCGGACCACCACCGAGATGGACCTCGTGCCAGCGCCGTTCTCCGACGAGGATGCGCTCGCCCAGTACCAGCCCGTGATCGTGGTGGGCCATCCGTTCGTCATGACCCGGTCGGGCCCGTTCGTGGTGTCGGTGGGCTCCGTGATGGGGCCGGGCGGCTACGACGACGGAGCCTCGTGGGCGGGCCTGGTCGCCACCAGCGGTGGCAGCAGCGGGGGACCGGCCTTCGACCTCCGGGGCCGGATCATCGGCCAGGTCGGCGCCGGGAGCACCTATCCGCAGGGCGAGGTCGACCACGTCCTCCCGCACGCCTACCCGGAGGCCGGTCAGATGGAGATCTGGGACCCGGAGCGCGGCATCCACCTCTCGCCGGCACCGTTCGCGCTGGTCGACGGCGTGCCGACGCTCGACCAGGTCGTGAGCGGTGGAGCGTCGGCCGGTCGGCTCCGGATGCTGGTGGAGTACTGGGCCCCGGGAGAGCTGCCGTGAGGCGGGGCGCTGTGCTCGTCCCGGTGCTCGTCCCGGTGCTCGTCCCGGTTTTGGCCCTGGCGCTGCTGGCCGCCGGTTGTTCGGGAGGGAGCCGGGTCGCCTCGCCGGCCGGGACCGGACCGACCACGACGACGGTGTCGACCGATGCCGGATCGGCCCCGGACACGACGTCTGCTCCCTCGACCGCATCATCGGCGGCCCCCGCACCCGACGAGGCCACGCCGACCTCGCAGGCGGCCGAGGCAGTGACGACCTCCACCACGACTGCCGGAGCGGCCGGCACCGAGGGTGAGGGAGACACCGGTGGCGGGGATGGGGGATCGACGCAGCCGTCGGAGGCCACGACCACCTCGGCGCCAGCGCTGGCGCCCACGTCGACGACCGGCGCACCGGCTCCCGACTGCGAGGAGGGGTCGGCCGACCCGTCCGAGGCCACGTCACCGTTCCTGTGGGACGGCCGGGGCGTCCGGACCGCCGACGGCACCCTCGTCTGCCTGCCGGTGGGTGCCGGCGGGTGGCGGGAGCACTGCACCGCGCACGGCTGCTTCCGCCTCCAGACGCTCGCCGACCACTGGCCCGACGGCACGTGGGAGGAACCGTCGACCTACCGGGGCTACGAGCGAGCCGTCCACGACGACGACGTCGATTTCGCCGGCCTCCCGCCGTTGCATCGGGCCGCACGCTGGGCGGCCGGCGGCACCGTGTCGGTCACCGGCGGTCGCTGCGCCGCCGCCTGGGACACCTGGTCGCCGCCGGTCACCGGCTTCTTCGTGGCCGAGGACCTGGTGGTCACGTCGCTGGTGGGCACCGCCCCGGCCGGCGCCTACGCCTGGGGCGAGTGGACCGAGGACTGCGAGCGTCGGCGGGACGACCGGGGTCCGTTCATCCGCACCTTCGACGGCGAGTGGGCCACCGGCCGCGTCGTGGCCACCGACAAGCGGTTCGCCGTGGTCCGGCTCGAGCGGGTGTCGCCGGACGGCGAGGGCCCGTCGTCCACGTGGGCGCCGTGGTCGGAGCGCACCAGCACCATCTCGATCCTGCCGCTGGGCCATCCCGACCTCACCGTCGCCCGCGAGATGGCCACCGTCCACCATCCGCACGCGTCGCGCTACGACGGCGCCTGGCACGTCACCACCGGCCGGACCGATCCGACCTGCGGTGTGGGCTTCTACGACGAGGTGGCCGATGGCGAGATGGTCGTGCTGCGGGCCTATGCGGACGACGGCAGCCAGGGGGCCCCGGTGCTCGACGAGACCGGCACCGTCGTGGGTGTGCTCACCGACTGGTCGGCCATGGACGAGCCGTCGCTGTGTGGGCGCGACGTGCCGGTGCCGGTGTCGTACAGCACCCTCGGGATCGTCAGCACCCTGCGGGCCTCGGACGGCACCGTGGCCGGATTCGTGCCCGCCCCGCTGGTCCGCGCACTGGTCGAGGAGGGAGGCGGCGAGGCGGCCACCACGGCCGCCGTGGCCGACACCGTCCGCTGGCCCGCCGACGCGCCCATCCCGAACCGCGCCCGTCTCGAGGTCACCGACTGGGGGAGCGGCGAGTTCACCGAGTCGGGCTTCCCGGTCGCCCGCCTCGGCGCCGCCACCTTCGACGCGGTGCGTCGGGCCACGCTCATCATGCGGTACGTCGGCGACTGCTTCGACTGCGACGCCGACCGACGGTCCACGGACTTCACCGAGGTGTGGATCAACTGCACCGGGTTCGCCGTGACCCGCTGGCTGGTGGTCACCAACGCCCACTGCGTCGAGGGCGCCGAACCCGGCTCCCACGCGGCGTTCCGCACCTACACCGGTCAGGACGTCGAGGCGGTGCTGGTGAACCACACGTACCGCACCGAGGAGCAGGAGGACGGCTACCACGGCGACGTCGCCCTGTTCCGCTCCCGCCACGAGTTGGACGTCGTGCCGGCCCGCCTCGCCGACTCGGACCGCCTCGAGCGCTACGACCCGCTCATCACGGTGGGGCACCCGTCGGTGGCCGAGGGCTACGGGCCGTTCACCACCGTGGTCGGCAGCTTCATCGGGACGGGCGAGTACATGCAGACCTACGTCCTCCCGTCGGCGCCCGGGGCCAGCGGCAGCGCCGTGTTCGACCTGACGGGGGCCATCGTCGGCCAGGTGGCCGAGGGCTCGTCGTACCGGTCCACCGAGGAGACCGAGATCGCCTGGAGCGGCTACGGCCTGGAGGGTACGAAGATCGGCACCGGCCCGGAGGTCCACGTGGTGCCCCGCACCTTCGAGGTCTCCGACGCCCCGGTGGTCAAGGGCGGCGAGACGACCCGGGGAGCGACGGCGAACTACATCCGCCGCAAGGTCGAGGAGTGGGCGCCGGGCGAGCTGCCCGACTGAACCGGCGGTCCGCCACCCGGCCCGCCGTCCGTCGGGTGCTCAGCCCGTGACGTGGGCGCCGGCCGCCGACAGGGCTCCCCGTCGCCAGCGTCGCGGCGTGGCCAGCAACGCCCTCGGGTAGTCCTCGAACATCCAGCGGGCGAAGTTCCGCCGGGTCCACGGCGTCAGCCCGGCGAGCCGGACCGAGGCCCGGGCGCCGACCGAACGGGCCAGGACCCGTTGGAGGGCCAGCGACATGCGGTGGTCGGCCACCAGGTGGCGTCGGACCTCGCGCCGGTACCGGTCGGCGGCGCCGGTCGCCCCGGAGAGGTGGGCCTCGGCGGCCAGGATCCCGGTGAGCAGGGCCTGCCCGATGCCCTCCCCGGTCAGGGCGTCGGTGGCCGCCGCGGCGTCGCCGACGAACAGGACCGGTCCCCGGGCCAGGACGGCCCGGTCCACCCGGGCCGGGATGGGCCAGGCGGTCCGGCGGTCCTCCGGCCGGGCGTCGTCGCCCAGCACCCGACGGACGGCCGGCCGGTCCAGCAGTCCGTCCCAGATCCGCCCGGTGTCACCGACGTCGACCGGTCCGCCCCGCAGCACCCCGAAGCCGACGTTGGCCCGACCGCCGGGCAGCGGGAACGACCACGCGTAGCCGGGGAGCAGGTCGGGTTCGAACCACACGTGCAGGTCGGCGGCCTCGGGGCCGACGTCGGACACGTACTGGCGGAAGGCGTGCCACTCGCCCCGGTACCCGTCTCCGGACAGGCCCAGCAGGCGCCGGGTGGGGGACCACATGCCGTCGGCGGCCACCACCGTGTCGGCCCGGACCGGGCCCAGGCCCTCGACCTCGGCCGTGGCGCCCCCGTCGTCGACGGTGAGATCCGTCAGGGCGTGGCCCTCGGCCACCTCGGCGCCCGCGGCCCCGGCCAGGCCGAGGAGCGCCGCGTCGTACTCCCGGCGGGGGACCACGGCCGCGTACTGGCCGGCGCCCCCCGGGAGGGGCAGGCGGATGGTGCGACCCGACGGCGAGTGGAGGACGGCCCCGTCCACCACCTGCCAGCCGGCGATCCCCGTGGGATCGAGGCCGAGCCGCTCGCCCAGGCGCAGGGCCAGCGTGGTCAGGCCGTCCCCGCAGCACTTGTCGCGGGGGAAGGTCGCCTTGTCGACCACCAGGACCGACCGTCCGGCCCGCGCCGCGGTGATGGCGGCCGCCGAGCCGGCCGGGCCGCCGCCGACCACCAGCAGGTCGACCCGACGGGGAGCGTCGCCGGACATCTCAGAAGAGCCGCAGGGCGTCGGACTCGATGCCCCGGAGCTCGTCGTAGTCGACCTCCACCCAGCCGATGTCGCGGTCCTCGGCCAGGACGCGGGCCTGGGGCCTGATCTCCTGGGC
>JAERSW010000115.1 GCA_016845305.1 Acidimicrobiales bacterium
GCCCACGGCGGGTTGGCGGCGATGGTCCGGGCCAGGCGCCCGGCGGCGTCGGCCAGCTCGTCGGCCGGCACCACCTCCGACACCAGGCCCATGCGGAGCGCCGTGTCGGCGGAGATCCGCTCGCCGTTGCCGGTCAGCGACATCCGCATGACCTCGCCGAACGGCATCTTGTCGAGCATCTTCATCGGCTCGTAGACCGCCGGCATCCCGTAGGTCACGTGCGGGTCGAAGAACGTGGCGTGCTCGGCGGCCACCAGCACGTCGCACTCGCCCAACAGGTAGAAGGCGCCGCCGCAGGCCATCCCGTTGACCGCGCCGATGACCGGCTTCCACAGGTCGTTGGACTTCGGGCCCAGCCAGTCGCCCGGGTCGTCGTACATGAAGTTGTTCGACGTGCCGTACAGCGCCGGGCCGTCGTCCAGCGCGGTGAACGGCTCGTTGCGGTCGATGCCGGTGCAGAAGGCCCGGTCGCCGCTTCCGGTCAGGACCACCACCCGGACGTCGTCGTCGGCCCGCAGCGCCTCCCACAGGGCACGGCAGTCGCGCTGCATCCCGGCGGTGAAGGCGTTGTGGGCGTCGGGTCGGTTCAGGACGACGGTGGCCACGTGGTCGGCCACGTCGACGAGCAGGGTGTCGAACTCGTACCGGTCGCTCACCCGACCGAGACTAGGGGCTCGGGCCGCCCGGTCGGAGGCCCGGGGAGGCCGGTCGGTACTGTCGGGAGCCATGAGCGAGGGCACGGCGAGCACGCACCCCACCGTCGCCGAGCTCGGCTACCGGCCGTTCGACTGCGACAACCACTACTACGAGGCGCCCGACGCGTTCATCCGCCACGTCCCCGAGGCCATGCGTCCCCGGGTCGTCCAGTGGGCCGAGATCGACGGCCGCCGGTACCACGTGGTCGGCGGGAAGGTGTCGCGTGCGGTCGTCAACCCGACCTGGGACCCGATCGCCCGGCCCGGCGCCCTGCACGGCTTCTTCCGGGGGAACCCGGAGGGCCGCAGCATGCTCGACTACCTCAAGGAACGCGAGCCGCTGCCCGCCGAGTACATGGACCGCGACGCCCGCCTGGCCGTCATCGAGGACCAGGGCCTCGAGGGGATCTGGCTGTTCCCGACGCTCGGGGTCCTCTACGAGGAGGAGCTCAAGCACGACGTCGAGGCCGTCGGTGCCCTCATGGTCGGCTTCAACCGGTGGCTGCACGAGGACTGGGGCTTCGACTACCAGGACACGATCTTCGGGTCGCCGTACCTGTCGCTGGCCGACGTGGACCTGGCCGTCACCGAGCTGGAGTGGTGCCTCGAGCACGGCGCCCGCACCATCGTGATGCGGCCCGCCCCGGCCTGGACCGTCCACGGCCCCCGCTCGCCCGGCGACCCGATGTTCGATCCGTTCTGGTCCCGGGTGGCCGAGGCCGGCATCACCACCGTGGTCCACGCCGGCGACAGCGGCTACAGCACCCAGGGCTACGCCGAGGACGGCTTCGTGTCGTTCGGCGTCGGCGCCGGCACGGGCCGCTACCGGCCGTCCATCAAGGCGTTCAACATCGAGCGGGCCGCCCACGACTGGCTGATCACCATGTCGCTGGAGAAGATGTACACCCGGTTCCCGAACCTGCGGGTGGCGTCGGTGGAGAACGGGTCCGACTACCTGTCCCACATGTTCCGCAAGCTCCGCCAGCAGCGTGAGAAGACGCCGAAGTGGTTCGAGGACGACCCGGTCGACCTGTTCCGCCGGCACGTCTGGATGAACCCGTTCTGGGAGGACGACGTCGACGAGGTGGTCGAGATCATGGGCGCCGACCACGTCATCTTCGGTTCGGACTGGCCCCACGTGGAGGGCATGCCCTCGCCGCTGGACTACGTGGCCGAGGTGAAGAACCTGTCCGAGGACGAGAAGCGCATGGTGCTGCGCGACAACGTCCGGGGCCTCACCGAACCGCAGCCCGCCTGACCGGGAGGGCACCGTGGGCCGAGGCGTGGGCGACTCCGGCGGGGACGGGCCGCGGACCTGGGCGCCCGAGCTCGACGAGTTGCGCCGCCGCGAGGCGTTGGCCGAGCGCATGGGCGCTCCCGACAAGGTGGCCCGCCAGCACGAACGCGGCAAGCTCGACGTGCGCCAGCGCATCGAGGCGCTCGTCGACGACGGGTCGTTTCACGAGATCGGCAAGGTGGCGGGCAGCCCCACCTACGACGCCAACGGCGACCTGGTCGACCTGCGGTCGGCCAACTTCCTCTTCGGTCGGGCCCGACTCGACGGCCGCACCGTCGTCGTGGCCGCCGACGACTTCACCGTGCGGGGCGGGGCGGCCGACGCGGCCATCATCGGCAAGCAGGTCTCGGCCGAGAAGATGGCCGGCGAGCTGCGCCTGCCCATCGTCCGCCTGATCGACGGCACGGGCGGCGGCGGCTCGGTGCGCACGCTCGACACCGACCCGTCCAAGAAGGTGTCCGAGGGCGAGGGCGGCTACGGGCGGGGAGCCCGGACCTACGTGCCGATGAACCCCGGCTGGGAGCACGTCGTGTCGAACCTGGCCACCGTGCCGACCGTGGCGCTGTGCCTCGGGTCGGTGGCCGGCCTGGGCGCGGCCCGGGCGGTGACCAGCCACTACTCGCTGATGGTCAAGGGCATGTCGCACCTGTTCGCCGCCGGCCCGCCGGTCGTGAACCGGATGGGGGGCGAGCAGGTCGACAAGGAGGACCTCGGCGGCAGCCGCATCCACACCCGCAACGGCGTGGTCGACGACGAGGTCCGCTCCGAGGAGGAGGCCTTCGAGCGGACCCGCCGCTTCCTGTCGTACCTGCCGTCGTCGGTGTACGACCTGCCCGAACGGGGGCCGACCACCGACGATCCCGACCGGTGCGACGACGCCCTGCTCGACGTCGTGCCCCGGGATCGGCGACAGGTGTACAAGATGCGGTCGATCATCGACTCGGTGGTCGACCAGGGTTCGTTCTTCGAGATCGGGAAGGCCTTCGGGCGCTCGGCCATCTGCGGCCTGGCCCGCCTCGACGGCTGGCCGGTGGCGGTGCTGGCCGGCGACCCGTACCACTACGGCGGCGGCTGGACGGCCGACTCGTCGCAGAAGGTGACCCGGTTCCTGGACCTGGCCGAGACGTTCCACCTGCCCGTCGTGCACCTGGTCGACAACCCGGGCTTCGTGATCGGCACCGAGGCCGAGCAGGCGGCCACCATCCGGCATGGGTCGCGGGCGCTCGCGGCGGTGTACCAGGCCAGCGTGCCGTGGTGCTCGGTGCTGGTTCGCAAGGCGTTCGGCGTGGCCGGTGCCGCCCACTCGCCGGGCCACCGCTTCCAGTACCGGTACGCGTGGCCGTCCGGCGACTGGGGGTCGCTGCCCGTGGAGGGTGGGGTGGAGGCCGCCTACCGGTCCGACCTGGAGGCGTCGGACGACCCGGAGGCCCTGCTGGCCGAGATCACCGAGCGCCTGAACCGGGTGAGGTCGCCGTTCCGGACCGCCGAGGCCTTCCTGGTCGAGGAGATCATCGACCCTCGGGAGACCCGGCCGCTGCTGTGCGAGTTCGCAAACCTGGCCGCGCCGTTGCGGACGGCGGGACCGTCGGGCTGGGGCTACCGGCCCTGAGGGGAACCCGGTCGGGCCGGGGTCTCAGTCCGCCTCGATCACCGCGATGGCGTCGTCCTCGGCGACCTGGTCGCCCTCGCCGACCGGGAGCTCGACGACGGTGCCGTCGGATTCGGCCTCGACGGGGATCTCCATCTTCATGGACTCGACCACGACCACGACGTCGCCCGCCGCCACCCGGTCGCCGACCGACGCCGCCACCTTCCACACCACGCCGGTGACCGGCGACTCCAGCTCGATGCGTGCCATCGGCGGAGTCCACCACCACGGCGCCGGTGATGCCACGATGGGGGCGTGCCTGCCTGCCCGACGCTGACCACCGAACGGCTCGTGCTGCGGCCGTTCCGGGACGACGACGTCGACGACCTCTTCGCGGTGCTGGACACGCCGGAGGTCCGGCGTTGGCTCCACCTGCCCGACCGCTACGGGCGGGACGACGCCTGGCACCAGATGGCCATGTTCGTCGGCCAGTGGGCGTTGCGGGGGACCGGCAACTGGGCGGTGGAGGAGCGGGCCACCGGCGCCTTCGTGGGGCGGGCCGGCCTCCACCTGCCCGAGCGGGAGGGATGGCCGGGCCTGGAGGTCGGCTGGACGCTCCATCCCGACCACTGGGGGAAGGGCTACGCCACCGAGGCCGGCGCCGAGGCGATGCGCTACGCCTTCGAGGAGGTCCGCCTCGAAGGGAGCCCCGTGGACCGCCTGTACTCGTGCATCCTTCCCGACAACGTGGCCTCGCAGGCCGTGGCCCGACGCCTCGGGATGGAGCTGCTCGAGGAGCGGGTCCTGCCGTTCTTCCCGTCGGCTCCCCACGGCATCTGGAGTCGCGCCCGGGCCGGCGACGGTTGCTAGCCCGCCACCTCCAGGTGGCCGTGGCCGGGGAGCTCCAGATGCACGTGGTCGCAGTCCAGCACCCGGTGCACGCTCAGGCCGGTGGCCCCCGGCGCGTACCGCAGGGGCGCGGTGGCGACTGGATCGGCTCCGGCGAGGTCGTCGAAGCGGTAGAGGGCGCCGGTGGAGGGGCGGAGCAGCCACACCGACGGCACGCCGGCGCAGTCGCGCACCACCGCCACGTCGCCTGGCAGGCCCACCCGGTAGGCGAAGCCGGCCACCGCCACCTCGGGAGCGCCCGGTGTCCCGGTGGGGTCGACCACCGTCGGGCCGATGGGCGGGGACCCGGGACCCGAGCGCAGCAGCAGCCCGAGGGCCAGCGCGACCACGACGACCGTGCCGCCAGCCAGCCCGACCAGCGATGCCCGGCTCGGCCCGGTGGGGCGGGCCCGGACCCGGGCCCGGAGGGAGCGTTCGGCGGCCAGGGTCGTGGGTCGGTCGAGGCCCGCCAGCCGGTCGGCATCGGCGGTCGGGGCCTCCGTGGCGGGAGCATCGGCGTCGAGGCGGCGTAGCAGGACGGCCAGGCGGTCCGAGAGGTCGACGGCGGCCAGCCCGTCGGCCCGTCGCAGGGTGCGGACGAGGTGGCGCCTCCGACGCGCCTCGGGGCCGTCGGGGGCCCGTCCGAGGCCGGTCGCCACCGAGAGCAGCAGGCGGCGGAGGTCGTCGCCGTCCCGGCTCGTGTCGCCCGCCGACCGGTCGGAGCGACGGGCGGCCCCGAAGCCGCGCAGGACGGGACGCCCGTCGTCGTCGACGAGCACGGCGTCATCGGCCAGCCGTCCGTGGACCACGCCGGCACGGTGCACCTCGGCCACGGTCCGGGCCAGGAGTGCGCCGAGCCGGCAGGCCTCGGTCGCTGTCCGGGGCGGCCGGTCGGCCAGGGAGCGCAGGCCGTCCAGATCGGCCACCGGTGCGCTGTCCTCGGTGCGGAGGCCGGCCCGGACGCCGACGACACCGGGGAACTGGAGGTCGAGGAGGAGGGGGCCCTCGGCCGGCGTCATGAGATGCCACCACCCGACGGTCCCGTGCCCAGCGAGCCGGTGGCCACCGGCAGGTCCACGCCGTCGGGCCGGGCGGGCAGGCGGTCGAGCAGGCCGAGGATCCGGGAGGCGAGGTCGGCGGCGGTCCGTGGGTCGCCGAGCGGTTCGGTGGCCAGGAGGTCGGCGGCCGACGACGGGGCGTGCCGGTCGTCCCGTCGGGTGTCGCGCCGACGTCCCCGGAGGGTCCGCCGACGGGCGTCGCCCACCTCGAAGCGGACCAGGCGATCGGTGGGCAGGCCGGCCTCGGCCAGGTCGTCCGCCACCCGGTCGGCGGCCCGTCGGGGCGCTCCAGCGTGGTGGACGAGGACCACGAGGTCCGCCAGCTCGACCACGATGCGCGACGGCTCGCCGGGGGTGGCCGGGCCCACGGGTTGGTGGACGGGCGCGAGGTCGACCATCGGGTCGACGTCGACCACGGTGGCCAGGTGGTGGTCGCGCAGGTTGCGGAGCGCCGCGGTGAGCGTCGGTCCGCCGATGGCCGGCCAGTCGCCTCGCCGACGGATTCCGGGAAGGAGGCGGTACCGGCATCCCGGGGGATCGGTCAGGAGGCTCCGCACCGTCGTTCCGTCGGGATCGCCGCCCCGGTGGGCCTGGGTGGCCGCCCGCAGGTCGCTGGTCGGCTCGTCGATCCCGTGGAGGTGGGCCTGGTCGGCCTGGAGGCAGGCGTCGACCAGGAGGACCTCGCCGCGGAGGCGGGGGTCGTCGACGAGGCCGGCGGCCAGGGCCCGGGCCACCGTCGAGGCGCCGGACCCGCCGGGGCCGGTCACAGCGACCAGGCGGCCCGTCCAGCGGTCGCCACTCGGCGTGGCGATGCGGGGCCCGAAGCGCAGGTCGTCCACCGGTCCGATGGGGTGGGCGTGGTCGGCCAGGGCCACGGCCAGGGCGTCGTCGAGAGGTCCGCCGTCGTCGGGATCGGGGACGTGCACGGTGGCCCCGAGGTCGAGGAGGCGGGGGGCGTCGGCCGGTCCGCCGACCACGATGACCGGGCAGTCGGCGGCCAGGGAGCGGCGGACCAGCTCGCGATCGAGGCCGGAGGCCCGCTGGTCGACCAGCACGGCGGAGAACCTGCGGCCGGTGGCCAGGCGGGACAGCAGGTCGGCCGGTCCGTCGCAGGGGAGGTACTCGTCGTCGGCGTCCCGGGCGGCCACCAGGTCCCGCAGGCTGGCTGGCCACGTTCCCGCGGCCTCCAGTCCGAGGAGGACGTAGCGGGGCGCGGACATCGGCCGGGACCCTACCGGTGACCCGGTCCGGGGCTCCAGAGGCCGGGGAGGCGCCGACCCTGCCGTCAGGGGGGTCGGCCGTTGACAGGGGGGAGTGAGAGTCCACTAGAGTCATGGACATGGCTGGCGACGAGGTCCCGACTCCGGTGTGGCTGTCGGTCCCGGAGGCCGCCGGCCGCCTGGGCGTGGTGCCCAAGTCCATCTACCGGTTCATCGACCGGGGCGAGTTGGAGGCGTACAAGATGGGCCGGGTCATCCGGCTCCGGGAATCCGACGTCGAGGCATACCTGGCCGCAGCGAAGATCCAGCCGGGCGACCTGACCCACCTCTACGAAGACTGAGGCCCCTGCGAAGCCTGAGGACCCTGCGAAGACCAGGGCCCGACGGGGACCAGGCCCGGTCCGGATTACTCCTACGCCGATAGGGTAAATCCGAACCGCCCACCGGTCGTCCCGCCACCGCCCGGGCCGGACGACGCGACCCCGAGGTACCGCCCTGAACGCCTTCACCGCCGACGTCTCGGCCGGCCTGCCCGGGCCGGACTGGCTCGCCGGGATCCGCCACACCACCGTCGACGGCCTCGACGCCGTCGAGCGGCCGGACACCGACGAGGAGGTCTGGCGCTACTCCCGGATCGGCGAGCTCGACCTGGACGGGTACGCACCGTTGTCCCGCCAGCGGGCGAGCCAGACGGTCGTCCAGCGCGACCTGTCGGCCTTCGGCGAGATGTCGGCCGTGGTCGTCGTCCGCAACGGATGGATCGTCGAGACCACCGTGTCGTCGGACGCCGTCGATGCCGGGCTCTTCGCCGGTCCGGTCGGCGACGCTCCTGACGGCGAGTCGCTGTTCGGCGCCGCCCTGGACGGTCCCGTCGACCTGTTCGGCCACCTCAACCGGGCCTTCGGTCCCGAACCGGTGGCGGTGGTGGTGCCCGACGGCGTCCGCCTCGACGCACCGGTCGTAGTCGTGGTCCTGGCCGACGCCGATGGCGCCGCGGTGTTCCCCCGCCTTCTCGTACACGTCGG
>JAERSW010000116.1 GCA_016845305.1 Acidimicrobiales bacterium
GCCTCGGACTGACCCGGGCCACCCGCCCCCCACCACCATCCAGCAGCCCGGAAGGCGTCGGCGACCGTGAACCTGATGATGCTGCTGGAGATGGCGGCCGGGGGCTTCGGCGACCGGGTGGCCGTCGGCCCCCGCGACGGCGGGCTCACCTACCAACGGCTGTTCGAGTTGTCGGGCGCGGCGTCCCGACGGTTCCGGGACGCCGGGGTCGAGCACGTGGCCATGGCCGACGTGTCGTCCGAAGCGCTCCCGATCACCCTGTTCGGCGCGGCATGGGCCGACCTGCCGTTCGTCCCCCTGAACTACCGGCTGACCGACGAGGAGTTGGCAGCCCTGGCCGGACGGGTGGCCCCTGCCGTCACCGTGCTGGACCCCGACTCGGCCGGTCGCCTCGACGAGGCGGTCGGCACCGGACCGGTGTCCCGCTCCACCCTGTTGTCCGGCCTGGCCAAGGTGGCCGGTGACGCCCCGGAGGCGGACTGGGACATGGCGGGCGAGGGGGCGGCGATCCTGCTGTTCACCAGCGGCACCACCGGCGAGCCCAAGGCCGCCGTGCTCCGCCACCGGCACCTGGTGTCATACGTGCTCGGCTCCGTGGAGTTCATGGGCGCCGGCGAGGACGAGGCCGCCCTGGTCAGCGTCCCGCCGTACCACGTGGCCGGCATGGCGGCGATCCTCTCCAACGTCTACGCCGGCCGCCGGGTGGTCCAGCTCCCCACGTTCGACGCCGCCGCATGGGTCGACCTGGTCCGGGCCGAGTCGGTGACCAGCGCCATGGTCGTCCCCACGATGCTGACCCGGATCGTCGAGCACCTCGACGCCGAGGGTCCCGACGGCCCGGGCCTCCCGACGCTGCGGTCGCTGTCGTACGGCGGCGGGAAGATGCCCCGACCGACCATCGAACGGGCGCTCGAGCTGTTGCCGCACACCGCGTTCGTGAACGCCTACGGGCTGACCGAGACCTCCTCCACCGTCGCCCTGCTCGGCCCCGACGACCACCGCGAGGCGCTGGCCAGCGACGACCCCGAAGTGCGGGCCCGCCTGGGTTCGGCCGGCCGGCCGTTGCCCACCATCGAGGTCTCCATTCGGGACGACGACGGCGCCGAGGTGCCGGTCGGCCAGCCCGGCGAGATCTGGGTCCGGGGCGAGCAGGTGTCGGGCGAGTACCGGGGGATGGCACCCCGCCTCACCGAGGACGGCTGGTTCCCCACCCACGACGGCGGCCGCCTGGACGCCGACGGCTTCCTCCACGTGACCGGCCGCATCGACGACGTGATCGTGAAGGGCGGGCAGAACGTGTCGCCCGGCGAGATCGAGGAGGTCCTGGTCGCCCACCCCGACGTGGCCGACGCGGCCGCCATCGGGGTCCCCGACCGCCAGTGGGGCGAGCGCATCGTGGCCGCCGTGGTGGTCGCCGAGGGTGCGGCGCCCACCGCCGATGAACTACGGGAGTCGGTACGAGCCGCCCTGCGCTCCAACCGCACGCCCGACCACGTGGAGTTCGTCGACGCGTTGCCGTACAACGACTCCGGCAAGCTGCTCCGGCGGGTGCTCCGCAGCGAACTGGCCCACCTCGGGGACGGCTCGACCGCCTGAGGCGGGGCACCGAGGAGGTTCCGGGTGACTGCAGACGACCGGGTCGGGGTCCTGTCCCTCGACGAGGCCGCCGCCCGCCTGTCCGCCCCGACCGTCGACCTCGACGTCGGCGTCCTGCGCGGTGCCCCGGTCCTGGCGGTGGCCGACGCCGACCGGCTGCCGCCGTCAGCGGGCGAGGTGCTCGCCTCGCTCCCGGTGGTCTCGGTGGGCGTCGCCCCGCCCGGCTCGGCACCCGCCTTCGACGTGCTCGTCGACGACCTGGCCGGCGTCGCCGCGGTCGCGGCCGGCGTGGCCGCCAACCCGATGGCCGCGGTGACGTGCTGCCAGGTGCTGCGCCACGGACCGCACGCGTCGACCGACGCCGGCCTGCTCCTGGAGAGCACCGCCTACGGCACGCTGCAGGCCGGGCCGGAGTTCGCCCGGTGGCTGGCCGGCCGGGGGCGCCGGGTCCGGCCCGACGAGGCGGACCCCCCGGTCCGGGTCGAGGACCATGGCGACGCGGTGGCCCTCACCTTGGATCGGCCGCGCCTCCGCAACGCCCTGTCGGCCGGCATGCGCGACGCCCTGGTCGACGCCCTGCGTGCCCTCGCCGTGGCCGGCGACGACCGTCCCATCCGCCTCGCCGGGGCCGGTTCGGCCTTCTGCTGTGGCGGCGATCCGGCCGAGTTCGGCACCGTCGACGACCCGGCCACCGGCCACCAGGTCCGCTCGTCGGCCAACGTGGCGCCGTGGCTGGACCGTCTCGCCGATCGCCTCACCGTCGCCGTCCACGGTGCCTGCGTGGGCGCCGGCGTGGAGCTGGCCGCGTTCGCCGGACGGGTCGAGGCCACCGGGGACGCCACGTTCCGACTCCCCGAGGTGTCGATGGGCCTGCTCCCCGGCGCCGGGGGGACGGTCAGCGTGCCCCGGCGGATCGGCCGTCAGCGTGCCGCGTGGCTGTGCGTCACCGGAGCGACCATCGACGCCGCCACGGCACTCGACTGGGGCCTGGTCGACGAGCTCGTCTGACCCAGGTATGCCGCCCCCGGATCGCTAGAGCCTCTCCAGGATCGTGACGTTGGCCTGGCCGCCGCCCTCGCACATGGTCTGGAGGCCGTAGCGGCCACCGGTGCGCTCCAGCTCGTGCAGCAGGGTGGTCATCAGCTTGGCGCCGCTGCAGCCCAGCGGATGGCCGAGGGCGATGGCGCCGCCGTTCACGTTGACCTTCTCGTGGGGCACGCCGTGCTCGCGCATCCAGGCCATGGGCACCGGGGCGAACGCCTCGTTGCACTCGAACAGGTCGAAGTCGTCGATCGACATGCCGGTCTTCTCGAGCGCGTGGGCCGTGGCCGGGATGGGGCCGGTCAGCATGTAGATGGGGTCGTCGCCACGCACGCTGATGTGGTGGATGCGGGCCCGCGGCGTCAGGCCGTGGTCGGCGACGGCCTGCTCGGAGGCCACCAGCAGGGCGGCCGCCCCGTCGCTGACCTGGCTGGCCAGCGCGGCGGTGATCCGCCCGCCCTCGACCAGCGGCGCCAACTGGGCCATCTTCTCGAGGCTGCCGCCGCGGCGGGGCCCCTCGTCCATCTCGACGCCGGCCAGCGGGCTGATCTCGGGGTCGAAGCGGCCCTCGTCGATGGACCGGATGGCCCGTTCGTGGCTCTCGAAGGCGAAGGCCTCCATGTCCTCGCGGGAGATGTCCCACTTCTCGGCGATCATCTCGGCGCCGCGGAACTGCGACACCTCCTGGGTGCCGTAGCGGTCCACCCAGCCGGTCGAGCCGGTGAACGGGTCGCCGTGGCCGAGCGGCTCGGCGGCCTCGAGGGCGAAGCCGATGGGGATCATGCTCATGTTCTGCATGCCGCCGGCCACCACCAGGTCCTGGACGCCGGCCATCACGCCCATCGCCGCGAAGCTCACCGCCTGCTGGCCCGAGCCGCACTGGCGGTCCACGGTGGTGCCGGGCACGGCCTCGGGGAGGCCGGCGGCCAGCCAGGCGGTGCGGGCGATGTCGCCGGCCTGGGGGCCGAGGTTGTCGAGGCAGCCCATGACGACGTCGTCGACGGCCAGCGGGTCGATGTCATTGCGCTCCACCACCTCGCGGATGACGTGGGCGCCGATGTCGGCGGGGTGGACCTCGGCCAGCCCGCCGCCCCTCTTGCCGGTGGGGGTGCGGATGGCGTCGACGATGTAGGCCTCGGACACGGTGATCCTCCTGGGTGTGCGGCTCGCTGGCCGGTGGGAAAAGCGTACGGGAGCCCGGGCGGGCGCTCCTAGCGGGGCTCGCGGGGCAGGCCGAGGACGCGCTCGCCGAGCACGTTGCGCTGGACCTGGTTGGAACCGCCGTAGATGGTGTGGGACCGGCTGTACAGGAAGGTGCGCTGCAGGCCGTCCAGCCGGTAGTCGACGCCGAGCGGGTCCTCCAGCGGTGGCGTGGGGTCGACGCCGACCATGGCGCTGGCGCCGCGGACCCGCATGCCGAGCTCGCCGAGGCGCCGGTGCCACGACGCCCAGTAGAGCTTGCCGATGGACATTTCGGGGCCCGGGACCCCGTCGGCGACCAGCGCGGTGAGCATGCGCAGCTGGTTGTACCGCAGCACCTCGAGCTCCGTCCAGGCCCGCACGAGGTCTTGGCGCAGGACCGGGTCGTCGATGGAGCCGTTGGCCCGGGCCAGCGCCACGAGGGCGTCGAGCTCCTGGCGGTAGCCGGTCTGCTGGCCGAGGGTCGAGGCGCCACGCTCGAAGCCGAGGGTGCCCATGGCGACCGCCCAGCCGTCCCCGACCTCGCCGACCACCATGTCGGCGTCGGTCTCGGCGTCGTCGAAGAACACCTCGTTGAACTCGGTGCCACCGGTGATCTGGACGATGGGTCGGATCTCCACGCCGGGCTGGTCCATGGGCACCAGCAGGTACGACAGGCCGCGGTGCCGCTCGGCGTCGGGGTCGGTGCGGCACACCACGAAGGCCCACTGGGCGAACTGGGCCAGCGACGTCCAGATCTTCTGTCCGGTGACCAGCCAGCGGTCGCCGTCGAGGCGGGCCCGGGTAGAGACGTTGGCCAGGTCGGAGCCGGCGTTGGGCTCGGAGTATCCCTGGCACCAGTGCTCGGTGCCGGCGAGGATCGGCGGGACGAAGCGCTCCTGCTGCTCGGGCGTGCCGTAGGCGACGACGGTGGGGCCGAGCAGGGTCAGGCCGATGTTGGGAATCCGCCCGGGGGCCCGGGCCTCCACGTAGGTCTGGTGGAAGACGACCTGTTCGGACAGCGAGGCGTCGCGGCCGCCGAGGTGGGCCGGGTAGTCGAGGCCCAGCCAGCCACCGGTGGCCAGCTCGCGTTCCCAGTCGAGGAGCCGCTCGGGCTCGACGTCCTCCTGGCCGACGCCGCCCCGACCCCGCAGGTCGGCGAACTCGCCCACGAGGTGCTCCTCGAGCCAGGTGCGCACCTCGTCGGCGAACGCCTCCTCGGCCGGGCTGCGGGCCACGTCCATGCCCCGACGGTAGCCGTCCCGCCCCCGAATCTGACGGTCCGTCAGGTTGGGGTGCCGACGCCGGGGTCAGGCGCCGGGTCAGGTGCCGGGGTCGACCAGCAGGCGGGCCAGGGCGGTGCAGATCCCGTCGAGGCGGTCGGCGCAGCGTCGGTAGTCGTCGGCCGTGCCTCCCCACGGATCGGCGACCTCGTCGGCCACCCGACCGGCGGTGAAGTGGCCGGCCCGGGCCGCGTCCAGCGCCGCCACCCACGCCGCCACCGTGCGGTCGCCCCGGGGGCCGACCGTCCCGCCGAGGCGCACGACCTCGCCGGCGAGGAACGTCCGCGACCGGGCCAGCGGATCCAACGCTCCGATGGCGGCCTCGTGGCGCCGGGTGGCGGCCACCACGAGCTCCGCCGCGGCCAGGTCCCCGGCGGCGAGCGATCGGCTCCGGTGCCCCGCCAGGTCGATCCCCCGGTCGGCGAGCACCTCGACGGCCGTCGGGGTGGCCGGCCCTCCGACCGGGTCGACGGCGATGCCCGCCGAGGCCACCGACGGCACCGGCCGACCGGCGTCCGCCGACGCCAGGCGGGCCCGCAGCCGGGTCCGCAGCCGGGTCCGCAACAGGGCCTCGGCCATGGCCGAGCGGCACGTGTTGCCGGTGCAGACGAACAGGATCACGGCCCGACCGTAGGGGCCGGGAGCGGGGGCCCGACGGGACCGCCGGGCCCGACGGCCCCTAGGTTCGACCGCCGGACGACCGGTGACGGACGACGGGAGGGGCCGACCATGTCCGAGGCGACGGGACCCATGGCAGGCGTGAAGGTCGTGGAGCTCGGCGTGTGGATCGCCGGGCCGGCCGCGGCGGGGATCCTCGCCGACTGGGGCGCGGACGTGGTCAAGGTCGAGCCGCCCTCGGGCGACCCGTGCCGCCAGTTCCAGCAGATCCTCGGCGACGTGCTGCCCAGCAACCCCGTCTTCGAGATGGACAACCGCTCCAAGCGGGGCATCGCCGTGGACCTGTCCACCGACGGGGGCAGGGCCGTGATGCTGGACCTGCTGGCCGACGCCGACGTGTTCGTCACCAACCTGCGCGGCGGCGCCCTGGCCCGACTCGGCCTCGACCACGCCGCGATCGCCGAACGGTTCCCCCGCCTCGTCTACTGCTTCATCACCGGCTACGGCTCCGAGGGCCCCGATGCCGACCGGGCCGCCTACGACGTGGGCGCCTACTGGGCCCGATCCGGCATCGCCGCGCTGCTCACCCCTCCGGGCCAGGATCCGCCGTTCCAGCGGGGCGGCATGGGCGACCACCCCACGGGCATGTCGGCCGCCGCGGCCATCTCGGCGGCCCTGTTCGCCCGGGAGCGCACCGGCGAGGGCCAACTCGTCGAGACGTCGCTGATGCGCCAGGGTGCCTACACGGTCAGCTTCGACCTGAACCTCATGCTCATGTGGGGCTCGGCCATGGCCGTCGGCGACCGCACCTCGATGGGCAACCCGGCCATGAACAACTACCGGGCCGCCTGCGGCCGCCGGTTCTGGATCGTCGGCCTCGAGGGCGAGCGCCACTGGCCGCCGCTGGCCCGCGTCGCCGGCCACCCCGAGTGGCTGGACGACGAGCGCTTCGCCCGCCCCGGTCCGCGGGCCGCCAACGCCGCCGAGCTCATCGCCATGCTCGACGGCATCTTCGCCACCCGCACCCTCGACGAGTGGGCCGAGGCGTTCGCCACCGAACCGGAGTTCTTCTGGGCGCCGGTCAACGAACCCAACGACCTGCTGGCCGACCCGGCGTTCCACGGGTCCGGCGCGCTGGTCGACGTGCCTGACGACGTGTCGACGACCACGATGGTGGCCAGCCCGGTGGACTTCCGGGGCAGCCCGTGGGCACCGAGGTCGACGGCACCGTCGATCGGGCAGCACACCCGGGAGGTGCTCGCCGAGTTGGGCCGGACGCCCGCCGAGGTGGACGCCCTGGTGGCCTCGGGCGCCGTGGCCGCCCCGACCGACGGGGCCTAGCCGGTCGGCAGGGCGGCGATGGTCGCCCGCAACGATTCGAGGTCGGCGGCCCGGGCGGCACCCGACGACGGCACGAGTGGCGCCACGATCCAGTAGCCGTGGACCTGCTCGGCGTGCCGGAGCACCTCCACGTCGACACCGGCCGTCCGGAGTGCCTCGGCATAGGCGAGGCCCTCGTCGCGGAGCGGATCGAAGTCGGCGATGGTGACGGTCGCCGGGGGAAGGCCGGAATGGTCGTCGGCACGGATCGGGCACGCCATCCACTCGGCGGTGAGGTCCCGGCCGCCGGCGTAGTTCTCTCCGAACCAGCGCATGGTCTCCAGTTCCAGGAAGTAGCCCTCGGCGTTCTCCTCCAGCGACGGCCAGCGACCGCTCTCGTAGTCGAAGTCGACGCCCGGATACACCATGAACTGGTGGGCGATGGTCGGGCCGCCACGGTCCCGGGCCGTCAGCGAGAGGACTGCCGTGAGGTTCCCGCCGGCACTGTCGCCGGCCACCACGAGTCTCCCTGCGTCGACGCCCAGCTCGGCCGCGTGGTCGGCCACCCAGCACAGGGCCGCCCAGGCGTCGTCCACCGCTGCCGGGAACGGGTGCTCGGGCGCCAACCGGTACTCGAGGGCAACCACCACGGCGCCGACGGTGGACGCCACGGCCCGGCACTGCTCGTCGTAGCCGTCCAGGTCGCCGAGGGTCCAGCCCCCGCCGTGGAGGTAGAGCACCACCGGCGGTCGATCGCCCAACCCGTCTGCCCGGTAGGTCCGAATGGGGAGGTCCGACTCGGGTCCGGGAATCGTCGAGTCGGTCACGCTCGCCACCTCGGCAGCGGCGTCGCGACCGGCCGTGCAGATGGCCCGGTACCCATGGCGTCGAACCTCGGGATCGAACCGCCCCTCCGGATCACGCCCTCGAGCCGTCAGGTCCAGCAGGGGGACGAGGTCGGCGGCGACGGGCATGGGGGATCCTCCTCGGATCTCGGGGGGGGTCGGCGGTCGCCGTCAGGAGGCGGCTTCGGCGGCGAGGCGGTCGGCCTCGTCCTGGTACTGCGGGGTCTCGTGGCGCTCGTTCCGGTCGTCCCGGCTGGGGTCGGTTCCGTCATCCCCGTCGCGTGACACCCCGGTGGACGTCGCCCGGCGCTTCCACGCCTGCGTGTCGTCCCACCGCATCCCGGTCTCGACGATGGTCCCCGGCTCCTCGATGGCAGCGCCGGCCTGCAGGGCCCGCCGCAGCAACTCCCGCTGGAACTCGGGCTCGTGCGGCCGACCGGCGGTGTTGCCGAGCGGCAGGTCGGAGAAGGCCGCCCGCGGCGGGTTGGCCGACGCCGTGATGCTGTACGCCGACGTCAGGCTCAGCGTCGGCACCCCGGCGGCCTCCAGGGCCCTCGCGACCAGACCCACGGTCTGGTGGCAGACCGGTCAGACGGGCACCAGCAGGGCCAGGTCAACGTCCATGGCCGTCACCTCGGCCACGATGGCCGGGGCCAGCTCCTCCTCGGTCCGGCGCACCGAGTAGATGCCGCCCATGCAGCCGATGGCCGTCGGGGCGAGCCCGCCGATGACGCCCTCGTCAACCAGCTCGCGGAGGCGGTCGACCGGGAACACGATGTTGGGGTCCTCGCGGGCCGGTTCGAGGTCGTAGGCGAAGTGGGTGACCCGGATGTCGGTGGCGGGCTGGTCGGTGGGGATGCGGCGGATGCCGGTGTCGTCCTTCCAGTGGAAGGCCACCTGGCCGCGGCGGTAGGCCCCGCCGGAGCCGACGAGGGCCACCGTGGCGGCGGCCAGCGGCACCTCGAGCGGGGACCACGGCGGCGTCTCGGGACGCTCCGCCCACTGGTACGGGGCGTAGCCGAGGGCGTCGTAGGTGGCCCGGGTCAGGGCGATGTAGTCGACGGGCGGGAGTTCGTCCACAAGTCCATCGTCGCACCCGGACCCGCTTCACCGGGGAATCGGGCCACCGGGACCTCGGCCTCGCGTCGATGGTCCGAGCCTCGACACTCAGAGTGATCACTCCTACAATCGGACCATGATGGCCGAAGGGCTCAGCGTGGACGGATCCCCGGTGGACGAGCTCACCGTGGAAGGGGTGGCCGCCGAGTCCGGCCTGGCCATCGACACCGTGCGCTACTACCAGCGTCTCGGCCTGCTCGATCCCCCGACCCGACGAGGACGGCGGGCCGTCTACGGCCCGGCCCACGTCGACCGCCTGGCCGAGATCCGACGTCTGGCCGACGACGGCTTCACGCTGGCCCAGATCGGTGCGCTGGGAGCGACCGGCGACGCCGACGCCTCGTCCACCGCCACCGACCTCCGCCGCCTGGCCGATGAGGCGCTGGACCGCAGCCTCAGCCGGGCCGAGGTGGCCGACGCCGCCGGCGTCCCTGAGGGCCTGGTCTCGCTCCTGTGCGACAACGGCCTCCTGTCGCCGATCGCCGACGGACCCGACCCTCGCTTCGACGAGGGCGCCGTCTCCATGGTGCGGGCCGGGCTGGCCATCAGCGCCGCCGGCGTCCCCCTCGACGAGCTCGTGGCCCTGGCCACCGACCACGGCGCCCACGTGGACGAGGTGGTGGAGCGGGCCATCGACCTGTTCGAACGCCACGTCCACGTCGCCGACGACACCGAGCCCGAGGTGCTCGTCGACGTCGTGCGCACCCTCGTCCCCGCCGTGACCCGACTGGTGGCCCAGCACTTCCACCGCACCCTCGTCACCCGGGCACGGGCACGAGGGACCGACGGCGCCGGACTGGCCGAGACCCTGCTGGCCGCCGACGCCGACCGCCTGGAGGTGGACGTCCGATGGCGGTGACCCTCGCCCCGACGCCCACGCACGACCGGCCGGCCCAGGCCCGCACCGTCGAGGTCCACGCCGCTCCGGCCACTGATCCGCTGGCCTGGCTGGCCGTCGCCAGCGGGACCGACGAGGCCTGGTACTGGGAGGTCCCCGACGACGACGAGGCCTGGGTGGGCCTCGGGGCGGCGACCGTCGTCGAGGTGTCAGGCCCCGACCGCTTCGTCGACGCCGCCGGTGCGGTCGCCGACCTGTGGGCCTCCCTCGACGTCGACGCGCCGGCCGACGCGCCCCTCCCCCGCCTCTCCGCCGGTTTCGCCTTCGACGACGAGCTCCCACCCTCCGCCCACGCCTGGCGGGCCCTCGGCGCCGGTCGCCTCGTGCTCCCCGCCGTGCAGGTGCATCGTCGGGCGGGCCGCACGTGGGTGACCCGGATCGACGACCACGACCGACCCACCCCCGCCGTCGGGCCACCGGCGCCCCCGGTCCCGACATCCGCCGACCCGGCGACGCTGGCCACCCCCGCCGAGCGTGACCACTACCGCGGCCTCGTCCGCCTGGCGCTCGAGGCCATCGGCCGCGGCGACCTGGCCAAGGCGGTCCCCTGCCGCTCGGTCACCGTGGACCTCCGACCCGACCTGGCGACCCTGCTCGGCACCCTGCGGGCCACCTACCCGGCCTGCGCCACCCTCGCCGTCCGCCCGGCCGGTGGCGACGGCGACCCGTCGCCCACCTTCGTGGGCGCCACGCCGGAACGCCTGGCCGCCGTGCACGCCGGCCACCTCCACACCGCGGCGCTGGCCGGCTCGGCGCCCCGCGATCCCGACCCGGCCATCGACGCCGCCCTCGGACAGGGCCTCCTGACCAGCCCCAAGGAACGGGCCGAGCACGCCGTGGTCGTCGACGCCGTCGACCGGGCGCTGGCCGACCTCGGCGTCGTCGACCGCCATCCCCGCCAACCGGCGCTGCTCCGGCTGCACGGCATCCAGCACCTCCACACCCCCATCGACGCCGAACTGCCGGACGGGGTGGGCCTGCTGGACCTGGTTGGGGCGCTGCACCCCACCCCCGCCGTGGCCGGCCACCCCGGCGGACAGGCCGCGGAGCTCCGGGCCGAGCACGAGGGCATGGACCGGGGCTGGTTCGCCGCACCGGTCGGCTGGATGGACGCCTCGGGCAACGGCGAGTTCCGGGTCGCCCTGCGGACCGGCCTGGTCACCGGGGACGGCACCACCCTGTACGCGGGCGCCGGCGTGGTCGACGGATCGGATCCCGACCGGGAACTCCTGGAGACCGACGTGAAGCTGCGTGCCGTGCTCGGTCCCGTGGTGGCCGCGTCGGAGGTGTCCGGATGAACGGTCCCGAGGCGTCCCCACTGCCCACCGGCGACCCGGCGGCCACCCAGGCGTGGTGCCGGGCCTTCTTCGCCCAGCTGGTCGAGTGCGGCGTGGCCCACGTGGCCGCCTCGCCCGGGTCACGGTCCACCCCCATGACGGTGGCCGCCGACCGGACGGACGGCCTGGAGGTGTCGATGCACCTCGACGAGCGGTCGGGCGGCTTCTTCGCCCTCGGCCTGACCCGGGCCACCCGTCGGCCTGTCGCACTGCTCTGCACGTCGGGAACCGCTGCGGCCAACTACCTGCCGGCGGTCGTCGAGGCCTTCCACGCCGGCGTGCCCCTCCTCGTGCTCACCACCGACCGGCCTCCGGAGCTGCAGGGCGTGGGCGCACCGCAGACCATCGACCAGGACGGCCTCTTCGGCACGCACGTGCGCTGGGCCACCACCACGGCGGTGGCCGGGGACGAGCCGGCCGGGGACGCGGCCTCGGTGGCCCACCAGGCGTACGTCCGGGCCACCCGGCCGGCACCAGGGCCGGTGCACGTGAACGTGCCACTCCGCGAGCCGCTCGAGCCCCCGGCCGACGACCCGCCGCCGATGGGCCTGCTCCCCGTGCCCCCCGACCGGGCGCCGCTGGAGGCCGGATGCCTGGACGACCTCTTCGCCGACGGTCCCCCCACGACGGGCCTGCTGGTGGCGGGGCCGATGGACCCCACCGACGACGACCGCCACGCCCTCGCCGATCTGGCCCGGGCCACCGGGTGGCCGCTGCTGGCCGACCCGGCCTCGGGGCTGCGCCGCGGCCCGCACGTGGCCGACGCCCCGGTGCTGGCCATGGGCGACCACCTGCTGCGGTCGTCGTGGTCCGACGGCCACCGGCCCGACGTCGTCGTCCAGTTCGGCGCCATGCCCACCAGCAAGGGCTACCGGCTGTGGCTGGACCGGGTCGGCGCGGACCGCCTGGTGGCCGTCGACCACCTGGGGCGCTTCCCGGACGCCGCCCTGCGGGTCACCGACCGGGTGACCGCATCCGTCGGCCCCCTGGCCCGGCACCTCCTGGACCGCCTCCCGGCCGGCCACGCCCCCGACGCCACCTGGACCGACGCGTGGACCGAGGCCGAGGCGACCGCCCTGGCCGCGGTGGCCGACGTGGTGGCCACCGCCCCCTTCGACGAGCCGGCCGTGGTGGCCGCCCTCGACCGCACCCTGCCCGACGCCGTCGAACTCGTCGTCGGCAACTCCATGCCCATCCGCGACCTCGACGCGTTCCTCCCCACCGACGCCCGACCGTGGTCGATCCGCGGCAACCGGGGCGCCAACGGCATCGACGGCCAGGTGTCCACGGCGACCGGCATCGCCGCCGGGTCCGACGTCCCCACCGTGCTGCTGGCCGGCGACCTCACCGTGCTCCACGACCTCGGCGGCCTCGCCGCGGTGGGGCGCCTCGGCGTGGACCTGACCGTGGTGGTCGTCGACAACGACGGTGGCGGGATCTTCTCGTTCCTCCCCATCGCCGGCGAGGACCACGTCGACCACCACCGCCTCTTCCACACACCCCACGGCCTCGACCTGTCGACGGCGGCGTCGTTGGCCGGCGCCCACCTGCACGCGCCCGACGACCCGGACGGACTCGACGAGGCCCTCGCCGCGTC
The DNA here is from genome assembly GCA_016845305.1 of Acidimicrobiales bacterium. GTDB lineage: Bacteria > Actinomycetota > Acidimicrobiia > Acidimicrobiales > MedAcidi-G1 > UBA9410. The sequence goes on from JAERSW010000116.1 coordinate 12,834, forward strand.
GGTGGGCGCCCCCGGCCTGCACCTGGTCCACGTCCGGACCGACGCCGCCACCAACGTCGGCCTGCACCGCTCCGCTGCCGCCGCCGTTGACACCGCCCTGCAGGCACCCGACGACGACCGGGAGGCCCCGTGAACCCCGGGCCCCACCAGGTCCTCCACGCCGAGGTGGACGGGCCCGCCGACGACGGCGGCCGACCACCGGTCCTGCTCCTGCACGGCTTCACCGGCTCGACGGCCACCATGGCCGACATCGGCCGCCCGCTGGCCGAGGGCCGTCGGGTCGTCGCCGTCGACCTCCCCGGGCACGGCCGCACCGGCGATCCCGACGAGGTCCAGCACCACGGCTTCGACCACGTCGTCGACGCCGTCGCCCACGCCCTCGACCGCCTCGGCGCCCGCCCCGCCCACGTCCTCGGCTACTCCATGGGCGGACGCATCGCCCTCGGCCTCGCCGTCCGCCATCCCGCCCTCGTGGCCGCCCTCGTCCTCGTCGGCGCCTCGCCCGGCCTCGCCGACCCGGTCGAGCGGGCCGCCCGCCGACGCTCCGACGACGAGTTGGCCGACGACCTGCTCGAGAAGGGCCTGCCGTGGTTCGTCGACCACTGGATGGCCAGCCCGCTGTTCGCCAGCCAGGAGCGCCTCGGTCGGGAAACGCTCGGCGCGGCACGCGACCAGCGCCTCGCCAACGACCCGGCGGGCCTGGCCGGCAGCCTGCGCGGCGCCGGGACCGGCGCCCAGCCGTCGTTCTGGCACGACCTCGGCGACGTCACCGCACCCACCCTGCTGCTGGTCGGCGACGAGGACCCGAAGTTCCGGGCCGTCGCCATGCGGATGGGAGCCGGGCTGCCGCGCTCCACCATGGAGGTGGTCCCCGACGCCGGCCACGCCGCCCACCTGGAGAACCCGGGCCACGTCGTCGCCACCGTCCGCGAGTTCCTCGACGAGGTCGACGACCTTCCCCGGGGACCCCGACCGTGACGGCCATGCCGCCCGGCCCCGACGTCGAACGCATCGGGATCCGTCGGGCCACGATCACCTACCGGACCCCGATCGCCACGGCCCACGGCACGCTGGAACGACGCGACGTCGTCCTGCTCGTCGTGGCCGACGGCGACGGCAACGTGGGCCACGGCGAGGCCGCTCCGCTGGACGGCTTCACCCCCGAGACCGTCGACGAGGCCGAGACCGCCCTCCGACGGTGGGCCGACGACGGCACCCTGCCCGAGGCGTCCCCCACCGCCACCGCGGCGGTCGACGCCGCCCTCCTGGACCTGTCCGCCCGTCGGGCCGGCCGACCCGCCTGCGACCTGTTGGCCCCCGGATGCCGGACCCGCCTTCCCGTCACCGCCCTCGTCGCCGGCCGCACCGTCGATGCCCTGGCGGCCGACGCGGCCCGTGCCGTGGCCGACGGCCATCCCGGCGTCAAGGTCAAGGTCGGCATCGGTGACTTCGCCGACGACCTCGAACGGGTGACGGCGGTCCGGGAGGCCATCGGCGACGCACGGCTCCGCCTCGACGCCAACGGCGACTGGGGCGCCGACGACGCCATCGCCCACCTCGGTCGCCTCGCGGATCTCGACGTGGAGTTCGTCGAGGAGCCGACCTCCGGCCTCGAACCGCTGGCCCGCGTCCGTGCCGCGTCGCCGATCCCCGTGGCCGTCGACGAGTCGGCCCCCGACGCCGCCGGCGTGGACCGGGCGCTCGCCCTCGGCGCCGCCGACGTGGTCGTCCTCAAGCCGTCGGCGCTGGGCGGGCCACTCCGCAGCGCCCGGGTGGCCCGTCGCTGCATCGACGCCGGGGCGACCGTCGTGGTCACCTCGCTGCTGGAGGGGTCGACCGGCATCCGCGCCGCCGCCCACCTGGCCGCCGCGCTCGACCTCGCGGACCCGGCGCCCGGCCTGGCCACGGCGGGGCTGCTGGCCGCCGATCCCGGACGACCGCTGCTCCCGGTCGGCGGCGCGCTCGACCTCGCATGAGCCCCGGCTCCGTCGACCGGAGCCCGTCAGCCCAGGGCGCCCCGGATGGTCGACCGAAACTCGTTCGGCGCGATCTCCTCGCCCAGGGCGGCCTCGGACTCGCGGGCCGCGGCGGCGTACACGCCCTTGGACATCAGGGACCGCTCGGCGGCCCGCCGGTGCCAGAACACGTCGGCCCGGGCCCGTTGGGCACCCTCGTGGGCCGGCTCGGCGGCCACCGCCATCTGCACCAGGTGGCAGGCCAACCGCAGGTCGCCGGCCTCGACCAGCTCCAACGCCCGGTCCACCAGCGCCTCGATGGAGCCCGCGAGGCGGACCACCTCGGCGGCCACGGCCGACTCGGGCGCCGGCTTCAGGTTGGCCGGGTTGCCGTCCCACCAGCCGCCGAACTGGCGGTACACGTTGCGGACCACGAACTCCGGCTCGTCGTACTGCGGCGCCAGCCACGGTCGGTCGGCGAGGCGGTCGGGCACCCGGACCACGTGGATGATCTCGTCGATGGTCGCCCCCTCGTTCATGAGCTCGAGGGTGTGGTCGGCCAGGTGCTCCAGGGCGTCGGCGACGTCGCCCAGCACCGTCTCGCAGCGTTGCCGACCGACGATGGGCAGCCCGTGGGCCGGGTACACCCGCTCCACGCCGGCGGCCAGCATGTCCCGCATGGCCCTCGCCCACTCGATGGGATAGCGCTGCACCTTCTGCGGGTTGCCGGCGTTGGGGAACATCCAGCACACGAAGTCGCCCGTGTAGGCGGTTCGGCGCTCGGCCTCCCAGCCCCACACGTGGTCGTCGGTCTCGCCGCGGGCGTGGCGCAGCTCGAAGGTCCGGTCGCCGACGGTGAACGACCCCCGGTCGCCGACCAGCTCGTCGGGCTCGGCCACGTCCGCGTGCAGGAACCGGGGTACATCGCCGCCCATGCCGAACCGGTCGCGGTCGCGGATGCCACCGAACTGGCGCCGGTTGATGGCCACGTTCCAGCCGCTGGTCTCGTGGTAGCGCTCGAAGCGGGCCGGGACGGCCTCGTGGGCGACGAACGTCGGGCGTCGGTCGCCGCGCCGCTCGGCATCGGCCACGAACGCCCCGCTGCCGCCCACGTGGTCGACGTGCCCGTGGGTGTAGACGAGGCGGTCCACGGGCAGGTCCGACCAGCCCCGGAGGGCCTCGACCACCTTGGTGCCCGACTGGACGCCGCTGGCGTCCCAGCACACGAGGCCCTCGCCGGCGTCGACCGCCCAGCAGTGCGAGAACGACTCCACGACGGCCACGTCGTCCTCGACCGGCACCAGCTCCTCGGTGACCCGGTTGTGGGGCGGCTCGGGCGTGCCCGAGTCGATGACCCGGTTGGCGACGTCGACCGGATGCATGGATGGTCCGCTCACGATGTTCCTCCCTCGGTACCGCCATGGCGGGTCGAGGTCCGCTGCAGCGCCCGCACGTTCTCGTCGACCAGGCGGGCACCGCGGTCCGAGTCCTCGAACAGGCAGAAGTGGCCGCCGTCCACCACCTGCAGGTCCACGCCGACCACCGCGGCCTGGGCGGCGAACCAGTCGGCGTCCAGGTCGGTGCGGCTGCCGGCCAGCACGGCGATCGGTACCCGACCGTCGGCCACCACGCGGCGTAGGGCCGCGAACGAGCCGGCCGGTCCGTGGCGCTCGCGTGAGCCGAAGATGGCCGCCTCGGTCTCCGGTCGACACGACAGCTCGACCGTCCCGTCGGGCCGGTCCCGGAAGCCCCACCTGACGTAGCCGGCCAGCGCCGCCGGGTCGAGCACCTCCAGCGGCGGGCGCGATCCGTAGGAGGCCTCGACGGTGGCCCGGTCGGCCCACACGTCGCGGCGCCGCAACGCTCCGGCCGCCAGGGGGTGCACACCGTCCACGAAGCCGAAGTGCTGTTCCTCGCGCGCCTCCTCGCTGATGGCGACGGCCTCGCACAGCACCAGGGCGTCGACCCGTTCGGGGGCCGCGGCGGCGACCTCGATGCCCACCGCCCCGCCCGACGAAACGCCGGCCACCGCGAACCGGTCGAACCCGATGGCGTCGGCGACGGCCAGCACGTCGAGGCCGAGGGCGTCGTTGCCGAGCCGCATCTCGTCGACCTCGTCGTCGCTGGCCCCGTGGCCCCGCAGGTCGACGCCGACCACCCGGTACCGGTCGACGAGCCGGCGGGCGATCGGGTCGTACACGCCGGCGCAGAACCCGTTGGGATGCAGGAGCAGCAACGGCGGACCGTCACCGCCCCAGTCCAGCCACGCCGCCCCGACGCCGTCGCGCTCGGTCCGGCCCGCCGTCGGCTCGGTGCCCACCGGTGCGGTCGTCGGATCACCGACCGGAGGCATCGTCGTACCATCGGGGGCGGGAGGCATGGGCGGCAGTCTGGCCGTCCGGCCGACCACGGGACGAGACGAGGGAGGCCCGGCAGCGTGGCCACGATCTCCAGTGCGGTGGTGACCCTGGCCCTCCTCGCCGGAGCGTCGACCGCCTGCGGCTCCGAGGAGCCGACGCCGTCGGTCGGCGACGCCGCCGTCCGCCACCTCGTCCCCCGGGTGCTGGCCACCCACCCCCACGACCCGGAGGCCTTCACGCAGGGCCTGGAGCTCGTCGACGGTCGCCTGTACGAGACCACGGGGCGGTACGGCTCGTCGGGACTCCGGGAGGTCGAACGGGACACCGGGCGGGTGCTCCGCCACGCCCCCCTCGACGACACCCTGTTCGGCGAGGGCTTCACGTCGCTGGGCGACGGCCGCGGCGTGCAGTTGACCTGGAAGGCCGGCCGGGCCCTGGTGTGGGACCTCGCCTCCCTCGAGCCCGTGGCGACGTTCGCCTACGGCGGGCAGGGCTGGGGGCTGTGCCGCCTCGACGACGGGACGCTGGTCATGTCCGACGGTTCCGCCGTCCTGGCCCTCCGGGAGGCCGACACCTTCCGACGGATCGACGAGGTGGAGGTGCGCCTCGATGGCGAGCCGGTGGACCGGCTCAACGAGCTGGAGTGCGTCGGGTCGACGGTGTGGGCCAACGTCTGGCTGACCGACCGGATCGTCGGGATCGACCTGTCACGGCACGGCGGGTCCCCGGGCCGGGTGACCGACGTGGTCGACGCAACGGGCCTCGTCGCCGATCGTTCCGGATTCGGGCCCGACGAGGTCCTCAACGGCATCGCCCACGACCCCGACACCGGCCGGTTCCTGCTGACCGGCAAGCACTGGCCGGTGCTCTACGAGGCGGAGTTCGTCCCCGCCGGCGACGAGGCGGCTGGGTAGCGAGGCGGCTGGGCGGCTAGGCAGCTGGACGGCTAGGCGAAGCGGGCGTCGACCTCGTCGGCGGTCCAGAAGCCGGGCAGCGGACGATCCGGGGCGTGCTCGGCGTAGTGGCGGAGGCGCTCGGCGGCCGCCGGGTCGAACAACTCGAGCACGTCGAACACGCCGCGTCCGCCCACGGCCCGCAGGGCCCGGTCGCCCTCGGCGCCAGCCCGCGGCAGGCGCGGCGTCAGCACCAGCAGTCGGGGCGATCCGACGCCGCCGTCGGCCGCCCAGTCGGCGGCCAGCACGTGGGCCCGGCCCAGGGTGCGCCACAGCACGTCGGCCCGACGCATGCCCGGACGGGCGTTGGTGAACGCCCCGGCCACCTCCACGTACCAGAGCCGGCCCATCGTCGGATCGGTCACCAGGAACGGGAGCTGCAACCCGAGGTCGCGTCGCACGGCCGGCGCCTTCACCACCTCGAAGCCGGCGTCGACCAGGGCCGCCTCGGCGATGTCGGCCACCTTCTTGCCCGACGCGGTGGCCCGGTCCAGCACCACGTCGGCGTCCAGCGTCCCGTCGGGGGCGAAGAGGCCCTCCTGCACGGCGGGTCCGCCGGCCAGGTCGCTCCGGGCCCACGCCCGCACCGGGCCCGCCTCGAGGCGTCGGCGCTCGTCGGCCAGGCGCTGCTTGGCCAGGGTCACGTACTCCGGGTCCAGGTCGAAGCCGACGCCGCGGCGCCCCGACCGGGCGGCGGCCACCAGCGTGCTCCCCGAGCCGAGGAACGGGTCGAGCACCAGATCGTCGCGGTACGTGTAGAGGTCGATGAGGCGTCGGGGCAGCTCGACGGGGAAGGGCGCCGGGTGTCCGACCCGGGTGGCCTGCTCGGCGTCGATGCGCCAGACGTCGAGGGTGGCCTCCATGAACTCGTCGGTGGTGATGGTGCTCTCCGCCGGGAGGCCGTCGCGCCTCCGCTTCGCCGGCGGCACGGCCCGGTCGAACCGGCCCTTGCTGGCGACCACCACCCGCTCGGTCATGTCGCGCAGGACCGGGTTGGCGGCCTTCCGGAACGAGCCCCAGGCCACCGAGCCGGTGGCCCCCTCGGCCTTCTGCCACACCACCTCGCCGCGCAGCAGCAGGCCGAGGTCGTCCTGGAGGATCCGGATGACGTCGGCCGACAGGCTCCGGTAGGGACGACGCCCCAGGTTGGCCACGTTCACGGCGATGCGACCACCGGGCTCCAGCACCCGGACGCACTCGGCGAACACGTCGCGGAGCATCTGCAGGTACTCGAGGTACGAGCCGGGCACGCCGTCGCGCTCCATCTCCAGCTCGTAGTCCTTGCCCACGAAGTAGGGCGGCGAGGTGACGACGAGGGCCACCGAGCCGTCGGGGAGCTGGTGCATGTCGCGGGCGTCGCCGTTCAGGCAGCCGTCGCCCAGGTCGGGCGCCGACGCCACCACGTCGTCGTCGGACACCACCGGCGGGGTGAAGCGGGCGTAGAACGCCGAGGCGTCGTGGCGTTCCCGACGGCCCACCCCAAACGAGCGGGTGGCAGTGGGCTCCTGGGCCGCGTCGCGCGATTCAGTCATCTCGGGTCCCCTCCGTCCGCCCGGGGCCCGGGCCCGACAGTCCGACTGCCGGGTCCCCTCACGGGCAGGGCCCCCGTGGGCCGACCATGGTACGCGACCCGCGCGCGCGGGCCAATCGGAGCGTCGGGACGGGCATGCTGGCCCCCGATCGCGGCCGGGCTCCGGACGCCGAACCGTTCCCACGGAAGGCGCCATGACCCGAGCCACCGTCCCTCCCACCCCGGGC
>JAERSW010000117.1 GCA_016845305.1 Acidimicrobiales bacterium
CGTGCAGGCCGAGGAGTGCTGGCACCGCAGCCTCGAACCCCTCATGGCCGAGGTGCGCGACAAGGTGGGCGGCGGGCCCGTCTACCTCAGCTTCGACATCGACGGCCTCGACCCCGCCTACGCCCCCGGCACCGGCACCCCCGAGGTCGGCGGGCTCACCATGCCCCAGGGCCTCGAGGTCATCCGCGGCTGCCGCGGCCTCGACCTCGTGGGCTGCGACATGGTCGAGATCGCCCCCATCTACGACACCAGCGGGATGACCAGCCTGGTCGGCGCCAACCTGCTCTACGAGATGCTCTGCGTCCTGCCCGGTGTCGAGTACCGCGCCTGACGGCCGGGACGGCGGCGGGGCTCATGACGAGCCCGGCGACGGCTCGTCGGGTCCGAGCCTGTACCCGTACTTCCTGATCCTGTTCGGCGCGTCCGCCGGCTTGGCCTCCATCATCGTCCTGCTGGCCGAGCTGCGCACCGAGCTGGGGTTCTCCGAGACGGGCATCGGCCTGGCCATCGCCGCGGGCTTCGGCGCCGCGTTCGTGGCCGCACTGGTCATGGCCCCGCACGCCGATCGGGGTCGGGCCCCGATCATGCTCCGCGGCGGGCTGGCCATGGCCGTCGTCGGCATGGTGCTCCTGGCCATCGGCGACGAGCTGTGGCACTACGTCCTCGGCCGAGCCGTGTTCGGCTTCGCCCTGGGCACGGCCGGCCCCGCGGCACGTCGCACCGTCATCGTCGCCGACCCCGAGAACCTGGGTCGCAACATGGGCCGCCTCGGCGCCTGGGACGTCGGCGGCTTCGTGGCCGGGCCGATGATCGCCGCCGGCCTGACCGCCGTCGGAGGCTTCCGGTTCACGTTCTGGTCGATGGCCGTGGCCATGGCCCTGCTCATCCCCCTGGCCTTCCGGGCCCAACCCGACACGGCGGCCAAGGACGAGGACGGCCTGGGCATGAAGGGCCTGCTGCGCATCCGGCGCCTCGTCGGCGCCCTGTTCGTGGTGTCGGCCTACTTCCTGTTCATCGGCGCCTTCGAGGCGGTGTGGATCCTGGAGATGGACCACCGGGGGGCCGACCAGACGATGCTGTCCATCGGCATCACCCTGGCCGCCCTCCCCATCCCCCTCTTCTCGCCGCTCGGCGGCGCGCTGGCCCAGAAGTACGGCGCCCGACGGTGGGCCGTCGGCGGCCTGGTCATCATCTCGCTGGTCACCACCTTCTACGGCGTGGTGCCCGGGGTGGCCTGGATGGTGGCGCTGACCATGGCCACCTCGGTGCTGGAGGGCTTCACCTTCCCGTCGGCGCCCATGCTGGTGGCCGCCGCCGTGCCCGCCGAGCGCCAGGCCGCCGCACAGGGCCTGATGAGCGCCGTGCAGGTGGCCACCGCGGCGGTGGCGGCCGCGCTGCTGGCCATGGTGTACGACGCCCACGGCGACCTCGTGGCGTGGGCCGTCACCGCGGGATCCATGGCGATCCTGCTGGTGATCGGTGCCATACTCACCCGACCCGAAGACCGTCAGCTCGTCCGACCGGGCGTCCCCGACGACCCGATCAGGAGGCCCTTCCAGTGACCCACGCCCTGCTCCACCCGTTCTCCCCGCCGGCCATGGCCGAGGCCGACTTCGTCGACATCGTCCGCGGCGACGGTTCGCTGGTCTTCGACGCCTCCGGCAAGGACTACGTCGACGGCATGGCCAACCTGTGGCTCTGCCAGGTGGGCCACGGTCGCACCGAGATCGTCGACGCCGTCACCGCCCAGATGCACCAGATCGAGGCGTACAACACGTTCGCCCCGTTCACCAACGGTCCGGCGGCCCGGGTGGCCGAGATGATCGTGGAGCGCTCGCCCCATCCCGACGGGCGCACCTTCCTGGGCTGCTCGGGATCCGAGGCCGTCGACACCGCCCTCAAGCTGGCCCGCCTGGTCCAGCAGCGGCGCGGTAACGAGGGGCGCCAGATCGTCATCAAGCGCACCAACGGCTACCACGGAACCAACTTCGGCGGCACCAGCGCCCAGGGCATCGCCCCCAACCGCGAGGGCTGGGGCGACCTCGTCCCCCACTTCCTGGAGGTCCCCCACGACGACCTCGAGGCCGTGGCCACCATCTTCGCCGAGCAGGGCGACCGCATCGCCGCCGTGCTGACCGAGCCGCTGCAGGGCGCCGGCGGCGTGTTCCCCCCGGCCGACGGCTACCTCGAGGGCCTGCGCCGGCTGTGCGACGACCACGGCGCGCTGCTCATCTTCGACGAGGTGATCTGCGGCTTCGGGCGGACCGGCGAGTGGTTCGGCGCTCAGGCGTTCGGCGTCACCCCGGACCTCATCACCTTCGCCAAGGGGGTGACCTCGGGCTACCTGCCGCTGTCGGGCGTCATCGTCTCCCGTACGGTGTGCGACGAGCTGGAGGAGGACCCGGGGTTCCTGCTGCGGACCGGCTACACGTACTCCGGACACCAGGCCTCGTGCGCGGCGGGCATCGCCAACCTCGAGATCATGACCGACGAGGGGCTGGACACTCGGGCCATCCACGTCGGCGAGCAGCTCCGCGAGGGGCTCGGCGCCCTGGAGGCTGACGGGCTCATCGAGTCGTGGCGCGGCATGGGCGCCGTCTACGCCGCCGAGCTGGGTCGGGACTCCATCCCGGTGCGCAACGACATCCTCGCCGCCGGCGTCATCGTGCGTCCCATCGGTACCTGCCTGGCCATCTGCCCGCCGCTCGTCATCACCGACGACGAGGTGGGCCGCATCATCGACACCATGGCGGCCTGCTTGAAGTAACGGGCCTCAGGTAACAGGCCTGAAGTAGCGGGCCTCGAGTAACAGGCCCCGAGGGGGTCGGCTCAGCCGGTTCCCCAGGCGAACGTCATCTTCTCCATCTTCAGGATGGAGAACACCTCGGTGGACGCCACGCCGTCGATCGACCGGATCCGGTCGTTGACGAGCGCCAGCAGGGCGTCGTTGTCCTC
>JAERSW010000118.1 GCA_016845305.1 Acidimicrobiales bacterium
GCCGGCTGGCCGCACCGCAGGCTCCAGGATCCGAGGTCGTCGCCGTGGTACGTGTCGTCGCAATTGGCCTGGACGAGGACCGTGCCGGCGCCGTTGGAGAACAGCACCGGAGCGTCGAAGGCCAGCGTGTTGCGGACGAACCACGGCAGGCACAGCGCCAGCGCAGTGCCCCCGACCACCGCATACCGGACCATCCGCTCCCGCCACGGCAGGGGCGCCCGGACCAGGACCACGGCGGCCACCACGGGCAGGAACAGCACCAGCTCGGCCCGGGTGAGGGCGGCCAGGCCACCGACGAGGCCGAGCACGGCGGCCCGGCGGCGGGTCGGGTCCCGCCAGAAGTCGACGCCCACCAGCATGGTGCCGGCCGCGGCGGCGATGGCCGCCGTCTCCGACACGATCAGGCCGTCGTTGACCCACACGAAGGCATAGGTGGCGGTGATCGCCGCGGCGACCAGCCCCAGGCGATCGGAGCCCAGGCGTCGGCCCAGCAGGCCCATGAGGACGACGGCCGGGAGCCCGAGGAACGCCGAGACGACCTGCTGCTGGAGCACCGTGGTGGCTCCCAGGAAGGCGAAGGCGCCCATCAGCACCGTCCACACCGGCGGATGGCCGGCCGTGCGCTCCAGGTGGCCGACCGGGGTCTCGACGATCCGCGTGGTGCCGTCGGCCAGGACGACCTCGTCCACCCCGCCGAAGAAGTGGCGCAACGGCTCGGGGAAGCCCATCCCGTCGGCGAACAGGTTGGCGGCGAGGTGGTAGCCGGCCGCGTCGCCGCTCAGCGGGTTGTCGGCGGCCACCAGGACCACGTGGGCCAGGCGGACGACCAGGCCGAGCAGGACGATGCCGGTCAGGCGACCCCGGAAGGTCGTGGGCGGGCGGAGTCGTGCGGGCACTAGTCGCTCACCGCTGGCTGCTCACCGCTGCCGGAGCCGGCCCTCGGCCCAGCGGGCGGAACGGCCGGGCGGGGCCACCTCGGTGGGATCCACCACCACGAGGCCCGTGCCGTCGGCCTCAAGGGTGGCGTGCACCTCGGCCAGCGGCGGTGCCACCGGGTCGGCCAGCAGGCGGCGCACCTGGCGTTCCATCCGTGAGCGTCGCAGCCAGGCGATCCGGCTGGCCAGCATTCCGATGTGGTCGTGGGGGTGGAAGGGCTCGTCGGGGTCGAACTCCCACGGGTGGCAGTACGCCCACAGGGCCTCGTCGTCCCTCGAGCGTCGGAGCCCGAGTCGCCGCACGGCCGACGGCAGGACCCGGAGGTACGTCCCCCCGAGGTACGGGAGGTCGATCGGTCCGAGGCGCACCAGCGGGCAGGGGAACTCGACCGGGCCGTCGCGCCAACGGAACGGGCGCCGGGGCAGGCCGGGCCAGCCATACAGGGGGCTGGGGGCGGGCAGCACGCTGGACGAGTAGGCGAACCCCATCTCGCCCAGCAGGGGGATGGCCCACGAGGCCTCGGGGACCAGCGACATCATGGGGGCCCGGAAGCCGACGACCTCCTGTCCGGACAGGTCCTGGAGCAGGGCGCGGCCCCGACGGGTGTCGGCAGCGAAGGCCGCGGGGGTCAGCGTGGGGATCGGGACGTGGGCCCAGGCGTGGAGGCCGACCTCGTGGCCCTCGGCTGCGGCCCGGCGGACCAGCTCCGGTCGCCGTTCGGCCAGCTCGCCGACCACGTACACCGAGGCCCGCACGCCGTGTTCGGCGAACAGGTCCAGCACCCGGTGGGTGGCGTCCACGACCCGCTCGGGGAGCTCCGGCGTGGGGCGGAGGTCCTCCACGTCGAGGGTGACGGAGGCGGCCGGGAGCATCAGCCGAGTGTAGGAGTGGCCGCATCGGGGGCTCCGACGACCGGATCGGCACCCCTGCGGCCCCGACGTCGGGCGACGAGGGTGGCGATGCCCACGGCGGCCAGGAGCACGAGGGCCACCTCGGCCGGGACGCGGTACCGGGTGGAGCCGAAGGTGGCGGCGGCCACCACCGTCCCGGTGATGGGCAGGGCGGTCAGCAGCAGCAGGGGTCCGCCACGGCGCCGTACCTCGGCCACCCCGACGACGGCCAGGCCGACCACGGCCAGGAACTGTGCGTACCCGAGCACCGAGAGGCGGAACGGCCGCTCCTCGACCAGCTCGTCGGCCCGGAGCTGCTGGATGGGGGCGTAGGCCCCCCAGTAGCGCCCCACCCGCTTGGGCACGACGTGGGTCGCCAACCGGCCCGGATGGTCGGTCAGGTAGTCCAGTCCCCGCTGGCGGTAGGACGCGTCCCGCTGCGACTCGTCCACCGGCCGCCCGTCGTCGCCGAGCGGCTGGGGGAGGCCGCAGTGGTACTCCCAGTAGCCCTGCTTGTCGCCGAAGTAGGTGGCGTCGCAGTTGGCCTGGGCCAGCAGGATCCCCGTGCCGTTGCTGAGCAGGACCGGCTCCTCGAAGACGACGAGGTTCCGGACCACCCACGGCGACAGGACGACCACTGCGGTGGCGCCGACCAGGGCGAACAGGCCCAGGCGGCGTGCCGGTGGGGGACCGTCGTCGGTGGCGGTGCCCCGCCGGAGGACCCCCAGGGCGACCAGCGGCAGGGCGACGAGGAGTTCGGCCCGGGTCATGGCGGCCAGGCCACCGACCAGGCCGAGCAGGAGCGCCGTGTCGACCGCCGGTTGGCGGACGAAGCCGATGCCGATGCCCAGCAGCAGGGCGGCCAGCGGCACCACGAGGGTCTCCGACATGAGCTGGGCGTCGTTGAGCCAGAAGCCCGCGTGGACGGCGGCCAGGGCGGCGGCGGGCACGGCCACGCCGGCCACGCCGATGGCCTGCTCGACCCGGCGGCCGGCCCAGGCCACGGCCACCACGCCGAGGGCGCCGACCACCGCGGCCACCACCTGGTGGGCGCCCACCGAGGTCAGGCCCAGGAAGGAGGCGGCGCCGAGGACGAGGACCCACAGCGGCGGGTGTCCGGCCGTCGGCTCCACGTGCCCCACCGGCAGGGCCGTGTTGGCGGTGGGGACGAGCGAGGACGGGTCGTCCAGGAACAGCGCCTCCTGGGCGCCACCGTGGAGGTAGCGGTAGGGCTCGGTGAAGCCCAGGCCGTCGGCCAGGAGGTTGGCCGCCTCGTGGTAGTAGACGCCGTCGCCGCTGAGGGGACCACCCCATCGGACGGACAGGACGTAGGCCAGGCGGACGGTGAGTCCGAGGAGCGCCAGCCCGACGATCGGTGCCCACGGGGACCGGAGTCGGGCCGGCAGGCTCACCGGATCTCCTCGTGGTAGTCCTCCTCCACGTTGACCTGCCACACGTCGTGGTCGCCGGTGCCGAGCACGTTCTCGACGGTCAACATGGCCGTGAGCATCGAGTGGTCCTGGTTGTTGTAACGGTGCATGCCGTTGCGACCCACCGGGTGGACGTTGGCGGCGTGCTCGGCCAGCCATCCCCGGAGCACCTCGACGTTTGCCTGGTAGTCGGCGTCGTACATGGGGTACGCCTTCGGCATCCGCACCACGTGCCCGGCCTCCACCCGGTCCGGGTCCAGGAGGCCGAGGCGGCCCATCTCGGCGGTGCCGAGGGCCACGAGGTCGGCGTCGTCGGCCGTCCACAGGTCGTCGCCCTCGGTGACGAAGTACTCGAGGCCGAGGCAGGTCCGTCCGTCCTTGACGAGGTGCGGAGACCACTGGCCGAAGTTCTGGACGCGCCCCACCCGGACGTCGGGGGCGTGCACGTAGATCCAGTTGTCCTCGAAGCCGTCCTCGCGCGGCACGACGAGCGCCACGGTCAGGAAGTCCCGGAAGCCGAGGCCGTCGGCGGCGGTCCGCACCTCGTCGGGGACCGGGGGATCCATGGCCCGCAGCAGGTGCGGCATGGGCATCGACGAGACCACGTGGCTGGCCGGCAGGCGGACCGGTCCGTCCGGCCCGTCGGCCTCCACCTCGTGGGCCAGGCCGTCGGCGTGGCGGATGCGGCGAACCGGGTGGGAGAGCCGCACCTCCGATCCCTGGGCCTCGACCAGCTCGTGGCAGCGCTCCCACATCATCCCGGGGCCGTAGCGGGGGTACTCGAACTCCTCGATGAGGCTGGTCACGTCCTTCTGGTTCCGCTTCGGGGTGAGCGAGTTCCAGACGGCCCGGAAGAGCGACAGGTTCTTGATGCGCTGGGCGGCCCAGTCGGCCTGGAGCTCGTCGGCCGGGATGCCCCACACCTTCTCGGTGTAGGTCTTGAAGAAGGTGCGGTAGAGGCGCCACCCGAAGCGGCTGGCCGTCCACCCCTCGAAGGAGGTGAGGTCCTTCGGGGGTCGCACGCGCACCCAGGCGTAGGACAGGACGCAGCGGACGGCCTCGATGATCCCGAGGTTGCGCAGGGCGTTGGTGGCCTTGAGCGGGTAGTCGTAGAAGCGGCCCCGGTAGAAGATGCGGCTCATCCGGGGGCGGAGCAGGAAGTCGTCGGCGTCGAGGATCTCGTGCCAGAGGTCGGAGACGACCCGGACCTTGGTGAAGAAGCGGTGGCCGCCGATGTCGAACCGCCAGCCGTCGCGCACCGCGGTCCGGCTGATGCCACCCACCACGTCGTCGGCCTCCAGCACCGTGGTCCGCACCCCGGCCTGTCCGAACTTGTAGGCGGCGGTCAGGCCGGCGGGACCGGCTCCGATGACGACCGGACGGAGGTCCCGGGCCGGAGCCGGCGGACCGTTGTCGGGCTGATCGTCAGACGGGGCGAGGGGCGCCGCCGGCTCCGGCCCGGGACCTCCGTCCGGTCG
>JAERSW010000119.1 GCA_016845305.1 Acidimicrobiales bacterium
GTACGCCCCCTGGGACTCGAACCCAGAACCTGCGGATTAAGAGTCCGATGCTCTACCAATTGAGCTAGAGGCGCTAGCAGCGCCCGATCCTATCGGTGCCCGTCAGGACGGACGACCGGCGGACCGGACCGCGTGGGGTGACCGAGGGGATTCGAACCCCCGACATCCTGGACCACAACCAGGTGCTCTAACCGGACTGAGCTACGGCCACCAAGTGGGCGCCATGCTACGGCCTGCCCGACCTGCTCCCGCCCCGGTTGACCGGCCCGGGTGGGGGTCGTCGGCCACCTCGACGGTGTGCGATCCTGCCCCGGTGACGACGAGGGTGGCGGTCATCGGCGGGGGCATCGCGGGCGTCAGCGTCGCCCACCACCTCCTCGAGGCCGACCCGACGCTCGACGTGGTCCTCCTCGAGATGGAGGCCACCCTGGCGCAGCACACCACCGGCCGTTCGGCCGCCCTGCTGCTCGAGAACCTCGGCACGCCGTCGATGCGGGCCCTGTGTTCGGCCAGCCTGGGGCACCTGCGCGACACCCCCGACGACCTCGTCGACGCCCCGCTGCTGACCCACCGTCGGGTGCTGCACGTGGCCACCGTCGACCAGAACGAGGCGACCGACCAGATGCTGGCCGAGGGCGTCGAGTCGGCCACCACCCCGACCGTCGAGGTGACCGTCGACGAGGCCATGCGGCTCTTCCCGCCGTTGCGCCGCGAACGGATCCACCGGGCCATCGTCGAACCGGACAGCGCCGACATCGACGTCGGCGGCCTCCACCAGTCGTTCGTCCGGGGCCTGCGTCGGGCCGGCGGCCGCATCGCCACCTCCACCCGGGTCGACGCCGCCAGCCCCGACGGCGACGGCTGGCGCCTCGACACCACCGACGGGCCCGTCGGCGCCGACGTGGTCGTGAACTGTGCCGGGGCGTGGGGCGACGTGGTGGCCGCCCGGGCCGGCGTGGAACCGGTCGGCCTCCAGCCGATGCGACGCACGGCGTTCATGGTCGACGGCCCCGGGGTCGACCCCACGGGCTGGGCGTTCACCGGCGACATGCAGCACCTCTGGTACCTGCGCGACGACGGCCCGCAGATGTTCTGCTCGCTGGCCGAGGAGAACCCGTCGGAGCCGTGCGACCCCAAGCCCGAGGAACTCGACGTGGCGTTGGCCATCGACCGGCTCAACGAGGCCACGACGCTGGGCATCCGGTCGGTCAACTCGGCGTGGGTGGGCCTGCGGACCTTCTCGCCGGACCGCTCCATGGTGATCGGCCCCGAGCCCGACCAGCCGGGCTTTGTGTGGTGCGTCGGCCAGGGTGGGACCGGCATCCAGACGTCGCCCGGTGCCGGCCGACTCGCCGCACGACTGGCCCTCGGCCTCGATCTGGGCGACGACTTCCCCGGCCTGGACCCCTCCGAGGTCAGACCCGACCGGTTCCGGACCCGCCGGTAGCCTCGGCGGGACTCCGCCCCCGTAGCTCAGCGGACAGAGCGGTGGCCTTCTAATCCACTGGTCGGAGGTTCGAATCCTCCCGGGGGCACGACCGTCCACCGACCGAGGTCCCAACGCCATGGCCGACACCTCCGACGAGCGTCCCGCCGCCATGAAGGGGCCCGGTTCCATGAAGGGGATGGCCCTCTACCACCACGTGGATCGGGTGGCGAACGAGCTGCGGGAACTCGGCGACGGCCCGCTGGACCCGGCCGACCTGGCCGGCTTCGACCAGCTCCACTACCACGGCACCGACGCCGTCGACGCGGCCACCCGCACCCTCGGCCTGGGGTCGGGAAACTCAGTGCTGGAGGTCGGGTCCGGCCTTGGCGGTCCGGCCCGGTGGATCGCGGCGACCACCGGTGCCGCCGTCACCGCCCTCGAGCTCCAGGCCGACCACCACGGCGTCGCCACCGAGCTCACCGCCCGCTGCGGCCTCGACGACCGGGTCACCCACGTGTGCGGCGACGCCCTGGCCCACGACTGGGGCGACCAGCGGTTCGACGCCGTCGTCAGCTGGTTGGCGCTGTACCACATCCCCGATCGGCCCCGACTCCTGGACCGCCTGCGGGCCGTGCTGTCGACCGACGGTCAGGTGTACGTCGAGGACCTGTGTGCCGGGCCGGCGGTAGGAGACGCCGACCGGGACGAGCTGTCGACCGAGCTGGCCGCCAACCACCTCCCGGACCTCGACCGCTACGCCGCCGAGATCGCCGACGCCGGCTTCGAGGTCGTGGCCTGCGACGACATGACCGGCGACTGGGCGGCGTTCACCCGGCAGCGGCTCGACGCCTACGACGCCGACCGGGATCGGCACCTCCGGGTCCACGGGCCCGACGTCGTCGACACCCTGCGGGCCTTCTACGCCCGGATGGTCCGCCTGCTCGGCGACGGCACCCTCGCCGGGGTGCGCCTCCACGCCCGACGCACCTGACCGACGGTCGGCCGGGCCCGGTTGCTGGCCCAGCCGCTCAGGCGTCGCGGTGGCGCAGGAGGAAGTCCCGCACCGGTCCGAGGACCCGCTCGGGCGCCTCGATCAGGATCGAGTGCTTCAGGTCGTCGAGGATCACCAGCTCCGAATCGGGCAGCTCATCGGCGATGAACCGGTTCAGGCGCGGGTTGCAGCCCCCGTCGAACTCGCCGGTCATCACCAGGCACGGGCACGCCACCTCGTGCAGCCACGGGCCCATCTCGGCCCCGGCGTACACGTCGAACACGCTGAGGAAGACCTCCTCCGGCGTGCCGAGGACCTGTTCGATCCGGTTCTGGATGGCGTCCGGGCGGGCTTCGATGAACTCGTCGGTGTACCAGCGGTCCAGCAGCGTGCCGAGCACCGGTTCGACGCCCTCGGCGCGCATCTTGGCGACGACGCCCTGCACCTTGGCGCTGTCGTCCTCTGTGCGGCCCGCGGCCGTGGACAGCAGCACCACGCTGGCCGTGTGCTCCGGGTGGGCCCGGGCGTAGGCGGGGCCGATCTGGCCGCCCAGGGAGTGGCCGATCACGTGGATGCGGTCGTGGCCGAGCCGCTGGCGCAGCGCCTCGAGGTCGTCGACGAGGTCGTCGAGGCTGTACGGCACCGGGGCGACCGGGCTCTCGCCGTGGCCGCGCAGGTCGTAGCGCACGCAGGTGAAGTGCTCCTCGAGGCCGGGGATGATCCCGTCCCACGTGACCCGGCGGCTGCCGATCCCGTGGACCATGTACAACGGCGGTCCCTCGCCGGAGATCGTGTACAAGACGTCGACGGCACCCATGGTCTGCTCCTGCTCTGCTGGTCTGCGGTCCGTGTGCGGCCGGCCTACTTGTCGGACATCAGCTCGCCGCCGACGCCCCAGTCCTCGCGTTCCACCTCGGTGATGACGACGTGCAGCCGGTCGCCGGCACCGCCGCACGCCCGGACGAAGCCGTCCGTGAGCTCGCGGACCAGGTCGCGCTTCTGGTCGACGGTGCGACCGGGGAACATCTCGACGCGGATGATGGGCATGGATCGGCTCCTGGTGGTTCGGCGGGTGACGGGCAGTCTGGCCTATGCGGCGACCCTGCCCTGCCTACGCGGCGGCCCTGCCCTGCCTACGCGGCGGCGGGGACCTGCTGCAGGTGGGGGAGCACGTCGGTGGCGAAGCGCTCCATGGCCTCGAGGTGCTCGCCCTGCGGCTGGCCGAGGTTCGAGCTCAGGATCACCTCGTCGATGCCGGCCTCGGCGTACTCGGCGAGCCGGTCGACCATCTCGTCGGCCTGGCAGATGACGAGGTTCTCCTCGAGCTCCTCGATGGTCTGCGCCCTCGGGAGCGGGGCGACGTCGCCGCCGTGCACGATGCCGGGACCGGTGAACACGTTGTCGAACCGGCTGTAGTAGTCGTGGGCCATCTGGACCATGCGGCGGGTCTCGGCCTCGGAGTCGGTGCAGTAGATGACCCGCGACATCATGATCCGCAGGTCGCGGCCGGCGTCGCCCATCTCGGCCTTGGCCTCCTTGTGGGCGGCGATCTGGGCCCTGAACAGCTCGGGCTTGCCGGCCAGCGGTGTCGTCTGGATGTCGAAGCCGCGCTTCGTGCAGGCGGCGATGCCGGGTGGGTTCATGACGGCGACCATGACCTTCGGCATGGGCTGGGTCATGGGGCGGGGCATGATCGTGAGCGGTTCGAAGCGGTAGTACTCGCCGTCCCACGACACCTCCTCCTCGGTGAGCAGGGCGATGAGGACGTCGAGGCTCTCGTCGAACTTCGGCTTGGACTCCTCGATGGGGGAGCCGAGGCGGGCCATCTCGTAGGCGAAGGCGCCGCGGCCCACGCCGAGGACGAGGCGGCCGTCGGTGAGGATGTCGGCCTGGACGACCTCGCCGGCGAAGACCCGCATGTCGCGCAGCGGGAGCACGGCGACCGACGTGACCAGCTCGAGGTGCTCGGTCATGCAGGCCACCTTGACGGCCATCTGCAACGGCGACGGCATGAGCAGCACGTTGATGAGGTGGTGCTCGGGCAGCGTGATGCCCCGATAGCCGAGGCGTTCGGCGTGCACGGCCTGCTCGACCATGTCGTCGTAGAGGCGCTTGCCGCCGTACGACAGGTCGGGGAGGTAGCTGGAGAGGAAGTGGTTGGCCTCCACCGGGCAAGTCTGGCGCGGAGAACGCCAGACGGGACGAACGAGGCTCAGCCGCTGAGGACGTAGGCGTCGAGGTCGGGGGCGGCCATCCGGCGCTGGAACTCCCGGAACGGCCACGGCCACGCCATGGGCACCCCCCGGTCGTCGAGGTACCAGCTGTTGCATCCCGTGGCCCACACCGTCTTCGAGGCCGCCGCCACCCGGGCCTCCTCGTGGGATTCGGTGGCCTCGACCGACGGCTCGACCAGGCGGCACTCGCCGGCGGCGATTTGGTCGACCAGCTGCAGCGAGTACTCCACCTGCAGCTCGGCCACCTCGATCAACGAGAAGTTGCCGACCGGCCCGTTCGGACCGTTGACCATGAACAAGTTGGGCAGTCCCGGGACGCTCAACGACAGGTAGGCGGTGGGGCGCTCGGCCCACGCCTCGGACAGGCGCACCCCGGTCGGCCCGACGACCTCCATGGGGCGCAGGAACCGGTCGACCCGGAAGCCGGTGGCCAGCACCAGGACGTCGAGCTCGTGGAACCGGCCGTTGACGGTGCGGATGCCGCCGGCCTCGATGCGGTCGATGTCGGTGGTGACGAGGTGGGCGTTGGGCCGCTGGATGGCACCGTAGAAGTCCTCGGCGACGATGAGCCGCTTGCAGGCCGCCCGGTGGTCCGGGGTGAGGCGGGCCCTCAGGTCCGGGTCGGCCACGGTGTCGAGGTTCTCCCGGCACATCTCGGCGATCTTGACCAGTTGCGGGGAGTCGGCGTCGACCACGGCGTTGGCGAACCCGTCGGCGAACAGTTCCGAGACCTCGTAGTGCAGCTGCATCTGCGCCTCGGGGTCGGCCCGGAAGGCGGCCTTCTCATCGTCGGTGTACGCCGGGTTGACCTGCGGCAGCACCCACTGGGCGGTGCGCTGGAACAAGTGGAGCTCGGCGACGTCGTCGACGATGGCGCCGACGGTCTGCACCGCCGACGAGCCGGTGCCGACGATGCCGACCCGGCGACCAGCCAGCGGAACGTCCTCGTCCCACCGGGCCGTGTGGACCAGGTCGCCGGCGAAGTCATCCAGCCCGTCGAGGCCGGGGACGAACGGATGGTGCAGGACCCCGGTCGCGGCGATGACCACGTCGGCGACGTCGGTGCGACCGCTGTCGGTGCGCAGGTGCCAGCGGTGGCCGTCGTGCTCGGCGTGGACGACCTCCTCGCCGTAGACGACGGAGCGCTCCACGTCGTGGTCGGCGGCCACTTTCTCGAGGTACGCCTGGATCTCGGCGCCCGGCGAGAAGCGGTGCGACCAGTCGGGGTTCGGGGCGAACGAGAAGCTGTAGAGCACCGACGGGACGTCGCAGGCCACGCCCGGGTAGCGGTTCTCGCGCCACGTGCCGCCGAGCCGGTCGGCCTTCTCGTAGACGACGACGTCCTCGAAGCCGCGTGCCCGCAGGCGGATGACGGCGAGGATCCCCGACACGCCGGCCCCGATGACCACGAAGCGCAGGTTCCGCCGCCCGTCGGGGAGGAGGTCGCCCGAGGAGGTCCGGTCGTCGAGGTCGGTCACGTCGGCGAGTTCATCAGGGGGTGCGGTGCCGCGGCCAGTCCGGCGGGGTCCCGGGGCCGTGGACGGCCTGCCCGTAGCGTCGGTCCATGGCCGACGGCGATCGGGTGCTGTCGGCGGGGCCGGGATGTCGGGTGCCCGCCGAGGAGGTGCGGTGGCGGTTCGGCCCGTCGGGCGGACCCGGCGGCCAGCACGCCAACCGTGCCCACACCCGTGTCGAGGCCGAGCTGGACCTGTCGTCGGCCCGTGGCATCGACGACGACGTCCGGGCCCGGTTGGTGGCCCGCCTGGGGGCGACGGTCCGGGTGGTCGTCGACCGTTCCCGGTCCCAGGTCCGCAACCGCGAACGCGCCCTCGACGAGATCCAGCGGCGGCTGCAGGAGGCCCTCGTCGAACAGGCGAAGCGGCGGCCGACCCGCCCGGGGCGGGGTGCGGTGGAGCGCCGGCTCGAGGCGAAGCGCCAGCGCGGCGCCCGGAAGGCCGACCGCCGCCGCGACTGGGACTAGTCGGAGGTCCCGGCTTCGGGCTCGGCCTCGGCCGGCGTCGGGGGGAGGTTGGCGAGGAAGACCATGAGGACGGCGCCCAGCTTCTGGACCTCGGTCCGGGTCAGGCCGTAGGCCTCGGCCATCCGCACCAGCACCACCTGCTCGGCCTGGTCCCACTCGACGGCCACCGCCTCCGGCCCGTACGCATCGGGACGCTGGTCGTCGGCCAGCGCCATGACCGGTTCGGCGCCCGGGAGGTCGCCCAGAAACTTCAGCGTGTACACGCCGAACTTGAGCAGCCACTCGACCGACCGGCCCATCCGGCGGGCCGTGGCCTCCAGCGAGGCGTGCTCCTCGTCGGTGAAGCCCGTAGCGATGGTCGTCGACGGCGAGTACGTACGGTCGACGCACCCCCGGGCCGTGCCCGTCCCCGTGGTGTGCGGATCGAAGAACGGATCCTTGAAGCCCGAGCCCGGATCGTCGGTGGACAGGAACCGGTCGATGGCCGAGGCGATGGCCCGCGCCTCCACCTCCTGGACCTCGGGCAGGGCGATCAGCTCGGCCTCCGGAGGGTTCGACATGTACAGGCCCTCGACGATGGCCGCCGGGATCCCCCGGGTGAGGCGCAGCACGCCGTAGGTGTCAGTGCGCGGCGGCCGCAGGCGGGCCGACACGCCCTGGTGGTAGGTGCGCACCCATGGCACCCAGTAGCCCGACAACGACGCCTGGACCTCCTCGAACAGCAGGCCGGCCAGCCGACGCGACCCGTCGTCGTCGACCTGGTGGAAGGCCTCGGTGCCCGGCGTGTCCGAGCGCTTCACGGCACCGCCGTTGTGGTGGATCGACACGAACGCCCGCGGCTCGAGCGACCGCACGATGGCGGCCCGCTGGCGGATCGGCATGTGGAGGTCGCGGTCGCGGGTCAGCACCACGGTGTGCCCCAGCTCCTCCAGCGCCGCCTTCGTCCGGACGGCAACCAGCAGGTTCAGGTCGCGCTCCACGAGGCCGTTGACGCCCACCGACCCGGTCTCCGGACCACCGTGGCCCGGATCGAGCACGACGTCGACCGGACCGTCGACGGGCGTGCCGCCCTCGAAGGCGACCTCCCGGCCACACGTGCTGCTGACCACCCGGGAGCCGGCGAACGTGCCGACCACCGGCAGGAGGACGTCGTCGGGGCCCCGCACGATCGACGGGCCGGACCCGCCGTTCCCGTTGCCGTTGCCCACGGCACCGACCGGCGACGCGGACACGGCCACCACGGCGAGCACGATGCCGACGACGGCCGCGACGAGACGGGGGCGGCGGGTCCGACGGGGCACGGCGTGACGCTAGGTGACCCGACCCCAGACGCGACACGACCCCGGCCGGAGCCGGGGCCGCATCAGAGACGGTGTGGGAGCCGTTCAGGACCCCCCGTTCAGGAAGCGGGTCCTAGAACTGCTCCTCCTCGGTGGAGCCCTCGAGGGCCAGCGTCGAGGCGGTGCCACCGGAGATCACGGTGGCCACGTCGTCGAAGTAGCCGGCGCCGACCTCGCGCTGGTGGCGGGTCGCCGTGTAGCCGTCGCCCTCCATGCCGAACTCGGCCTGCTGGAGCGCCACGTAGGCCGTCATGTCCGACTCGGTGTAGCCACGGGCCAGCTCGAACGCCGAGGCGTTCAGGGCGTGCCAGCCGGCCAGGGTGATGAACTGGAACTTGTAGCCCATCTTCCCGAGCTCGCTCTGGAACTTGGCGATGGTCTCGTCGTCCAGGGCCGCCTTCCAGTTGAAGGACGGCGAGCAGTTGTAGGCCAGCATCTTGTCCGGGAACTCGGCGTGCACCGCGTCGGCGAACTCCCTGGCCTGGTCGAGGTCCGGCGTGCCGGTCTCGCACCAGATGAGGTCGCTGTACGGGGCGTAGGCGAGCGCCCGGGAGATCGGCGTGGCCATGCCCGGCTCGGTGCCGAAGAAGCCCTCGGCGGTCCGCTCGCCGTTCAGGAACGGCTTGTCGCGGTCGTCCACGTCGCTGGTGATCAGGTTGGCGGCCAGCGCATCGGTGCGGGCGATCAGCACCGACGGGACGCCGAGCACGTCGGCGGCCAGGCGGGCGGCCGTCAGGGTGCGGACGTGCTGCTGGGTCGGGATCAGCACCTTGCCGCCCATGTGGCCGCACTTCTTCTCCGAGGCCAGCTGGTCCTCGAAGTGCACGCCGGCGGCACCGGCGCGGATCATGCGCTTCATGAGCTCGTAGACGTTCAGGGCGCCACCGAAGCCGGCCTCGGCGTCGGCCACGATCGGGACCATCCAGTCCCGCAGCATCTCGCCCTTGTTCTCGGCCCACTCGATCTGGTCGGCACGACGCAGGGCGTTGTTGAGGCGCTCGACGACGGCCGGCACCGAGTTGGCCGGGTACAGGCTCTGGTCCGGGTACACCTGACCGGCCAGGTTGGCGTCACCGGCCACCTGCCAGCCCGACAGGTACAGCGCCGGGAGGCCACCCTTCACGTACTGGATGGCCTGGCCGCCGGTCATGGCGCCCAGGGCGTGGACGTAGTCCATCTCGTGCATCTTGTCCCACAGCACCTCGGCGCCGTGGCGGGCGATGGAGCACTCGGGCAGCACCGAGCCCCGGAGCCGGACGACGTCGGCCGCGGTGTAGTCCCGCTTGGTGCCGTTCCAGCGCGGGTTCTCGGCCCAGTCCTGCTCGAGGGCCTCGACCTGCTGGTCGAAGGATTCACGCATTGCTGACTCGCTTTCGTGGTGGGCGTGGGCGGAGGCCGCTGCCCGTGGGGGAGTGGTGGGGTGGGGTGTGCCCGCTGGCGGGACCCTGTTCCTCGGGCGGAGGCCGTCAGTCCAGGAGCTCGTAGGCGGGCAGGGTGAGGAACTCGACGAACTCCGAGGCCAGGGCGACCTGCTCGAAGACCGTACGGGCCTCGTCGAACGGCAGGTCGGCGAACGCCTCCCTGCCGAGTTCTTCGGCGATGACGGCCATCTGGGCGTCGATCGTCGACCGGACCAGGTCGGCGGTGACCACGGTCCCGTCCTCGAGGCTGCGGCCGTGCCGGATCCACTGCCAGACCTGCGCCCGGCTGATCTCGGCGGTGGCCGCGTCCTCCATGAGGTTGTGGATGGCCGCCGCGCCCGACCCGGAGAGCCAGGAGGCGAGGTAGCGGAGGCCGACGTACACGTTCGTCTCCAGGCCGGCCCGGGTGATGCGGCCGCCGGTGTCGTCCACCGACAGGAGGTCGTCGCCGGACACCACCACGTCGGGGCGGAGGCGGTCGACCTGGTTGAGGCCCTGGCCGAGGATGGCGTTGAACTCGACCTCGGCCACGGTGACCAGGTCGGGGTGCGCCACCCAGGTGCCGTCGCAGCCGTCGTTGGCCTCGCGGCGCTTGTCGTCCTTGACCTTGGTGAGGGCCTGGGCGGTGACCTCGGGGTCGCGGCGGTTGGGGATGCAGGCGGCCATGCCACCGATGGCGTGGGCGCCCCGCTTGTGGCAGGTGGCGACCATGAGCTCGGTGTAGGCCCGCATGAAGGGCACCGTCATGGTGACGTCGGCCCGGTCGGGCAGGACGAAGGCCGGATCGGCGTTGAACTTTTTGGCCACCGAGAAGATGTAGTCCCAGCGACCGGCGTTCAGGCCCGACGAGTGCTCGCGCAGCTCGTAGAGGATCTCGTCCATCTCGAACGCCGCGGTGATGGTCTCGATGAGCACGGTGGCCCGGATGGAGCCGCGGGGGATGCCGAGGGCGTCCTGGGCGTGGCAGAACACGTCGTTCCAGAGGCGGGCCTCGTGGTGGTTCTCCAGCTTGGGGAGGTAGAAGTACGGCGCCGAGCCCCGGTCGAGGGCCTCGCGGGCGTTGTGGAAGAAGACGAGGCCGAAGTCGACCAGCGAGGCGGCCGCCGGGCGCCCGTCGACCTGGACGTGGCGCTCGGGGAGGTGCCAGCCGCGGGGGCGGATGACCAGGGTGGCGACCTCGTCGTTGAGGGCGTAGCTCTTGCCGTCGCGGCGCAGGGTGAGGTCGCGCCGGATGGCGTCGCGCACGTTGACCTGGCCGTTGAGCATGTTGTCCCAGGTCGGGGTGCTCGAATCCTCGAAGTCGGCCATGAAGACGCGGGCGCCGGAGTTGAGCGCGTTGATCATCATCTTCCGCTCGGGCGGGCCGGTGATCTCGACGCGGCGGTCGAGGAGGTCCTTGGGCGGCGGGGCGACGGTCCAGGTGCCGGAGCGGATCTCGGCGGTCTCGGGGAGGAAGTCGGGGCGCAGGCCGGCGTCGAACTTCTCCTGGCGGATGCGCCGGTTGCGGAGCAGGTCGATCCGCTGGTCGCGGAAGGTGCGCACCAGGTCGGCGACGAAGGCCGTGGCCTCGGGCGTGAAGACCTCGTCGCGGAGCGGGTGGTCGCTGATCTCGATGCCGTCCAGGCTGGTCATGGAAGTCCCCTTTCGACCGGTGGGTTCCTGCTGGTACGTCTCGTGGCGGCCAGTATCAGCGATCTTCCGGCCTCGACCGGGGACGGGGGCCGGAGAAGATCACCTAGGCTGTGCTCGAGGCCGAAAAATCCAAGGACTTCGGCCAGTTGGACGGCGAAGGGGGAGCACGATGGGTGGACCGGCCTTCGACCCGGTCGTCCTCGGCCACCGACTCCGCCACCTGCGCCGGGACGCGGGGCTCACCCTGGCGGTGCTCGGCGAGCGCATCGGCCGACCCGCCTCGTACCTGTCCCAGGTCGAGAACGGCCGGATCGAGCCCCGTCTCGGCGTGCTGGGCGAGCTGGCCGAGGCCCTGGGTTGCACCACCGCCGACCTCCTCGACCCGACCCCGCCCAGCCGACGGGCCGAGCTGGAGATCGAGTTGGACCGCCACCAGCAGGGCCCGTGGCGGTCCACCCTGGAACTTCCCGAGGTGCGGGCCGGAGCCCGCCTCGACGACGACGTGCTCGAGGCGCTCGTCGGCCTCTACCGGGTGCTGCCCGACGTCGAGGTCAGCCGGTCGGGCCTCGCCAGCCTCGAGGCGGGCGACCGGGCCCGGATGGCCAACATCGGCCTGCGGTCGGAGATGCGGGAGCGCGACAACTACTTCGCCGAGGTGGAGGCCCTCGCCGCCGCCGACCTGGCCGCCGCTGGCTACGGCGGCGAGGGGCCACCCACGGAACGGGACATGGAGGGCCTCGCCGCCCACCACGGGTTCACCGTGGAGCGGGTCAAGGGCATGCCCCGCACCGCCCGGTCGGTGACCGACACCCGGCGGCGGGTCATCTACATCCCGCAGCGCGACGACCTCAGCGTGCGGGCCGCCCGGTCGGTGGTGCTCCAGACCCTGGGGCACTTCGCCCTCGAGCACGCCGAGACCACCGACTTCGAGGGCTACCTGCGCCAGCGGATCCAGTCGAACTACTACGCGGCGGCCGTCCTCATCCCCGAGGAGGCCGCCGTGGGCTTCCTCGGCGCGGCCAGGGAGGACGGCGACCTGTCCATCGAGGACCTCAAGGAGCGCTACTACGTCTCCTACGAGATGGCCGCCCACCGGTTCACCAACCTGGCCACCCGGCACCTCGGCCTTCCCGTGCACTTCATCCGCACCGACCCGGAGGGCACCGTCACCAAGGCCTACGAGAACGACGGCATCCGGTTCCCCGCCGACCCCGACGGTGGCCTGGAGGGCGCCCGCCTGGGTCGCAACTGGGGGGCCCGCCAAGCGTGGGACGGATCCGACCTCCTCCACTACCAGCGGACGGTGATGGACGACGGCGACTACTGGTGCGTGACCTACATCGAGAACGCCACCGAGCGGACCCCGTACGCGGTGACCCTCGGCTGCAGGGTCGAGCACGCCGAGGCGTTCCGGGGCGGCGACACCCTTCGCCGCGTCGATGCCCGGGGTGGGGACGAGCAGGCGGACGAGGACCTCCTGCAGCGTTGGGAGGGCGTGGCCTGGCCGTCGGCCTCGGAGCGGAGCTTCGTGCTGACCGCGCTGCCGTCGGCGGCGCGGGAGTTCACGCCGTTCCCCGGCATCGACCTGATGGACGTCTACCGGTTCCTCGAACGGCAGGGCGGCGGCCCGACCTGATCCTCCGCTCCGGTCCCGGGTCGGGACCGGGGACCGGTCACGCCTTGGTGAACGGTTCGCCGGCAGCGTGCCGGCGTCGGACCTCGGCGGCGTAGGACGACAGGTCGACGGTGCGCACGGCGGCCGGATCCCGGACCGTTCCCGTGTGGGTGGCGAAGCGCTCGCCGTCCCACCGGTGGAGCTGGTAGGCGGGGGGTTCGTCGACCGCTCCGGCCCGGTCGGAGTCGAGGTCGAGCCCCAGCTGGTTCCCGGTCGACGGACAGGTGGTGGCCAGGGCCGCGCCGATCGCCGTCTGGATGGGACGGTGCAGGTGGCCGCACGTCAGGAGCCGGACCTGGGGGTGGCGTTCGATGGTGGCCCGGAGCCGGTCGGCGTCGAGCAGGCCGGCCAGGTCCATGAAACGCAGGCCGGTCTCGAACGGCGGGAAGTGGGTGAAGATCGCCGTGGGGCGGTCGGGCTCGGCGGCCAGCACGCCGTCCAGCCAGGCCTCTCGCTCGGTGTCGAAGCGTCCGTCGTGTCGGCCGGGCAGGGTCGTGTCGAGGCCGACGAGCCGGATCGGATGGTCGTCGACCACGTAGCTGCAGTGGCCGTCGGGCAGGTCGTCGGGCAGGAGGTCGGCGAAGGCCAGGCGGAAGGCCGGCTCCTCGTCGTGGTTGCCGGGCAGCGGGACCAGCCGGTCGTCCAGCGGGGCGAGGATGTCACGGAGGGTGGCGTACTGGGCCGGGGTGCCGTCGTCGGTGAGGTCGCCGGTGGCCAGCACCACGTCGGGCGCCGAATCCAGGCCCAGGAGGTGGTCGACGACCCGCCGGAGGGTCTCGGTGGTGTCGACCAGGCGGCCGAACGAGGTGTCCCGATCGCGGATGTGGCAGTCGGTGACCTGGGCGATCAGCACGACCCGACCCTAGGGGCCGGGCGCCGACAGGCGGAACCGTGGGAGGATTCACGAGATGGCGGAGATGACGGGATTTCGGGACGGGTCGGGTGAGGCGTGGCCGCTGGCCCGCTTCGTTCCCGGTCCGACCCGACGGTCGTACTGGGTGGTGGAGGGACGGCTGGCGGCCGGCGCCTACCCGGGCAAGGCCGGCCGCGGCGACCGCGAGCACGTGCCGGAGGTGCTCCAGGAGCTGTTGGACGCCGGGATCGACACGTTCGTGAACCTGACCCAGGACGATCCGGACGTGTTTCCCTACGGGACCGACGTCCACCTGACCCGCTACCACGGAGCCGTGGACGGTCGAGCCGAGGTGCTGGCCTGTCCCATCCCGGACATGGGGGTGCCGGACGGGGGTCCCGTGGAGCTGGTCGGGATCCTCGACGTGCTGGACGAGGCGCTGGCCGCCGGCGGGACCGCCTACGTCCACTGCTGGGGTGGCCTGGGCCGGACCGGCACGGTGGTGGGCTGCTGGCTGGCCCGGCACGGGTATGCCTCGGGCCGCGACGTCCTGGAGGTCCTGACCGATCTGCGGCTGGGTGACCTGGACGCGGGCCACCGGGAGTCGCCACAGACCCGCGACCAGGAGCGGATGGTCGTGGAGTGGGAGGCCGGCCGGTGAGCGGCCCGCTCGACGACGGCGTGGTGGACCGGGCGCTGGGGGCAGTGCTGGCCTCGGCGTGCGGCGACGCCCTCGGGGCCGGCTACGAGTTCGCCGACTCGACGCTCCCGGACGACCCGGCCGATCTGGACATGATCGGCGGCGGGCTTGGCGACTGGGCGCCGGGGGAGTGGACCGACGACACCCAGATGGCGCTCGGCATCCTCGACGTGCTGGCGGACCGGGGCGGCGACGGTCCGGTGGACCACGTGGCCATCGGTCGGAACTTCCTGGACTGGGCGGCGACCGATCCGCCGGACATCGGGATGCACACCCGGGCGGTGCTGTGCGCCGGCGTCGACGCCGACGGGCTCCTCGACTGGTCCGACGAGGTCCAGGAGCGGAAGGGCGACAGCGTCGGGAACGGCGGCCTGATGCGGAGCGCACCGGTGCCGTTGGTGGCGCTCGGCGACCGCGACGCAGTGGCACGCGCCGCGGCCACCGTGTCGAGGCTGACCCACGCCCACGCCGACTCGCGCGACGCCTGCGTGCTGTGGTGCGAGGCGGCCCGCTCGGCCATCGTGGACGCCGAGGCGATGGACGGCTTCGACGCCGCGGACCTGGTGCGTGCCGGCCTCGATCTGGTCCCGGAGGACCGCCGGGACCTGTGGGCAGCTCGAATCGACGAGGCGGTGATGCTGCCACCAGAGGCCTTCAACCCGAACGGATGGGTGGTGACCGCCTTCCAGGCGGTGCTGTCGGCCATCGTCCACACCCCGGTCGACCCCGACGATCCGTCGGGGCACCTCGAGGCAGCGTTGCGTGCCGCGGTGATGGTCGGCAACGACACCGACACCGTGGCCGCCATCGCCGGGACGCTGCTGGGCGCCCGCTGGGGCGCGGCGGCCCTGCCGGGGGAGTGGCTGGAGCTGCTCCACGGCATCCGCCGGGCCGGGGAACCGGTGGTCCGGGCCGACGAGCTGGACGTGCTCGTTCGGTCCTCACTCGGCCTCTGATCCCCGTCGTTCCAACGATCTCGAGCCGTTCGTCGGGAGGCTGTCACACCCCCTCTCTATCTTGTCATTCAATCACGAAATGGTGATCTCGAAATGACAATCACGAGAGGGCGGACGCACCGAATCGTCCGCCCACGGAGGACCCGATGAACGACCTGACCCCACCCACCACCGCCCACCGTCCCGACGACCCCGCCGCCTGGTGGCGGCGACCGTGCGAGGTGGCCGACCGCCTGTACGTGAGCGGCGACCTGCCCACCGACCCGATCGGCTCCCAGCGGGGCCTCGCCATCTGGCTCGAGGTCGGCATCACCCACGTGGTCGACCTCCGTGGCGAGTGGAACAGCGATGACGTCGTCGCCGCGGCGGCACCGCACGTCGTGTACCACCACCTCGGCACCCATGACGACGGCGCCGCCCACGGCCAGGCGAAGGGCTGGTTCACCGAGGGCGTCGACGCCATCACCGAGGCGTTGGCCGATCCCGATGCCCGGGTCATGGTGCATTGCCACATGGGCGTGAACCGGGCCCCGTCGATGGCCTACGCCGTGCTGCTCGAGCTGGGCCACGGCATCGAGGAGGGCCTCGAGGCCATCCGCGCCGCCCGCCCCATCGCCGGCATCGAGTACGCCGGCGACGCCATCCGGTGGCACGCCGACCGCCGGTCGTGGACGATCGACGAGGAGCGCGACGCGGTCCGCCGGGCCAACGCCTGGCGGTTGGCCAACCCGGTCGACCTCGGCTGGATCATCAGCAAGATCCGGACGGCCGAGGACGTCGTCGACCACCTGGACGAGGGCGTCCTGCCGTCCGGCGACGTCGACTGGGACGCCGAGATGGCCGACCTGCCGGCCGGCGAGATCCTCGCCGAGGTCGCCCAGGACCGTGCCGTGGAGGCCGTCCGCCAGTGGGCCGACCTGCGGATCGCCGACATGGACGGCTTCGAGAGCCTGCCCGAGGAGATCCGGCCCGATCCGGACACCCGGATCGGTGACCTCGTGGTCCCCGGGATCGTCGACGGCCTGTGCCGGCTCCTCGGCGTGTCCCCGGAGGACCTGGACCGGGCCGTGGTCGAGGGGCTCCACGAGCAGGTCGAGGGGTGCCTGGTGCAGGGCGTCCACATCGGCTTCGCCGCCATGGCCTCCGAGGAGGAGGTGTGATGCGGGTCTTCCACGACGACGGCTACGTCGCCACCGACCACGACTTCGACACCACCCGGAAGTCGTCCTGGATCGCCGAGGCGATCCGGGGCGGCCGGGTTCCCGGTGTCGAGGTCGTCCCGCCGACCTCCCACCTGTCGGTGGCCGAGGCGGCCATCGGCGCGGTGCACGACGGGGCCTACGTCGAGGCGTTGCGCACCGGCGAGCCCGCCGAGCTGGCCGAGGGCAACGACTTCCCGTGGGACCCGGGCATCTGGACGATGGCGGTCCATTCCACCGCCGGCGTCCTGGCCGCCGTGGACGAGGCGATCGCGTCCGGCGGCGCCAGCGGAAGCCTGTCGTCCGGCCTCCACCACGCACGGCGTGCGGGTGGGTCCGGCTACTGCACGGTCAACGGCTTGGCCGTCGCCGTGCACCACGTCCTGGACGGTGCCGCCTCGGACGGCGCGGGCGCAGCGGTGGAGCGGGTCGTCATCCTCGACGTCGACGCCCACTGCGGCGGCGGCACCGACGAGCTGGTCGGAACCGACCCTCGGGTGCTGCACCTCGACCTGAGCACCAGCGGCTTCGACGGCTACGAGCCGTCCGGCGCGGGCATGCTGGAGATCGTCTCGTCCGATGACGACGCCTACCTCGCCGGGCTGGACCGGATGCTGGACCGCCTCCCGGACGACGCCGGCCTGGTGCTGGTCAACGCGGGCATGGACCCCCACCCGGGGGTGTCGTTCGAGGCCCTGGCCGAGCGGGAGCGCCGGATCGCCGAGCGGTGCCGCGGGCGAGCCACGGCGTTCGTGCTCGCCGGGGGCTACACGTGGTCGATGACCGAGGAGCGGCTCGTCGACCTCCACCTCCTCACGGTGGCGGCCATGGCCGGGCTCGACCCGGATCCGTCACCGGGCGGCGATTCGTCACAGGCCAGTCGGACAGGGGACCAGGTCGGGTGCTTCGTGGGTTGACGATCCGGACAGCGACCCGCCCGAGACAGGCAGAGAGATCGAGACAGGCAGAGAGATCGAGATAGGCAGAGAGAAGAGAGAACAGAAGATGAACCTCCCCCCGAGCGGATCGACCGGCGTCGACAGCGACCGGTTCACCGCCTACCAGATGGGTGCCGACATCGCCCGCAGCCGGATGGCCATCGAGCAGCCGCTCCAGGCCGAGGCCCTGGAGGCGGTCCAGGCCGCCGACATCGTGGTGGTCGAGGGCTGCTACGACCACGTCGAGCAGGTCCTGGGCGCCCTGGACGTCCCGTTCACGGTGGTCCCGGAGGGCCACCTCGCGACGGCCGGCCTGAACCCCGACCAGCTCCTGGTCGTGAACTGCCCGGGCAACATGACCGAAGCCGAGATCGTGGCCGTCCGTGACTTCGTGGCCGCCGGCGGCACCCTCTTCACCACCGACTGGGCGCTGACCAACGTGATCGAGCGGGCCTTTCCGGGCCACGTCGCCTACAACGGCCGGTCCACCGGCGACGACGTGGTGCGGATCGACGTGTTGGAGACCGACAGCCCGTACCTCCAGGGCGTGCTCGACGCCGACGACGACCCGCAGTGGTGGCTGGAGGGCTCCTCCTACCCCGTCCGGGTCCTCGACGACGAGCGTGTCCGGGTGCTCATCCGGTCGGCCGAGCTGGGCGAGAAGTACGGCGAGGACGCGGTGGCCGTGGTGTTCGCGTACGGGAAGGGCGAGGTCTTCCACATGATCTCGCACTACTACCTGCAGCGCACCGAGCTCCGGACCGAGCGGCACCAGCGCTCGGCGGCCTCCTACGCCGCCGAGAAGGGCGGTTCCATCCGGGAGAGCCTGTGGCAGGAGGCGAACCTCAGCAGCCTGGGCGACGTCGAGTCGGCGGCCACCTCGGCCCGCATGATGGCCAACATCGTGGCCGACAAGAAGTCCCGGAGGATGGCCGAGAGGATGGCCGACCCGGACGAGCAGTGGGAGCCCATCGACTGGTGAGCGGTGGCCGTCGGAGCGGGTGAAGGGAATCGAACCCTCATCATCAGCTTGGAAGGCTGAGGTTCTAGCCGTTGAACTACACCCGCGTGCCCGCCTGAGCGGGACCGCAGACGAACCTACCCGCCGCCCCTCTCGTCCCGCGACCTGCTTCCCGGTCCCGGCCCGGTCGGTACGCTGCCGCGCATGACCACCATGAGCATCCCCGCAGGCGCCCACCTCATCGGTGGCGACTGGAGCACCGCCGCCCCGGGCGGCACCGCGGTGAGTGACAACCCGGCCCGCCCCGACGAGCCGGTCGGCGAGTTCCCGCAGGGCGACGCCTCGACCGCCGCCGACGCGGTGACCGCCGCCGTCGACGCCCAGGCCGCCTGGGCCCGCGCCGGCTTCGGCGCCCGGGCCCGGGTGCTCGAGCGGGCCGCCGTGCTCTTCGACGAGCGGGCCGACGAGCTGGCGCTGCTCTGCACCCTCGAGGAGGGCAAGACCGTCCCCGAATCACGCGGCGAGGCGGTCCTGTCGGCCGAGACCTGCCGCTACCAGGCCGGCCTGGCCAAGGTCTCCAGCGAGCGGATCTTCCCGTCGAACAACCCGGGCGAGACCATCCGCACCGTGCGGGCCCCTCTCGGCGTGGTCGGGGTCATCACGCCGTGGAACTTCCCGCTGCTCATCCCCGTCTGGAAGATCGCCCCGGCGCTCGTCACCGGCAACGCCGTGGTGTGGAAGCCGGCCAGCAACACGCCGCTGAGCGCCGTGGCCATCGCCTCGATCTTCACCGAGGCCGGCCTGCCGCCCGGCGTCCTCAACCTCGTTCTGGGTCCCGGTTCGATGGGCGGCGCCCTCGTTGCCGACGACCGGGTCGACGGCGTGACCTTCACCGGCTCGGTCGGCGTCGGACAGGGCATCCGCGACACCGTCACCGCCCGCAACGGCCGGGTCCAGCTCGAGCTGGGCGGCCACAACCCCTGCATCGTGTTCGGCGACGCCGATATCGACGTGGCCGTGGCCGGCGTGGTCAACGGCGCCATGGGCGCCACCGGCCAGAAGTGCACCGCCACGCGCCGCATCATCGCCGTCGGCGACGTCCATGACGAGCTGGTCGACCGGCTCGTCGACGCCGTGACCGCCCTGAAGGTCGGCGACGGACAGGACGCGGCGACGGCCATCGGCCCGCTGGTCTCGGCCGGTGCCCGCGCCGAGGTGGCCGACGCCGTCGACCAGGCGAAGGCCGAGGGCGCCGAGACGCTGGCGGTGGCCGGCGGCACCCCCGACGGACCGTGCTTCTTCGCCCCCACGCTCTTCGCCGGCGGCACCGACCTGACCATCACCCACGAGGAGGTGTTCGGCCCGGTCAGCACCGTCCTGCGGGTCGACGACGAGGACGAGGCGTTCGCCCTGGCCAACGACACCGACTTCGGCCTGACGGCGTCGGTCTACACCGACGACCCGTGGATCGTGGACCGGGCCGTCCACGAGTTGCAGGCCGGCCTCATCAAGGTCAACGGGCCCACGACCGGCTCGGAGATCCACGCCCCGTTCGGCGGCGAGAAGGACTCGTCGGGCCACGCGGCACGCGAGCAGGGCGACACCGCCCAGGAGTTCTTCACCCGCACCCGGACCGCCTACATCAAGCCCGGGAGGCCCCGATGAGCGACGCCGCGGACCTCGGACTGCGCAAGGTCGTCGTCCACAGCGAGGAGACCCACCTCGAGGGCGGCCGACCGGCCGACCCGCCGATGGCCATGCACGGCGTCGCCGCCGTGATCGCCAACCCCTGGGCCGGCCAGGGGTTCGTCGAGGACCTCCGCCCCGTGATCATGGACCTCGCCCCGCAGCTGGGCGCGCTGCTGGTGCCCCGCCTCGTCGACCTGTGCGGCGGTCCCGACGGCGTCGAGGGCTACGGCAAGGCGGCCATGGTGGGTACGTCCGGCGAGGTCGAGCACGCCTCGGCGTTCATCCACACGCTGCGCTTCGGCAACGTGTTCCGCGACGCCGTCGGCGGCACCGCCTACCTGTCGTTCACCAACACCCGGGGCGGTCCGGGCACGACGCTGTCCATCCCGATGATGCACAAGGTCGACGCCGGCTGGCGGTCGCACTACCTGACGCTCGAGATGCAGGTCCAGGACGCCCCGGCACCTGACGAGATCCTCGTCGCCATCGGCGCCTCGACCGGCGGTCGGCCCCACCACCGGATCGGCAACCGGTACACCGACATGGAGGAGATGGGGCTGACGGAGGGGTGATCCCCGATCCGTCGGCCACCCACGTCCGCACCGACGGTCCGACCGGTCCGGCGGGGCCGCTCCGCCCGCCGCTGGTCCTCGTCCACGGCGTCGGCCTCGACCTGGCCATGTGGGACCTCGTCGTCCCCGACCTGGCCGTCGACCGCACCGTGGTCCGCTACGACCTCTGGGGACACGGCCACACGCCGGACCCGCCCGGGCCCCGCAGCGTCGACGACCTCGTCGACCAGTGTCGCTGGGTGCTCGACGAGGTCGCGGGATGGACCGGCTCGCTACCGGACCTGGTGGGCCTCTCGCTCGGCGGGCTCGTGGCACTGGCCACCGCGGCCCGCCACCCGACGTCGATCCGCCGTCTGGTGGCGATGAACGCCGTGTTCGACCGCTCCGAGGCCGACAAGCGGGGCAGTCGGGGCCGCCTGGCCCTCACCGAGGCCGACGGGCTCGCACCGGTCGCGGCGCTCGCCGTCGACCGGTGGTTCGCCCCTGACTGGCAGGTCGCACACCCCGACCGGGTCGCCACCGTGCGCGACCGCCTTGTCGGCAACGACCTCGGGGCGTACCTGAAGGCCTACCGGTTGTTCGTCGACGGCGACCCGTCGATGCCGGCCGCGGCGGCCCGGATCGCCGTCCCGACCCTGGCGATGACCGGCGAGCTCGACGTCGGCTCGACGCCGGCCATGAGCCACGCCATCGCCGCCGCCGTCCACGACGGCCGATCGCGGGTACTTTCCGGGCTCCGGCACCTGC
The DNA here is from genome assembly GCA_016845305.1 of Acidimicrobiales bacterium. GTDB lineage: Bacteria > Actinomycetota > Acidimicrobiia > Acidimicrobiales > MedAcidi-G1 > UBA9410. Next base: position 21,319 of record JAERSW010000119.1, read on the forward strand.
CGCCGATCGAGGCGCCCGAGGCGTGCCTCGACGCCCTCCGGGACTTCCTGGACGACGACGCACCGGTGACGGACGAGGATCCCGGGGAGGTACGGGGATGATCGACTACCAGCTCTACATCGACGGCGAGTTCTGCGAGGCCTCCGACGGCAACCGCTTCACGTCGACCAACCCGGCCACCGGCGAGGGCTGGGCGACGGCGCCCGGCGCCACCGAGGCCGACGTGGATCGGGCCGTCCGGGCCGCCCGGCGCGCCCTGACCGAGGGCGACTGGCCGGCGATGACCGCCACGCAGCGCGGCCACCTGCTGTTTCGCCTCGCCGACCTCGTCGCCGAGGCCGCCCACCACCTGGGCAGCGTGGAGACCACCGACAGCGGGAAGCTGGCCGCCGAGACCCGGGCCCAGTCCGCCTACGTGGCCGACTACTACCGCTACTACGCCGGGCTGGCCGACAAGATCCAGGGCGACACGCTGCCCATCGACAAGCCCGACCTCCACGTCTACACGACCCGGGAGCCGGTCGGGGTGGTGGCCGCCATCGTCCCGTGGAACGCCGAGATGTTCCTGACCGCCACCAAGGTCGGTCCGGCGCTGGCCGCCGGCAACACCGTCGTCATCAAGGCGTCGGAGGTGGCCCCGGCACCGCTGCTGGAGTTCGCCCGCGTGGTCGACGAGGTCGGCTTCCCGCCGGGCGTGGTCAACCTGATCACCGGCTTCGGCGAGCCGTGTGGCAGGGCGTTGACCAGCCATCCGCTGGTCGACAAGGTGGCCTTCACCGGCGGCGTGGAGACGGCCCGCCACGTGGTGGCCAACACGGCGCAGAACCTGGCGCCGGTCACCCTCGAACTGGGCGGCAAGTCGCCCATCCTGGTGTTCGACGACGCCGACTTCGACGGGGCGGTCAACGGGGCCATCGCCGGGAACTTCGGCGCGTCGGGCCAGAGCTGCGTGGCCGGGTCCCGGGTCTTCGTCCAGTCCGGGGTCCACGACGAGTTCGTGGCCGAGGTGGTGCGACGGGCCGAGCAGATCCGGATCGGCGACCCGTTGGACGACGACTCGCAGATGGGGCCGCTGGCCACCGAGGCCCAGCGCGACCGCTGCGAGGCCGTCGTCGCCGAGTCGGCCGCCCAGGGGGCCGCCATCCACACCGGCGGCGCCCGACCCGAGGGCCTGGATGGGGGCTGGTACTACCGGCCGACCGTGCTGGGCTGTCCGGACCAGGACGTCCGGAGCACCCGGGTCGAGCTGTTCGGTCCCGTCATGTCGGTCCTGCGGTTCGACACCGAGGACGAGGCCGTCGCCATGGCCAACGACACCGAGTTCGGCCTGGGCGCCGGCGTGTTCACCAGCGACGTGGGCCGGGTCCACCGGGTGTCGAAGGCCATCCGCTCGGGGATCGTGTGGGTGAACACGTATCGGGCCATCTCTCCCATCGCTCCGTTCGGAGGCTTCGGCCTCAGCGGATCGGGCCGCGAGGCCGGTGTCGACGCCATCCACGAGTTCACGACCACCAAGACGGTCTGGATCAACACGTCGGCCGAGCCCATGGCCAACCCGTTCACCATTCGCTGACGGGTGCCGCTGAAGGGGCCCGCTGACCGGTTTCCTGCGGGGGTCGCCGAGGGGGCCACCGGTACACTCCGGCCACTGTGGAGACCACCCTTGAAACCCTGGACGGCGACCGGGTCAAACTGACCGTCGCCGTCGACGAGACCGAGTTCGACGTCGCCGTCGACGCCGCCTTCAAGCGCATCGCCAAGGAGGTCCGGCTGCCCGGCTTCCGGCCCGGCAAGGCGCCCCGCAAGCTGCTGGAGGCCCGCCTCGGCGTGGCCGCCGGCCGCCAGGAGGCCATGCAGCAGGCCCTGCCCGACTACTACGGGCGTGCGCTGGTCGAGAACGAGGTCGACGCCATCGACCAGCCGGAGATCGAGATCACCGGCGGCACCGAGGAGGGTCCCCTGACCTTCGACGCCGTGGTGCCGGTCCGGCCCCGGGCCACGGTGGCCGGCCACGGCTCGCTGCGCGTCGAGATCGAGGGCCCCGAGGCCCGAGACGAGGACGTCCAGCAGCAGGTCGACGCCCTGCGCCGCCAGCACGGCACGTTGGAGGACGCCGGTCGCCCCGCCGAGGACGGCGACCAGGTCACCATCGACATCGAGGGCAGCGTGGACGGCGAGGCCGTCGAGGGCCTGACCACCACCGACTACCTCTACGAGGTGGGTGCCGGTGCCGTGGTCCCCGAGATCGACGAGAACCTCCGTGGCGCCTCGGCCGGCGACACGCTCGAGTTCGACGCCGACCACCCGGAGGAGGAGGGCTCCTCGCTCTCGTTCGCCATCGAGGTCAAGGCCGTGCAGGAGCGGGTGCTCCCCGAGGCCGACGACGCCTTCGCCGCCGAGGCGTCCGAGTTCGAGACGCTGGCCGACCTGGAGGCCGACCTCCGGGAACGCATCACCACGATGCGTCGTCGTCAGGCCGGGATGATGGCCCGGGACCGGGTGGCCCAGGCCGTGGCCGACCTGGTGGAGCTCGACGTGCCCGACGCCCTGGTGGAGGCCGAGATCGACAATCGGATCAACGAGATGGCCATGCGGATGGGCTCGCAGGGCATCGACTTCGCCACCTACATGGAGGCCATGGGGCGGGACCTCGAGTCGATGCGCGACGAGATGCGCGACGGCGCCGAGATCGCGGCCCGGGTGGACCTGGGCCTGCGGGCCGTGGCCGACGCCGAGGGCCTGGAGGGCGACGGCGACCAGCTCGAGGAGTACCTGGGGATGCTGGCCGGGCAGACGGGGGGCGACGTGGACGGCATCCGCGAGGCCCTGACCGCCTCGGGTCGGATGCTCGAGGTGCGCTCCGACCTCCGCAAGCAGGCCGCCCTGGACTGGGTGCTGGAGCGGGCCGAGATCGTGGACGAGGACGGCAACGAGGTGGACCGGGCCCTGCTGGAACCGCCCGAGGAACCCGAGCCGGCCGCCATCCCCGACGCCGGGGACGCGGTGGACGAGACTGTGGGTTCGGCCGACGACGAGGACGCGGTCGACGGAGGGGACGAGGAAGAGTGAACCCGGTGACCGGCCTGGCCGGACTGCGCGTGCAGAACTACCTCGTTCCGACGGTCGTCGAGCAGACCAACCGGGGCGAGCGGGCCTTCGACCTGTACTCCCGCCTGCTCAAGGAGAACATCGTCTTCATCGGCACGCCGATCGACGACACGGTGGCCAACCTGATCTGCGCCCAGTTGCTCCACCTGGAGTCGGAGAACCCCGACCGGGACATCAGCCTCTACATCAACTCGCCGGGTGGCGACATCAACGCCCTGTTCGCCATCTACGACACGATGCAGTACATCAAGCCCGACGTCACCACCATCTGCTTCGGGCAGGCGGCATCGGCCGCCGCGGTGCTGCTGGCCGCCGGCACGCCGGGCAAGCGCCTGGCCCTGCCGCACTCCCGGGTGCTGATCCACCAGCCGTACGCCGGCGCCTCCGGCCAGGTCTCCGACATCGAGCTGGCCTCGAAGGAGATCCAGCGGCTGAAGGTCCAGCTCGAGGAGATCCTGGCCCGCCACACCGGGCAGGACGCCGAGCGCATCCACGCCGACACCGACCGGGACTTCGTCATGACGGCCGAGGAGGCCAAGGAGTACGGCATCATCGACGAGGTCATCGACCAGCGGAACCTGGCCGACAACAGCGGGCCGATCTCCGCCGTCGAGTAGCAGCGGCCGAAGCACGGGACCAGGGGGACCAGGGGCATGGCGAAGTTCGGCGAGGGCGAACTCCTCAAGTGCTCGTTCTGCGGCAAGACGCAGAAGCAGGTCAAGAAGCTGATCGCCGGCCCCGGCGTCTACATCTGCGACGAGTGCATCGACCTCTGCAACGAGATCATCGAGGAGGAGCTCACCGAGCCGGCCGAGACGCCGACCGGCGAGTTGCCCCGCCCTCGTGAGATCTACGCCTTCCTCGACGACTACATCGTGGGCCAGGACCGGGCCAAGAAGATCCTCTCGGTGGCCGTCTACAACCACTACAAGCGCGTCCGCTCCGTGGGCACCTCGACGGTGGCCGGCGAGACGGTGGAGCTGGCCAAGTCCAACATCCTCCTGATCGGGCCGACCGGCAGTGGCAAGACGCTGATGGCCCAGACGTTGGCCCGGATGCTCAACGTCCCGTTCGCCATCGCCGACGCCACCGCGCTGACCGAGGCCGGCTACGTCGGCGAGGACGTCGAGAACATCCTCCTCAAGCTGATCCAGGCCGCTGACTACGACATCAAGAAGGCCGAGACGGGGATCATCTACCTCGACGAGATCGACAAGGTGGCCCGCAAGAGCGAGAACCCGTCGATCACCCGGGATGTCTCCGGCGAGGGCGTCCAGCAGGCGCTGTTGAAGATCCTCGAGGGCACCACGGCGGCCGTGCCACCCCAGGGGGGACGCAAGCACCCCCACCAGGAGTTCCTGCAGATCGACACCACGAACATCCTGTTCATCTGCGGTGGGGCCTTCGCCGGCCTGGAGCAGGTCATCGAGTCCCGCCAGGGGGGCGCTGGGGTGGGCTTCGGCGCGGACGTCCGGACCCGCAGCGAGAAGGACGTGGGCGCCCTGTTCGCCGACGTCCGTCCCGAGGACCTGATCAAGTTCGGCCTCATCCCCGAGTTCATCGGCCGCCTGCCCGTGGTGGGCACGGTGTCCCAGCTCGAGGTCGATGCCCTGGTGCAGATCCTGACCGAACCGAAGAACGCCCTGGTCAAGCAGTACCAGCGCCTCTTCGACTTCGAGGACATCGAGCTGGAGGTGGCCGACGATGCGTTGGTGGCCATCGCCGAGCAGGCCCTCGAGCGGGGGACCGGTGCACGTGGCCTGCGGGCCATCCTCGAGGAGGTGCTCCTCGACGTGATGTACGAGCTGCCGGGTGACGACGAGGCGGGCCGGGTGCTGGTCGACCTCGACGCCGTGCAGGGCGGTGCCATGCCGACCGTGCTGCCTCGGGGCGCCCAGCGTCCCGACCGCGCCGCCTCCTGACCGGACGGGGACGGCTCCGGTGGGGTCCCCTTCGGAGCCGAGCGTGCGCGACATGCGCACCGCGCTGCGCTTCCTCGAGCGCTTCACCAACCTGGAGGCCGCAGCAGGCCGGATCCACGGCCTGAGCCTGGAGGCCATGCGCGGCCTGGTCGGGGTGATGGGCGACCCGCACCGCGACGTGCGGTCCGTCCACGTGACGGGCACCAACGGCAAGGGGTCGGTGTCGGCCATGGTGTCGTCGCTGCTGACCGCGGCCGGGTTGAAGGTGGGCGGGTACTCCAGCCCGCACGTCGACACGGTGCGGGAACGCCTGACCATGGGCGGCGAGATGATCGGCGAGGAGGCCTTCGCCGAGGTGGTGGCCGACCTGGAGCGCTACGCGGCGGTGGCGCCGGAGCGGCCCTCGTACTTCGAGCTGCTGACCGCGGCGGCCTTCCTCTGGTTCAGCAACGAGGCGGTCGAGGCGGCCGTGGTCGAGGTGGGGCTGCTGGGCCGCTACGACGCCACGAACGTCATCGACGCCGACGTGTCGGTGGTGACCAACATCGGGCGGGACCACACCGACGGGTCGGGCGACTGGCGGCGCGACGTGGCCTCGGAGAAGGCGGGGATCATCCGGGCCGGGCGTCCCCTGGTGCTGGGCGAGACGTCGATCGACCTCCGGGAGGTCTTCGCCGCCGAGGCACCGGATCCGCTGCTGGAGCGGGGCGTGGACTTCGGGGTGCGGGGTGCCGAGCCGGCGGTCGGCGGCCAGGTGCTCGACCTGTGGACCCCGTCGGGCGACCACGCCGAGGTGTTCCTCCCGCTGCACGGCTCCCACCAGGCCGACAACGCGGGGATCGCCCTGACCGCCGCCGAGGCCTTCCTGGGAGCGCCGCTGGGTGCCGACGCGGTGGCCGAGGGCTTCGGGTCGGTGTCCATTCCGGGCCGGATGGAGGTGGCGGCCGCCGAGCCGCTGGTCGTCCTGGACGGTGCCCACAACCAGCAGGCGGTCCGTGCCCTGGTGGCCGCCGTCCCCGAGGTGTTCGGCGCGGCCCGTCGGATCCTGGTGGTCGGTTCGCTGGGACCGCGGGAGCCCGCCGAGGTCTTCGACGAGCTGGTGCCGCTGGCGCCCGACCTGGTCATCGCCTGCACGGCGCCGTCGCCCCGCGCCGTGCCGGCCGCCGACCTGGCGGCGCTGGCCCGTCAGCGGGGTATGGCCGCCGAGGCGGTGTCCGACGCCGTCGACGCGGTGCGCCTGGCCGTCACGGTGGCCGACGAGGCCGATCTGGTGCTGGTGACGGGATCGTTCTACGTGCTGTCGGCGGCACGGGAGGCGCTCGCCCTCCTGGCCGACGGGGAGGACGGGGACGACGGGGCGGCGCTGCTCGAGGAGTGGCGTGACGAACCCGACACCTGAGCCGATCGGCACCGTCGGGCGACGGCCGTAGCCTGCCGGCATGGATCGAACCCTCGTCATCTGCAAGCCCGACGCCGTGGAACGCGGCCTCGTCGGGGAGATCATCGGCCGCCTCGAGCGCAAGGGCCTGACCATCGCCGCCGCCGAGCTGCGCAGCCTCGACGCGGACACCCTGGCGCGGCACTACGAGGAGCACGTCGGCAAGGGCTTCTACGACGACCTGGTGGCCTTCATGTCCCGGTCGCCGGCCATGGTGCTGGTCGTGGAGGGCCCGGAGGACACCTTCGCCGTGGTGCGGACCCTGATGGGCACCACCAACCCGCGGGAGGCCGCTCCGGGGACCATCCGGGGCGACTTCGGCCTGGTGATGACCGAGAACCTGGTGCACGGCTCGGACTCGGTGGACTCCGCCGAGCGGGAGATCGGGATCTTCTTCCCCGGCCTGTAGCCCGCCAGCGGGTTTCCAAGCGCACAGCGTGGTCGGCTGGGCGCGGAGAGTGGCATCCGGCCGGCGGACGCGTTACGGTTCCGTCTGGACCCGGGCGGACGCGCCCCGACGTCCGCCTGCCGCGTTCGAGACCGACGGAGACACCCCGGGGCGATGGTCGACCAGAGGAACAGACCCCCTGCCCGGCGTGGGTCCCGTCGGATCGTCCTCGGAGCGCGCGACGTCGCCGTCGACCTGGGCACGGCCAACACGCTGGTCTACGTCCGCGGCGAGGGCATCGTCCTCGACGAGCCGTCGGTGGTGGCCGCCAACGCCCTGGACGGCACGCCGGTGGCCGTGGGCCGGGAGGCCAAGCGGATGGCCGGCAGGACGCCCGACCGGATCAAGGTCGTCCGCCCGCTGAAGGACGGGGTGATCGCCGACTTCGACGTCTGCGAGAAGATGCTCCGGTACTTCATCCAGCAGGTCCACTCCCGCAAGTGGGCCAAGCCCCGCATGGTGATCTGCGTTCCGTCCGGCGTGACCGGCGTGGAGCGACGGGCCGTCCAGGAGGCCGCCGAGTACGCGGGGGCCCGACCCCCGGCCTACATCATCGAAGAGCCCATGGCCGCGGCCATCGGCGCCGGCCTGCCGGTGGCCGAACCCACCGGGTCGATGATCGTCGACGTCGGCGGTGGGACCACCGAGGTCGCCGTCCTCTCCCTGGGCGGGGTGGTGGCCGCCCAGTCGTCGCGGGTCGGCGGCGACGAGATGGACGACGCCGTGAAGGGGTTCTTCAAGAAGGAGAAGGGGGTGGACATCGGCGACCGGTTGGCCGAGGAGGTCAAGGTCCGCTTCGGTTCCGCCCATCCGCTGGTCCAGGAGATCCGGGCCGAGGTGCCGGGCCGGAACATGCGGACCGGCCTGCCCGACAAGGCGGTCTTCTCCACCCGCGAACTCCGCGAGGCCCTCGACGAGCCGGTGTCCGACGTGGTGGACGCGGTGAAGGTCACGCTGGACCGGACGCCGCCCGAACTGGCCGTCGACCTCATGGAACGGGGCATCACCCTGGCCGGTGGCGGCTCGCTGCTCATCGGGCTGGCCGACCGGCTCCGGGCCGAGACGGGGATGCCGGTCTGGATGGCCCCCGACCCGCTCACCGCGGTGGTGGAGGGGGCCGGACGGGTCCTCGAGGAGTTCTCGCGCTTCGGAGAGCTGATCTTCGGCGACGCTCCGGAGTAGGCGACGGTGGCGGCCCCCGGTGGTGGTCGGTCCCGGCCCACCCTGCTGATCCTGGTGGCGGCGGCCCTGACGCTGCTCACCATGCAGTACCGGGGCGTGGAGCCGCTGGCCGCCTTCCAGCGCGGCGTCCGGGACGTCGTCGAGCCGCTGCGGTCGGCCACCGACCGGGTCGCCTCGCCGTTCCGGTCGGCCTGGAACGGACTGCTCGACTACGACGAGGTGGTGGCCGAGAACGAGCGGCTGGCCGACGAGCTGGCCCGCCTGCGGGGGCGTCGCCTCACCGCCGAGGCCGACGCCGAACTCCTGGAACGCCTCCTCGGCGAGGTGGGGATCGACGTGGGGGGCCGACGCTCGGTCGTGGTGCGGATCCTCGGAACCCCACCCGGGAACTTCGCCACCCACACCATCGAGGTGGACAAGGGCAGCGACGACGGCCTCGCCGAGGGGATGCCGGTGGTGACGGCCGCCGGCCTGGTGGGTCGCCTGGAGACCGTCGACCGGTCGCGGTCCACGGTCCGGCTGGCCACCCACCCGGAGTTCCGGGTCGGGGTCCGCCTGGTGGGCTCCCAGGACGAGGGCCTGGCCCGGGGCGGCGGTCGAACGGGGTTCCTGGTCGTGGATGCCGGAATCCGCCTCGATGCCGAGGTGGAGGCCGGTGAGGTGGTGGTCACGTCCGGCGGTCGGAGCCTCTTCCCGCCCGACGTCCCGGTGGGGCGGGTCCTCGACCCCGACGACGATGCCGAGTTCGAGCGGGCCGTGGTCGTCGAGCCGGCGGCCTCGCTGGAGAACCTGAGCTTCCTCAACGTGCTCCTGATGGCGGACGAGCCGACCACCGGCGACCCGTCGGGCCTGCGGGGCGGGTGAGCCGGTGACCGGCCGGTTCCGGGTCCTGGCCCTGCTGCTGACCGCGGCGACGCTGCAGGCCACCCTGTTCGACGAGGTCCGCGTCGACGGCGTGGCCGTCGAGTACCTCCTCCTGGTGGCCGTCCTGGCCGGCCACCACGGCGGCCCCGAACGCGGCGCCGTGGTGGCCTTCTTCGCCGGGCTCCTCCACGACTCGGTGGGGGTGTCGCCGCTGGGCCTCCACGCCCTGGCCTTCGCCCCGGTGGCCGTCGTGGTCGGCCACCTCTCGGTGCGCCTCGCCGCGGGCGCCCGCGGCCTGGCCGCCCTCGGCCTCCTGGCCGCCATCGCCGCGGGGGTGGCCGCCGCGACGGCCATCGGCACCGTGTTCGGCCTCCACCCGGTGGACGGATCCACCCTGCTGGGCACGGCACTGGTGGCCGCGCTGATGACCGGGACGGTGGCCCTGCCGACCAGCCGGATCGTCCGGTGGGCGGTGACGGGGGGCCTCCCGGTGGACGTCGCCGTGGACCGGGAGCCGGCCCGTGGTCCCCGGGCCACCGCGGCCGGTCGGGTCGGGCGGCGATGAACGAATCCACCCGGTTCCGGATGAGGGTCCTGGCCATCGTCGGCCTGTCGTTGTTCGCCACCCTCGGCGTCCGGCTCTGGTACCTGCAGGTGATGACCAGCGAGCAGGCGGTGGCGGTGGCCCACAGCAACGTCACCCGCGTCATCCCGGTTCCCGCCCCCCGGGGGCGGATCCTCGACGTGCAGGGCCGGGTGCTGGTGGGCAACCGCACGACCACGGTCCTGACCATGAACCGCCACGAGCTCGAGGAGGCCGAGTTCGACGAGCAGCAGGTCCGGGAGCTGCTCACCGAGGTCGCCGTGGAGGTCAACCGGGGCGGACACCTGATGAAGGTGACCGACGTGGAGCGGGCGTTGAACGACCCGTCCTACGGCCGCTACGACGACGTGCCCATCGCCCATGACGTGGGCGAGGACCTCCTCGTCTACTTCGGCGAACGTGGCGAGCGCTTCCCCGGCGTGCGGGTGTCGGAGAGCACCGTGCGGTCCTACCTGTACGGCGACCTGGCCACCCACGTCCTGGGCTGGGTGGGCCCGGTCAACGACGCCGAGCTGCGCAGTCGCCGTCCGCCGGAGGGCAAGGCGTACCGCCTGCGCGACCACATCGGAAAGGCCGGCGTGGAGCTCATGTTCGAGGACGACCTGCGGGGCGTGGCCGGTCGCAAGGTGGTGGAGGTGGACCGGCTCGGCCAGATCGTGCGGGAACGCCCCGACCTCTTCGTGCCGCCGGTGCGGGGCGACGATGTCGTCCTGTCGATCGACGTGGACGTCCAGTACCTGGCCGAGCGGGAGCTGGAGCGGTCCATCCACCGGGCCCGAACCCAGGAGCCCGAACCGGACCCGAAGGACCCGTCGCGCCTCCTGCCGGCCTACGACGCGCCCGGCGGGGCGGTGGTGGTCCTGGACCCGACCGACGGGTCGGTGGTGGCGCTGGCGTCGTACCCGACCTACGACCCGAACGAGTCGATCGGCGGGTTCTCCTCGGAGCAGTGGGCCGAGCTGAACGATCCGGCCAACGACCTCCCCATGTTCAACCGGGCCATCCAGGGCGAGTACGCCCCCGGCTCGACCTTCAAGTTGTTCACGGCGCACGCCGCCTGGCACGCCGGGGTGTTCGGCGTGGGGGCGGTTCCGAGGGCCGACGTGGCCGGCCATGACCCCGGCGCCTACGTGTTGCGCAGCTGTGGTGACGTGGACCCCACCGACCCGCCACCCGGGTGCCGCTACCGCAACGCCGGGGAGAAGCAGTACGACGACGTGGACCTGGTCCGGAGCCTCACCGTGTCGAGCGACGTCTACTACTACCGGATCGGCGAGTCGATCTACGTCACCCCCGGTCATCCCGACACGGCCATCCAGGACGCGGCGACCGCCTACGGGCTCGGCCTGGAGACGGGGATCACCCTGCCCTTCGAGCAGGACGGCTACCTGCCCACGCCGACCAACCGCCGGCAGCGCCACGAGGACAATCCGGTGGCCTTCCCGGAGTGGGGCTGGTCGACCGGCGACAACGTCATCACCGCCATCGGGCAGGGCGAGGTGCTGGCCACGCCGCTGCAGCTGGCCAACGCCTTCGCCACGTTCGCCAACGGGGGGACCCGCTACGCCCCCAACGTGGTCGATCGGGTGGTCGACCCGGACGGCGGGGTGGTCCGGGCCTTCGGACCGAGGGCACTGTCGGAGGTCCACCAGGACCCGGGCTTCCGGACGCGGGTCCTCGCCGGCCTGGTGGGGGTGACGGCCGACGAGGAGGGCACCGCCTACTGGGCCTTCAACTCGGAGGCCACCGACGGGGTGTACTTCCCGCTGGACGAGTTCCCGGTGGCGGCCAAGACGGGCACGGCCGAGGTCCGGGGCAAGGCCGACACGTCGATCTTCGCCGCCTTCCTCCCGGCCGAGGCGCCGACCCACGTCGCGGTGGCCATCCTGGAGGAGGCGGGCTTCGGATCCAGCGTGGCCGCCCCCCTGGTGGCGCGCCTGATGGAGAAGGTGGCCGAGGGGACGGTCCCGCCGGCCCCGCTGGCCGCCCACCGCTATGCCCGGTCGACGGCGCTCCCGCTGTGCGTGGCCTGGCACCGCTGGCGGACCGGCGACACCCTGGACCGGTTGGACGCGGCCGATCCGACGGCCGCCGATGTCGGCGGCCCCGTCCTCGACGCGTCGGGCCGGGTGGTGGTCCGGGGCATCCAGGTCGACTGCGCGGACCTGATCGGTGAGGTCCTCGACGCCTTCGACGGGCCGGGGGCCACCGATGCGACGGGGGCCACCGATGGGACGGGGGCGAGCGGCTGATGGTCGACCTCCGACGTCCCGACTACGAGCGTCCCCGGATCCTCCGCCACGTCGACATCGTCCTTCCGGTGCTGGCCGTGGTGGTGGCGGCCATCGGCGTGGTCATGGTCTATTCGGCCACCCGCGGGCCGGCCACCGACCTGCGTCCCGCCCAGACCTTCCACCTGGACCGGCAGCTCCGCATGGCCGGCCTGAGCGTGGCGGCCATGGTGGCGGCCACGTGGTTCGGCCACCGGCGCGCCCAGCGCCTGGCCTGGTGGATCCACGGGGCGGCACTGGGGCTGCTGGCCGCCGTCCTGGTGGTCGGCGTGGAGGTCAAGGGTGCTCGGGCCTGGTTCCAGGTGGCCGGTTCGCAGTTCCAGCCGTCGGAGCTGGGCAAGGTGGCGCTCATCGTGGTGCTGGCCGCCTGGCTGGCCCGGACCGAGGAGCCGAACGTCCCCCGGGTCCTCGTCGCCGTGCTCCTGGCTGCGGGCCCCGTCGCCCTGATCGCCGCCCAGCCCGACCTCGGGACGGTGCTCGTCTACGGGGCGATCGTGGCCGGGATGGTGCTGGTGGCCGGCGTGAAGGGCCGTCACCTGCTCCTGCTGGGACTGTTGCTGGTCACCGGGCTGGTCCTGGTCCTGGAATCCGAGGTGCTCGAGGAGTACCAGGTGCGTCGGCTGCTGGTCTTCGTGGAGGAGGGGCCCGATTCGACGGCCAGCTACAACCTCGAGCAGGCGCAGATCGCCATCGGGAACGGTGGACTGACCGGTCGGGGCCTCTTCCAGGGCACCCAGAACAACTCGGCCCTGGTGCCCGAGCAGCAGACCGACTTCATCTTCACCGTGGTGGCCGAGGAGCTGGGCTTCGTCGGCGGGGTGGTCCTGCTGGGGCTGCTGGGCCTGCTCCTGGTCCGGATCTGGCGGATCGGCCAGATGGCCGACGACCGCTTCGGCACCCTGCTGGCCGCCGGGACCTTCTCGATGGTGGCCTTCCAGGTGTTCCAGAGCGTGGGGATGTCGACCGGGATCATGCCCATCACCGGCATCCCGTTTCCGCTGGTCAGCTACGGCGGATCGTCGCTGCTGACCACCTTCGCGGCCCTCGGGCTGGTCCAGAGCGTTCACATGCGCCGACACGAGGGGCTGAGCAGGCCGGTACGCTGAACGATCATGAGTTCGCTCTGGTCCGAACTCGAGCGTGTCCTCGGCGAGGTCCAGAAGCCCGCCCGCTACATCGGCTGCGAGGACGGCATGACCGTCCCCGACCACCACCCCGACGCAGTGGCCTGGCTCCTCTGCTACCCGGACACCTACGAGGTCGGCCTTCCCAACCAGGGTCTCCAGATCCTGTACGAGATCCTCAACGAACGGCCCGACGCCGTGGCCGAACGGGGCTATGCGCCCTGGATGGACCTGGCGGCCGTGCTGCGCCGCGAGGGGCTGCCCTTCTTCTCGGTCGACACGCACCGACCCGCCCGCGACTTCGACGTGCTGGCCTTCAACCTGTCGGCGGAGCTCGTCTACACGAACGTGCTGGAGTGCGTGGACCTGGCCGGCATTCCGATCCGGACGGCGGACCGTGCCGACGACGACCCGCTGGTGCTGGTGGGCGGGCACTGTGCCTACAACCCGGAGCCGTTGGCCGACTTCGTGGACGCGGCGGTGCTGGGCGACGGCGAGGAGGTCGTCTCCGAGGTCACCGTGGTGCTGTCGGCCTGGAAGGCGGCCGGCGGGGGCTCCCGGGCCGAGCTGCACCGCCGTCTGGCCGTCGTCCCCGGCGTCTACGTGCCGTCGCTGTACGAGGCCGACTTCGAGGAGTCGGCCGCCGGTGGCACGCCCGGTCGGCGCCTGGTCGGCATCCGGCCCGTCGACGACGCGGCGCCCGCGGTGGTCGAGAAGCGCACCGTGGCCGACCTGGCCGACTGGCCGTACCCGAAGAACCAGCTGGTGCCGTTGACCGAGGTGGTCCACGACCGCCTCAACATCGAGGTCTTCCGGGGCTGCACGCGGGGCTGCCGCTTCTGTCAGGCGGGGATGATCACCCGCCCGGTCCGGGAGCGTCCCGCCGAGCAGGTCCGGACCATGGTGGCCGACGGCCTGCGTCGCACCGGCTACGACGAGGTGGCCCTCACCTCGCTCAGCACGGCCGACTTCAGCGGCATCGAGGAGGTGGTGGCCGCCACCGTCGCCGACGACGCCTGCGGCCAGGTGTCGGTGTCGCTGCCCAGCCTGCGGGTCGACGCCTTCACGGTGGGGATCGCCGCCGAGATCCAGAAGGCCCGTCGGACCGGCCTGACCTTCGCCCCGGAGGCCGGGACGTGGCGGATGCGCCAGGTCATCAACAAGCTGATCCGCGAGGAGGACCTGTACGCCGCCGTCGAGTCCGCCTACTCGCAGGGCTGGCGACGGGTGAAGCTGTACTTCCTGACCGGCCTGCCCACCGAGACCGACGAGGACACCCTGGGCATCCTCCAGATGGCCCGCCGCTGCGTGGAGGTGGGCCGCCGCCACCTGCGGAACCCGTCGGTCACCGTGTCGGTCGGGGGCTTCGTCCCCAAGCCGTTCACCCCGTTCCAGTGGTTCGGGCAGAACACCGAGGCCGAGCTGAAGCGCAAGGTCGGCCTGCTGCGCGACGAGCTGAAGCGGGACACCAAGGGGTACCGGGGCGTCCAGTTGAAGTGGCACGATCCGAAGGCCACGGCCGTCGAGGGCCTACTGAGCCGGGGCGACCGACGCCTCTGCGACGTGGTCGAGGCGGTCTGGCGGGGCGGCGGGGTGTTCCAGGAGTGGAGCGAGCACTTCGACCTCGACCTGTGGTCCGAGGCCGTCGAGGCGGCCGGGCTGTCGTTCGAGGAGATGGTGTACCGCCACCGCACCGAGGACGAGGCGTTCGCCTGGGACCACCTGTCGGCCGGCCTGCACCGGGACTTCCTGTGGCAGGACTGGCGGGACGCCCTCGACGCGGTGGGCCTCGAGGACTGCCGGTGGACGCCGTGCTACGACTGCGGCGCCTGCACCGGCTACGGCATCGAGCACGTGGTGGCCTCGGCCGTGCCGCCCGCCGGCGGCAGCCAGGGCACCGGTCAGGACCTCGGCAGCGGTGGCGAGGTGCCGGTCGTCCTGATGGCCCGACCGGGATCGGAAGGCGCCGACGAGCAGGTCGCGGTGGGGGTGGGCTCGTGAGGGTCCGCATCCGCTTCACCAAGGTCGGCAAGGTCCGCTTCACCAGCCACCGGGACGTGGCCCGGATCTGGGAGCGAGCCCTGCGCCGGGCCGGGATCAGCATGGCCTACAGCCAGGGCTTCTCGCCCCGACCCAAGCTGTCCTTCGGCCTGGCCCTGTCGACCGGACACGAGTCCGACGCCGAATACCTGGACGTCGAGCTGGTGGACGAGCGCTATGCCGCCGAGGATGCGTGGGGCGACTCGGGCACCGCGGCGACGGACCTGGCCGAGGCGCTGACGTCCGTCCTGCCCGATGGCATGGACGTCGTGGCCGTGGCCCCCATCGCCTTCGACGGCACGAAGGGCGAGTCGTTGCAGCAGGCCGTGGTGTCGTGCACGTGGGCCGTCGAGGTGGACGGCGTCGAGCGGGCCGACGTGGACGCGTGGGTGGCCGACGTGCTGTCCCGCGAGGAGATCGTCGTGGAACGGGAGCGCAAGGGGAAGCCGGTGGTCGAGGACCTCCGGCCCCAGGTGCTGGCGCTCCGCGTCGAAGAGGAGTCCGGGACCGGATCGTCGGGGGTGCGCCTGTTGGCCGACCTCGGGACCCAGCCCCGGGCGCTCAGGCCGACCGAACTCCTGGTGGCGGTGGATCCGCCACTGGTGGCCCGGTCTGTGCGCAGGATGAACCAGTGGATGTCGCAGGGAGCCGACCGCGAGGAACCGTTGACGGTCGCGGTCGCCCCTGCCCCGCCGACCACGGAGTCGGCGTGACGAGAAGGGAACACACCAGTGACCACCGAAGAGGGTCCCCGGAACCAGGGGACCGGACAGCAGGGGGCGGCTGAGGCCGCTCCGGAGATTCGCAAGCCGCAGATCGGCGACAGCCGGCCCGCACCGAAGATCGGCGATAGCCGGCCCGCACCGAAGATCGGCGACAGCCGCCCGGCCCCCGCTTCCGGCGGCGGCCAGGGAGGCGGCCAGAGTGCCCGACAGGGCGGCGGACAGGGCGGCGGACAGGGCGAGCCCGGCTCGGGCCGGCGTCGGCGCCGGCGTCGTGGTGGCCGTGGCCGTGGCCGTGGTGGGGGCGGTGGCGGCCAGCAGGGCGGCAACCGTCCGGTGGAGGCCGTCACCGACGACACACCCCTCGAGCTCGACGAGGACGTCCTCAAGCGGCGTCGGGGCCGTGAGCGCCGCGGCAAGCCCATCGGTCGCTACCTGATGTGCGTCAGCGTCAGCGACGGGATCACCCAGATCGCGGTGATGGAGGGACGCCAGCTCATCGAGCACTACCTGTCCCGCCCGGCGGACGACGTCAGCGAGATCCACGGGAACGTCTACCTGGCCAAGGTGCAGAACGTCCTGCCGGGCATGGAGGCCGCCTTCGTCGACATCGGGACCCCCAAGAACGCCGTGCTGTACCGGGGCGACGTCCAGTACGACGACAAGGAGTTCGAGGGCAAGGGTCGGCCCCGTATCGAGCAGGTCCTCAAGGCGAAGCAGACGATCCTCGCCCAGGTGACCAAGAACCCGATCGCCCACAAGGGCGCCCGCCTGACCCAGGAGGTCTCGCTGCCGGGACGGTTCGTGGTGCTGGTCCCCAACAGCTCCACCTACGGCATCTCCAAGCGCCTCCCGGAGTCGGAGCGCAAGAGGTTGCGCACCATCCTCGACCGGGTCAAGCCCAAGCAGCACGGGATCATCGTGCGCACCGCGGCCGAGAACATCACCAAGGAGGAGATCGAGCGGGACGTCCGTCGGCTCCTCGGCCAGTGGGACGAGATCGAGGCCCTGGCCGGCCGTTCCCAGGCACCCAACCTGCTGTACCGGGAGCCGGAGATGGCCTTCCGCTTCATCCGCGAGGAGTTCAACAAGGACTTCCGGGGCGTGGTCATCGACGACGCCGAGATGTACGAGAGGGTCCGGACCTACGTGGAGAGCGTCAACCCGGCGCTGGTGGATCGCATCTCCTATCACGATCCGGAGACCGAGTCGCTGCCGCTGTTCGAGCGGCACCACGTCCACGAGCAGCTGCGAAAGGCCCTGGACCGCAAGGTGTGGCTGCCGTCGGGTGGGTCGCTCATCATCGAGCACACCGAGGCGCTCACGGTCATCGACGTCAACACCGGCAAGAACGTGGGCCGGTCCAGCCTCGAAGAGACGGTGTTCCGCAACAACCTCGAGGCGGCCGAGGAGATCGCCCGCCAGCTCCGGCTGCGCGACATCGGCGGCATCATCGTCATCGACTTCGTGGACATGGAGGTCAAGGCCAACCGCGAGGCCGTGGCCACCACGCTCCGGGACGCCCTGGCCCGCGACAAGACCCGCACCCAGGTCTTCGACATCTCCGAGCTGGGCCTGGTCGAGATGACCCGCAAGCGCATCGGCGAGGGGCTGCTGGAGTCGTTCGCCAACGCCTGCGAGGACTGCGGGGGCCGCGGCGTGAACCTCGACGACGACCTGCTGGCCGGCTCCGGCCGGGCGGGGCGTCGCTAGCAGGCCGGGTCGTCGGCGGACCGGGATTCCGGGGCGCCAACGGTCACACCACGGTGCCCGGTGGTGCCGTGGGCGGCCACCGGTAGATTGGACGAACTATGTACGCAGTGATCGCCACCGGCGGAAAGCAGTACCGGGTCGAGGAGGGCCAGCGGGTCCTCGTCGAGCGCCTGGGAGCCGTGGACAGCGAGGTCGAGTTGACGCCGGTGATGGTCGTCGACGGCGACGACGTGCTGGCCACGCCCGAGGCCCTCTCCGGTGCCAGCGTGTTCGCCCGCATCGTCGGTGACGCCAAGGGTCCGAAGATCCGGGGCTTCACCTACAAGAACAAGAGCAACCAGCGTCGCAGGTGGGGCCACCGCCAGCACCTGGCCGAGATCGAGATCACCGGGATCACGAGGGGCTGACGACATGTCCAAGACCAAGGGCGGCGGCTCGACCCGCAACGGCCGGGACTCCAACGCACAGCGACTGGGCGTGAAGGTCTACGACGGTGGCTGGGTGAGCGCCGGCAGCATCATCGTCCGGCAGCGAGGCACCAAGTTCCACCCGGGCTCCAACGTGGGCCGGGGTGGCGACGACACCCTCTTCGCCACCGCCGACGGCACCGTGAAGTTCGGCCGCCGTGGTGGCCGCAAGTTGGTGGACATCATCACCGACTGACCCGGTCTTCCTGACGCCACCTCGGGTGGCCGACCCCGACGCACCGCCGAGCGGTGCGTCGTTCGGGTTTTCGGGCCCCGTGGAGGGATCAGGTGGCCGAGTCAGGTGGCCGGCTCAGGTGACGTCGAGGCCGGTGGGAAGCCGGTCGGCCTCCCAGCCGAGGAGTCGGACGCCGGCCCGGCAGGCGAACCGGTCGGTCATGCCACCCACGTAGCGCACCGCGGCCCTGGCCGCCTCGGCCGACCCCGCGAGGTCCACCTCGTCGGCATCGGCCGGCCCCTCATCGTCGGCGGGCAGGTCGCCGGGGTGGGCCAGGTAGTGGTCGACGAGGGCCCGCAGCAGGTCGACCACCCGGCCGGCCTGCTCGACCGACGCCGGGCGGAGGTAGATCCGCTCGTAGTCGAACATCCGGAAGGCGGCCAACGCGTCGGCCGCGTCGGCGTCCATGCCGATGCGGCCCGATCGGGCCGAGGCACCCACCACGCCGTCGATGAAGGCGGCCAGCTGCTCGCGCCGGCTCGTTCCGCACCGATCCACGACGAGCGACGGGAGGTCGGCCGGATCGACGATCCCGGTGTGGGCGGCATCCTCGAAGTCGTGGCACACGTAGGCGATGCGGTCGGCCCAGCTGACCACCTCGCCCTCGGGCGTCGACGGCGCGGGCCTCGACCAGGAGTGGTTGCGGATGCCGTCGAGGGTCTCCCGGCACAGGTTGAGCGGTGAGAGGGTGACGTCGGCGCCCCACTGGGCGTGGTCGTACCCGCCGTCCACGTAGGGCGACAGCGCGTCCTCGCTGGCGTGCCCGCCGGGGCCGTGGCCGCAGTCGTGGCCGAGGGCGATGGCCTCGGCGAGGGGAACGTTCAGGCCGAGGCGGGTGGCGATGGCCCGAGCCACCTGGGCCACCTCGAGGGCGTGGGTGAGGCGGGACCGCTGGTGGTCCTCGGGGAACACGAACACCTGGGTCTTGCCGGCCAGTCGGCGGAACGCCGTGGCGTGGAGGATCCGGTCCCGGTCGCGTTCGAAGCAGGTCCGGAACGGGTCCGGCTCCTCGGCCACGGCCCGGTCCCCGGCGCCCGAGGCCACGGTGGCGCCCGACGTGGGGGGCACCTCCTCGCCGGCCTCCCGGCGGTCCCGGGGGTGCTCGGCGACGGGACCGATGGTGGCGTGGCTGTCGGCGTGGGCCGTCCGGAGCAGGGTGGCGTCGTGGCCGTCCATGGTCGACGCCCAGGTGCGTGCCCGGTCGCTGAGATGCGACTCGGCGACCTCGCGGTCCACGGCGTCCTGCGTCACTCGGCCACCCTACGGGCGGGCGTCGCCGGCGGTGCCGGGCAGGCTCGACGGCCCCCCGTAGGCTCGGCGGCATGTCCCAGTTCGTCGACGAGTGCGGCCTGAACGTGCGCGGCGGCGACGGGGGAGCGGGGGCCGTGTCGTTCCGCCGCGAGGCCCACGTCCCCAAGGGCGGGCCGGACGGTGGCGACGGTGGCGACGGGGGCAGCGTCTGGTTGGAGGCCGACCACAACGTGGCCTCCCTGCTGGCCTTCCGCGACCACCCGCACCGGCGGGCCGGCAACGGCACCCACGGGTCCGGCGGCAAGCGCCACGGGAAGGCCTCCGAGGACATGGTGGTCAAGGTCCCCGAGGGCACGACGGTCCACGACCTGTACGCCGGCGAGGTCCTCGCCGACCTGGTGCAGCACGGCGACCGGTGGCTGGCCGCCGAGGCCGGACGGGGCGGGCGGGGCAACGCCAAGTTCCTGAGCAACCGGCGACGGGCCCCGGCGTTCGCCGAGCAGGGCGAGGAGGGCGAGGAACGCTGGCTGCGGCTCGAGCTGCGCCTCATGGCCGACGTGGCCCTGGTCGGCTATCCCAACGTGGGCAAGAGCACGCTGATCTCCCGCATGTCGGCCGCCCGTCCCCGGATCGCCGACTACCCGTTCACGACCCTGGAGCCGAACTTGGGCGTGGTCCGACCCGAGGGGCGGACCGAGTTCGTGGTGGCCGACATCCCCGGCCTCATCGAGGGGGCCAGCGAGGGTCGGGGCCTGGGCCACCGGTTCCTCCGCCACGTGGAGCGGGCCCGGGTACTGCTGGTGCTGGTCGACCTGGCGCCCACCGCCCTGGAGGTCCCGGAGCGGCAGCTCGAGGTGCTGCTCGGCGAGCTGGGTGCCTACCAGCCCGAGCTGCTGGACCGTCCCCGTCTGGTGGTCGGTTCGCGGGCCGATGTGGCCGAGGACGACGTGGGCTTCGAGGGCGACCGGCTGTCGGCCATCACCGGCGACGGCCTCGATCCGCTGGTCCACCGGCTGGCCGACCTGGTGGTGGAGGCCCGGCAGGCGCCGCCCGAGCGACCGGCCACCGTGGTCCACCGTCCCCCGTCCGAGGACGTGGTGGTGGAGCGGGGCGAGGACGGCACCTGGGAGGTGCTGGACCGACGGGTGGCCCGGGTGGCGAATCTGAACGACCTGACCAACCCGGATGCGCTGGACTACCTCCACGACCGCCTGAAGCGCATGGGCGTCGATCGGGCCCTGTCCCGGGCCGGCGTCCGGGACGGCGAGGCGGTTCGCATCGGGCGGCTCGAGTTCACCTACGAGGAGGGTTGATGGCCGTGACGGGTGGTGCCGACACCGCCGTGGTGAAGATCGGGACCTCGTCGATCACCGACGACCAGGGCACCATCGACCGTGCCGCGGTGGGTCGCCTGTGCGACGGCGTGGCGGCGCTCCGGGACACCGGTCGTCGGGTCGTCGTGGTGACCTCGGGGGCCATCGCCGCCGGCCTCCCCGAGCTGGGCCTGGGCGGGGATCGTCGCCCCCGGGACGCCGTCACCCTCCAGGCGGTCTCCGCGGTCGGCCAGGGCGGCCTGATCCGCACCTACCGCGAGGAGCTGGGTCGACACGGCCTGATCGCCGGCCAGGTGCTCCTGGCGCCCCTCGACTTCTTCGTGCGGGCGCAGTACCTGCACGCCCGGGGCACCCTGACCCGGCTGCTGGAGCTGGGCGTGGTCCCGGTGGTCAACGAGAACGACGCCATCGCCGACGACGAGATCCGCTTCGGCGACAACGACCGGATCGCCGCCCTGGTGGCCCATCTGGTGGGGGCCTCCACGCTGGTCCTGCTGACCGACACGCCGGGGCTGTTGACCGCCGACCCGCGGCTCGACGCCGGCGCCTCGCTGATCGAGGAGATCGTGGAGATCGACCACGAGCTGGAGGGCCTGGCCGGGACGGCCGGGTCGGTCCGGGGCAGCGGCGGGATGGCCTCCAAGCTGGCTGCGGCCAAGATCGCCAACTGGTCCGGCGTCCGGACGGTCATCGCCGATGCGGCCCGCGACGGGGTGATGGTCGACGCCTGCGAGGGGACGTCCGGCGTGGGGACGGTCGTCCACCCGCGTGCCTCCAGCCTCGGCGCCCGGCGGTTGTGGATCGCCTTCGCCGTGGGCTCGGCCGGTCGGATCACCGTCGACGTGGGCGCTCGGCGGGCGCTCGAGGAGCGGCGGGTGTCGCTGCTGCCGGCCGGCGTGGTGGCCGTGGACGGGTCGTATGAGGCCGGTGCGGCGGTCGAGGTCTGCGACCCGTCGGGCACGGTGTTCGCCAAGGGGATCGTGCGCCACGACTCGGCGCTGCTCCGGGCCCACGCCGGGCGACGGACCGGCGACCTGCCCGACGGGATGGCCCACGAGGCCATCCACGCCGACGACCTGGTCGTCTTGCCCTGACGGGCGGGGGTCGTGCTGTCCTGACGGGGCGGGGTCAGCGTCGGAGGCGGGTGACGAGGGAGCGGGCCTCGTCGACGCCGAGACGGGCGGCCACGGCCACGTAGACGAGGCCCGCCCCGCCGACGGCGACCACCGCGTCGACCACCTGGGGGAGGCCCCCGGTGGCCCACCGCAGGAGCACGGCGACGGCGACCGAGGCGGCCACCGGCACGGCCAGGGCCCCCAGCACCGTCGAGGGTCCGTCCACCACGGGCAGGCGCCGGCGCACCCGGCGGGACAGGAGGGCCAGCTCGACCCACGCCGCGACTGCCGAACCGAGGGCCAGCCCGACGGCGCCGAGGTGGGGGTCAGGCGAACCGGACCGGACCCCGGCCGACAGCGGGCCGAACCATCCGGCGTCGACCATCGAGATGACGTCACCCCCGTGGACGGTCAGGCGGTCGAACGGGAACATGGCCACCAGGCCGATCCCGGCGGCCAGCGACACCCGGAGGGCGGCCAGACGGGCCGGGCCGGCCGTGTCGCCCAGGGCGTACAGGGTGTTCTGGTGGATCCTGGCCGAGGCCACGGCCGGGAGGCCCAGGGCGTAGGCGGCCAGCACCAGGGCCACGGCCCGGCCGTCGTCGCCGTCGAAGGCACCCCAGCCGAACAGGGCGTCCACGATGGTCTCGCCGAGGACCAGGTAGGCGACCGTGGCGAAGCTGATGAAGAAGGCGGTGCGTCGTCGGGCCGCCATCGACGTGGCGGCCACCTCGGCGGCCTCGGGGGTGCGGGACATGGCGGGCAGCGATGCGGCGGCCACGCTGGTGGCGAAGAGGGCGACCGGCAGGCCGTAGAGCATCTGGGCCGAGAGCAGGCCGGCCACCGCTCCGGTGGCCAGCATCGACGCCAGCACCAGGTCGAGGTAGCCGGACAGTTGGACCACGCCCCGCCCGAGGACGGCCGGTCCGAAGCGGCGGCGGACGTCGGCCACCCGCTCGTCGCCCCGCCCCACGGTGCGCCCCAGTAGCGGCCGGACCTCCGGGGCGAGGCGCCACACGGCCACCGCCTGGACGCCGAACTGGAGGGCGCCGCCGGCCACCAGGCCCCAGGCCAGGCCGGTGGCCGCGTCGCGGGGTGACCAGTCGCCGACCAGGGCGGCCACGAGGACGGCGGCCTGGGCGGCGTTCCAGAGCACCGGCGCCACGTAGGGCAGGAAGAACCGGCCGTGGCTGTTGAGCACGCCCAGGCACCACGCCGAGAGCACCAGCAGGCCGAGGCCCCCGGTGGTGATGCGCAGCAGGTCGACGGTCAGGTCGAGTCGTGCGCCCTCGAACCCGGGGGCCAGCAGGGTGGCCAGCGGCTCGGCGGCCACGATGGCGACCAGCACCAGGACGCCGGCCACCACGGTGAGCAGGCCGGCCACCGCGGCGGCCACCCGCCCGGCCTCCTCCCGGCGTCCCTCGCCCAGCAGGCGGCTGTAGACGGGGATGAACGAGGCCGACAGCGAACCCTCGCCGAGGAGGTTCTGGAGCAGGTTGGGGATGCGCAACGCGGCGGCGAAGGCGTCGGCGGCCGGACCGAGGGCCAGCACGGA
>JAERSW010000120.1 GCA_016845305.1 Acidimicrobiales bacterium
GGTCGAACCGCTGGGCATCCGGGTGTGGGGGCACGACGTGTGGACCGTGCCTCCCAACTCGCAGGGCTACCTGAGCCTCGCCGCGGCCCGCATCGCCGAAGGCCTGGACCTCCCGCCGGAGGACGACCCCCTGCGGGCCCATCTGCTCGTCGAGGCCGCGGTGCAGGCCGGCCATGACCGGCCCGACGTCCTCCACGACAGGGCCGGTGGAGACGACCTGGTGTCCGAGGAGCGATTCGCCCCACGGCGAGCCGCCATCTCGAGGGACCGACGGACCCCGCCGACGGGCCGGTACGGCGACGGCGACACCATGTACCTGTGCGTGGTCGACGGCGACGGCATGGCCGTGTCGCTCATCCAGTCCAACGCCGACGGGTTCGGCAGCCACGTGACGCTGCCGGGCCTCGGGATCTTCCTCCACAACCGGGGCATCGGCTTCTCGGTCGCCGAAGGACATCCGGCCCGGTACGGCCCCGGGCGTCGACCGCCCCACACCCTGTCGCCGGCGCTGGTGACCCGTCCCGACGGCTCCCTGCGGGCCGTGCTGGGCACCATGGGCGGCGACGCCCAGCCGCAGATCGTGCTGCAGATGCTGGTGCGTCTCCTGGTCGACGGGGCCGCACCGGGCCACGTGGTCGGCGGTGGCCGCTGGGTGCTGACGGGCCCGGACACCGGCTTCGACACGTGGGACGACCCGTCGGCCGTCGAGGTGCTGGTCGAGGACCATGCTCCCGAGGGTTGGGCGCCCGGCCTCGTCGAGCGGGGGCACCGGGCCCGGGTGGGGAGTGCCAACTACGGGCACGCGCACTGCATCGAGGTGGTGGACGGCGGGCTGGCGGGCACCGCTGATCCGCGGTCGGTGGTCGGGACGGCGGCCGGAGACTGAGGCCTGAGCCTGAGACCGGCGCCCCGGCGGAGTGGGGCCGGGTCAGCCGCCTGCCGTGGTGGTGGGCACCATGAACTCGGTGGCCTCCTCCCACGTGCCGCCGTCGACCATGTGGGTGGCGGCCTGCGCCCACTGGTCGGGGGTCAGCTCCGGCCAGCGGCGCTCCGCCTCGAAGTACATGTCGACGTACTTCGGGCCGTCGCCCGTCTCCGAGTAGACGATGAGCCCGGTGGTCGTCGGGAGCTCGGCCTCGAGCTGGGGACGGAGGTCCTCCGAACTCCCACAGGCCGTGGCCGAGACCGCGGACAGGCCGAGGGCGAGCGCCAGGAGGACGGGGGTCGGCAGGGAGCGTCGCATGGCGGGGAGGTTAGCCAGCGTCACCGTCTGGATCGGGGCGCCCGGAGCCGGTCCGGAGGACCACCAGGACCCCCGACGCGAGGCGGACCTCGGCGGTCGGGGCGGCCATCCGATTGGACAGGCCGAGGCCGATGCCCGGGACCAGCACGGCGTCGTCCAGCGGCCACGCCAGGCCCGTCGTGGTCACCCCGGTGGCCGGTCCACCGACGGCCAGCAGGCTGACGACGTCGTCCACGGCGCCGTTGATCGGGCAGGCGTCGCTGACCACCCAGCCGACGGCGTCGTCGACGCGTAGGTCGATCCGCAGGCCGGCCCACCGGTCACCGGCCGCCACCAGGAGGTTGCCCAACGCGTGGTCGACCCGCCCCGCCATCGTGGCCACGACCGTCGCCGAGGCCAGGCCGGCGTCGACGACGGCGGACAGGGCCAGCTCCAGGTCGGTGTCGTCCTTGTCGACCGGATGCCGCTGCACCTCGCCGGCGGCGGCGACGGCCTGCTCGTCGGCCGAGTCCAGGTCCCCGACCAGGAGGTCGACGTCCAGGCCCAGGCTGCGGGCCACCGCCGAGCCGCCGTCGGCGGCCACCACCAGGTCGGCCTGGGGCAGGTCGGCGGCCAGCGCGGCGAGGGCGTGGTCCGGGTGCGGCCCGCCGGTCACCACCAGGGCGTGACGGGGGGCGGTCACGACCGGGGTCCCTCCACCCGGACAGCCCAGCGCCCGGCGTCGACCGACAGGGCCAGGTCCAGCCCGTAGGTGTCCGACAGCGACGACGCGGTCAACGTGTCGGCCAACGGGCCGGCGGCCGTGCACCGGCCCGACTCCACGAGCAGGGCATGGGTGAATCCGGGCGGGATCTCCTCGACGTGGTGGGTGACCTGCACCATGGGCGGCACCGTCGGGTCGGTGGCCAGGTCGGCCAACGTGGCCACGAGCTCCTCCCGGCCACCGAGGTCCAGGCCGGCGGTGGGCTCGTCGAGGAGCAGCAGGTCGGGGTCGACCATCAGGGTGCGGGCCAGCAGCACCCGTTGGCGTTCGCCCGAGGACAGGCTGCCGAACCGGTGGTCGGCGCGGTGCCCGCAGCCGATCCGCTCCAGGAGGCTGCGTGCCCGGTCGCGGTCGGCGTCGTCGTAGTCGTGCCACCACGGTTCCAAGGCACCGTGGCGGGCCGTCATGACCACGTCGGCTGCCGGGAGCTCGCCCCGGAACGCGTCGGCGAGGGCGGCCGAGGCGTAGCCCACCCGCGTGCGCAGCGTCCGCAGGTCGGTGCGCCCCAGCTCGTGGCCGAGGACGCGGACCCGGCCGGTGGTGGGGTGCAGGCGGAGTGCGGCGATCCGCAGCAGGGTGCTCTTGCCAGAGCCGTTGGGTCCGAGGACCACCCAGTGCTCGCCGGGGCGGACCGTCCAGTCGACGCCGTCGAGGATGCTGGTCCCGTCGGTGGTGCGGCCCACGCCCAGAAGCTCGAGGACCGGTTCGGGCGAGGGCTCCATCGTCCCCATCCTGCCTGCTCGTCCCTGTCGGAGCCGGGCTCAGGCGAGGGAGCGGACCAGGAGGACGACGGCGGCCGCCGTGGACAGCACGTAGACGGCGGGTGCCAGCCAGGCGTGGTCGAGGGTCCGGCGCAGCGGCCCGCTGAGGACGAACCCGACGAGGACGGGGAGGACCAGCCACAGCGACAGGACGAGGTCGTCGCCGCCGAACTCG
>JAERSW010000121.1 GCA_016845305.1 Acidimicrobiales bacterium
GCCGCGGCAGGAGTCTCTGCCTCGCTGCCTCCACAGGCGGACATGATCACGAGTGCCGCCAGCCAGATGCCCCGCCGAGCCATGGGTGACAGCCTCCCACGCCGGGCGAAACGGCGATGGGTCCGAGCACCTGGGTGGTGGAGCTGGGGGGAATCGAACCCCCGTCCGTCGAAGGATGACCGTGCGTGCTACGACCATTCCCGAGTGCGTGGCTCGATGGCTGCCACCCCGCCGGGTCGGGCGGGCCACGAGGGCCCCGCCACGGAGTCTTTCCTCCGGGTCAGCGGTCTTTCACGCCGTCAGCGGTCTGTCCCAGCTGTCTCCACCGCTTCTGTTGCCGGGTTGCGGTGGACCGACCCCGCGTGCCGTTACCGGTCGCGATGACTCTCGGTCACCTGACTGGGTCAGGCGGCGAGAGCGAGATCGTCCGTCTTGGCGTCTCTGTTGGTGCCCCGTTTTGGGAGTCTGGGCAACTCCGGTCGCACGACACGACCACTGCCATCGGCGTCGAAACCGATCAGCCCCGTGGTGTGGCGAGGGTCCCGAAGGGAGCATCGCCGCGTGCGGACGTCCAGGTGCTCGGTTGTCAAGGATCCGCTCCTACAGGGTACCGGCGGGCCGTGACGCGGTGCCCGTGGACGTCGGGTCCCGGCGGGAAACCATCGCTCTGCCAGACTCCGCCGATGGACGACGCACGCGCCGCCTCCTACTCGTTCGTCCCCTCGGCGGTCGCACCGCCGATCGTGGACCGGGCCGAGGGGTGCACTCTCCACCTGGCCGACGGTCGCACCGTCATCGACGCCGGGGCGGGGGCCATCGCCGTGAACATCGGCCACGGACGGGCCGAGGTGGCTGACGCGGTGGCCGAGGCCACCCGCCGGGTTTCCTACGTCCTGCCCCCCTGGGTCACCGAGGAACGCATCGCCCTCGTCGAGCTGCTCCGCGAGCGGTGGCTGCCCGAGGGCCTGAGCCGGGTCGGCTTCACCAGCGGCGGCTCGGAGTCGGTCGACTCGGCCGTGCGCCTCGCCCTGGCCCACCACGCCACGGCCGGCCGCCCCGAACGCCGCAAGGTCATCGGCCGGGAGGCCTCCTACCACGGCCTGACCATGACGGCGCTGGCCGTCGGCGGGCACCGGGGCCGCCGCGCCGCCTTCGAACACGTCCTCGCCGACCACCCCAAGATGCCCATCGCCGACGCCGAGGGCCTCGAGAAGGTCCTGTGGGACGAGGGCCCCGAGACAGTGGCCGCGGTCATCGCCGAACCGGTCATCGGGGCCACCGCGGGTGCCGTCGTGCCGCCCGACGGCTGGTGGGCCGACGTCCGGGCACTCTGCGACCAGCACGGCGTCCTGCTCATCGCCGACGAGGTCATGACCGGCTTCGGTCGCACCGGGCGACGCTTCGGCGTCGACCACTGGGACGTCGTGCCCGACCTGCTGGTCGGCGGCAAGGGCCTGTCCGGCGGCTACGCGCCGCTGGGCGGCGTGTTCGCCACCGACGAGGTGGTGGCGCCCATCGCCGCATCGGGCGAAGTCGTGATGTTCTTCACCTACTCGGCCCACTCGGCGTCCTGCGCCGCCGGCGTCGCCGCCCTGACCATCCTCGACGACGAGGACCTGGTCACGGCCAGCGCCACCAAGGGCGCCGACCTCCTGCGACGCCTCGACGGCGTGGCCGCCCACCCGCACGTGGCCGAGGTGCGCGGCCTCGGCCTCATGATCGGCGTCGAGCTCCAGCAGGCCGACGGTCGGCCGTACCCCGCGTCCGAAGGGATGGGCGCCCGGGTCGTGGCCGAGGCGATGGCACGCGGCGCCTGGGTGTACCCGGCGGGCGACGGCAACGTCCCCGACGCCCTGCTGATCGGCCCGCCCTTCACCATCACCGACGCCGAGATGGACGAGGTGGTCCGGATCGTCGGCGAGGCGATCTCGGCCATCTGCGGCGACTGAGCCGACTCAGCGGCGGCGGTCGGTGCCCATGGCCCGGGCCGCCTCTCGGTCGGCCTCCTTGCGGGCCAGCGCCTGGCGCTTGTCGTGCAACTTGCGGCCCCGACCGAGCGCCACCTCGACCTTGGCGTTCCCACCGGAGAAGTAGAGGCGCAGCGGTACCAGCGTCAGCCCCTCGAGGGCCATCCGCTCGGTGATCCGACGGATCTCGCGGCGGTGCAGCAGCAGCTTGCGGGGGCGGTCCGGATCGTGGCCCATGGCCTCGGACCCGCTCATGGCGTACGGCGGGACGTGCATGCCCACCAGCCACAGTTCGCCGGCTTCCTCGCGGCCGAACGCCTCGCCGATCTGGACCTTGGCGTCCCGGATCGACTTCACCTCGCTGCCGCGCAGCACCAGCCCGGCCTCCCACGAGTCGAGCAGGTCGTACTCGTGGCGGGCACGGCGGTTCGAGGCGACGACCTGCTGGTCGGAGGTTCCCACCGGCCCGAGGCTACCGGCGCCCCGACGAGGCCTCGGGGGCACGCCGGTACCCTTCGGGCCCATGGAGCAGGAGTCGCCGAGCGGCACGACCGAGATCCTGACGCTGACCGCCGAGGTGCACGCGGCGATGGTCGACCGGGCCCTGACGCAGGACCCGGCCGAGGCCTGCGGGCTGTTCACCGGCGAGCCGGGCACCCTGCGGGTCGACGACTACCACCCGATGGTCAACGTGGCCGATCCCGACGAGGCGTGGAAGCTCTACGTGCTCGACGGCCAGGAGATGCTCGACGTCGAGGCCGCCGCCGACGCCGCCGGCCGGGCCGTCCTCGGGGTGATGCACAGCCACACCCACACCACCGCCTACCCGTCGCCGACCGACGTGGCCGACGCCGCCCGCTTCGACCCGTTCGGCGCCTGGGTGTTCGTCATCGTGTCGCTCAAGCACCCGGACCCGGTGCTCCGGGCCTACCGGATCGTCGACGGCACCATCACCGAGCTGGCCGTCGTGGTCGACGACCTGGAGGGGAGCGGGGTGCCGTCGCCGGAGGGCCACGGCTAGAATCCCGACCAGATCAGTCGGATTTCAGGTCGGCGTCGCCGGCCAGCCCCAGGAAGCCCCTCCCCGCACCATGCCCGTCCACTCCTCGGTCCTCGACCTCATCGGCGACACGCCGATCGTCGACGTCTCCGAACTCAGCCCGAACCCGTCGGTCCGGCTGCTGGCCAAGCTCGAGGGCCAGAACCCGGCCGGGTCGGTCAAGGACCGCATCGCCCGCGCCATGGTCGACGAGGCCGAGGCCGACGGCACCCTCACGCCGGGCCGCACCATCATCGAACCGTCGTCGGGCAACACCGGCATCGCCCTGGCCATGATCGCCCGGGTCCGCGGCTACCCGCTCAAGGTCGTCCTGCCCGAGAACGTGTCCATCGAGCGCCGCCAGGCCCTCGAGGTGTTCGGCGCCGAGATCATCGGGTCGCCGGGCGAGGAGGGCTCCAACGGCGCCGTCCGACTGGCCCGCCGACTGGCCGACGAGAACCCCGACTGGGTGTTCCTCTACCAGTACGCCAACGAGGCCAACCCGCGGGCCCACTACGAGACGACCGGACCCGAGATCCTCCGCGACGTCCCCGACGTCACCCACTTCGTGGCCGGCCTCGGCACCAGCGGCACGCTCATGGGCGTCGGCACCTACCTCAAGGAGCACAAGCCCGACGTGCAGGTGCTGGCCGTCGAGCCGCCGTCGGGCGAGATCGTGCAGGGTCTGCGCAGCCTCGACGACGGCTACGTCCCGCCGGTGTTCGAGAAGTGGGGCGGCTACGACCTCCTCGACGGCAAGCGCATCGTGCGGCCCCGCGAGTCCATCGAGTACACCCGACGCCTGGCTGACGAGTGCGGGATCTTCGCCGGCCTGTCCGCCGGCGCCGCACTGGCCGGCGCCGTCCGGGTCGCCGAGAAGGTCGACGGCGAGGCCACCATCGTGTTCCTCGTCAGCGACGGCGGCTGGAAGTACCTGTCGACCGGCGCCTGGACCGCCGACCTCGACGAGGTCGCCGCCGACGTCGAGGGCCTGATCGTCTTCTGATCCGGTCGCCCACCCACCGCCGAGAAGCAACCCCCGAAGACCCCACCCGGAGGAGGGGCCGGCCATGTCCGCGACCAGCCGCCGCCCCGACGGCCGCGCCGACGACGAGCTGCGTCCCCTGACGTTCCAGCGTGACTACACGGAGATGGCCGCCGGCTCCTGCCTCGTCACCTTCGGCCGGACCCGGGTGCTGTGCACCGCGTCGGTCGGCGACGGCGTCCCCCCGTGGCTGCGCAACACCGGCCGCGGCTGGGTGACCGCCGAGTACTCGATGCTGCCCGGCTCCAGCCCCGAACGGATCCGCCGCCGCACCTCGGGCCGCGACCAGGAGATCCAGCGCCTCATCGCCCGCTCGCTGCGGGCCGTGGTCGACCTCGAGGCCATGCCCGAGATGGAGGTCACCGTGGACTGCGACGTGCTGCAGGCCGACGGCGGCACCCGTACCGCCTCCATCTGCGGCGGCTTCGTGGCCCTCCACGACGCCTTCACCCGCCTGGTGGCCGCCGGCACGCTGTCCGCCTCGCCCATCGTCGACGAGCTGGCGGCCATCTCGGTGGGCATCGTCGATGGGGCGCCCCGCCTCGACCTGCCCTACGCCGAGGACTCGACCGCCGAGGTCGACTTCAACGTGGTCATGACCGGAGCGGGCCGCTTCGTCGAGGTCCAGGGCACCGCCGAGGGCCAGGCCTTCGAGCGCTCCGAGCTGGACGCCCTCGTCGACCTCGCTGCCGGCGGCATCGCCCGGATCGTCGACGCCCAGCGGGCCGTGCTGGCCACCCCGCCCGCCGCCCGGTCCTGAGTCGACGGATCCGACGGGACCGCCCGGTGGACGAGGCGACGGACCTGCCCAGGCTGGTGGTGGCCACGGCCAACCCCCACAAGGTGGCCGAGATCGAGGTGGTGCTCGCCGGGCTGGTCGTCCTCGAACCACGGCCCGACCACGTCGGCGAGGTGGTCGAGGACGGGGACACCATGGAGGCCAACGCCCGCCTGAAGGCGGTGGCCATCTGTGCGGCCACCGGCCGGCCGGCGGTGGCCGACGACTCGGGTCTGGAGGTCGACGCCCTCGGCGGTGCCCCCGGGGTCCGTTCGTCCAACTTCGCCTTCGACGAGGGGCTGGGGGCCGCGGACGACGATGACGAGGCCAACGTCGAACGTCTGCTCCGGGAACTGGATGGCCTGGACGACGGCCGGCGGACCGCCCGGCTCCGGACGGTGGCCCTGGTGCGGTGGCCCGACGGTCGGGAGACCATCGCCACCGGAACCGTGGAGGGCCGGATCGCCGCTGCGCCGTCAGGCGGCGGCGGCTTCGGCTACGACCCGGTGTTCGTCCCCGTGGAGGGCGACGGACGCACCTTCGCCGAGATGGGCGACGAGAAGCACGCCATCTCGCACCGGGGCCGGGCCTTCCGCGACCTGGCCCGCCGGCTCAGTTCTGGCTGACGGGCAGCCCGGTCAGGCCGCGGGCCAGGAACCGGTCGAACTCGGCATCGGTGACCGGCTCCGAGAAGTGGAAGCCCTGCGCCTCGTCGCACCGCAGCCGCCGCAGGATCCGCAACTGCTCCTCGGTCTCCACGCCTTCGGCCACCACCCGCAGGCCGAGGCTGTGGGCCAGCGCGATGGTGCCGGTCACGATGGCCGTGTCGTCGGCCCACGCGTCGTCTCCGGTGGCGACGGGGTCTCCGGGGTCGCGGTCGGCCTCCCCGGATCGCAGTCCGGCCACGAACGACCGGTCCACCTTCAGGAAGTCGATGGGGAACCGCTTCAGGTAGGCCAGCGACGAGAACCCGGTCCCGAAGTCGTCCAGCCCCATCCGCACGCCGAGGGCCGTCAGGTCGCCCAGCACCGACTCGGTCACCGGGTTGGCGGCGATCAGGGCGCTCTCGGTGAACTCGAGGGCCACCTGGTGGGGCTCGACCCCGTTGTCGGCCACCGTCGAGGCGACCAGCCGGGGGAACATCGGGTCGGAGAGCTGCCGGGCCGACACGTTCACCGCGACCGTCAGCTCCGGGCCCGATCCGCCGCCGGCCGTCCCGTCGCTGATCTCCCCGCCGCGGGCCGCCCCGTCCCAGGCCGCCCCGTCCCAGGCCGCCAAGCGGGTCACGGCGATGGTCAGCACCCGGGCACCCAGGTCGGCGATCAGGCCGGTGTCCTCGGCCACGTCGATGAACTCCACCGGCTGGAGCAGCTCGCCGGACGTGCCCCGGATCCGGGCCAGCGCCTCGGCGCCGACCACCGCCGAGTCGGCCAGGCGGACCACCGGCTGGAAGTGGACCTCGATCCGGTCCTCGTCGAGCGCGGCGCGGAGCTCCTGCTCGACCGAGTGGCGTCGCACCGCCCGGGCCCGGAGGTGGGCGCCGAACACCTCGGCCCGGTCGCGGCCCCCCTCCTTGGCCCGGTACATGGCGGTGTCGGCGTCGCGCAGCAGGTCGGCCGGGGTCTCGGTGCCGTGGGCCACGGCGATGCCCACGCTGGCCGACATCACCGTCGGGTCCCCGCCCAGCTCCAGCGGTCGGGCCAGGGCGGTCCGCACCCGCTCGGCGGCGGCCAGGGCGTCGGTGGTGCGGACCATGTCGGCGATCACCACCACGAACTCGTCGCCGCCGAGGCGAGCCACCAGGTCACCCGGGCGGATGGTCCGCTCCAGGCGCCGTGCCGCCTCGCGCAACAGGTCGTCGCCGGCACCGTGGCCGAGCGAGTCGTTGACCACCTTGAAGCGGTCCAGGTCGAGGAACAGGACGCCGACCATCCGGTCGTGGCGTGCCGCCCGGTGCAGGGCGTCCTGGAGGCGGTCCAGGAGCAGGGCCCGGTTGGGCAGGCCGGTCAGCTCGTCGTGGTAGGCCCGCTCCTCGAGCTGGGCGGCCACCTCCACCCGCTCGGTCACGTCGCGGGCGTTGACCACCACGCCGGCCACCGCCGGATTGCCCAGCAGGTTGGTGGCCACCACCTCCATGTGCCGCCAGCCGCCCTCGGCGTGGGCCACCCGGGTCTCGGCGGCCGGGGACATGCCCGGTCGGGCCAGCACGTCGACCGCCACGTCGCCCAGGTCTGCCAGGTCGTCGGGGTGGACCAGCTCGGCCACCGCGACGCCCTCCAGGGCGTGGGCCTCCCGGCCGAGGATCCGGGCCACCGCCGGACTGGCGTAGACGACGCGGCCGTCCTCGCCGATCACGCACACCAGGTCCGAGGCGTGCTCGACCAGCGCGGCCAGGCGGACCTCGGACGCCTCGACACGTTCCTGGGCGGCGTGCAGGTCGGTCAGGTCGCGGGCCATCAGCGAGATGGCGTCGACCTCCCCGTCCCGGTCGCGGTGGGCCACCAGGACGGCCGAGACGGGCACCGTGCCCGTCGAGCCGACCAGGCGGAGCTCGCCCCGCCAGGTGCCCTCGGACCGGACCGCCGGAAGCGCCGTGGTGGCGTACCGGGCCTGCGACCATCCGTCGAGGAGGTCCAGGAGGCGGACCGGCGCCTCGGCGGCCGCCGCAGGCGGCACCAGGCCGAGCCGCTCGACGGCGTCGTTGGCCCACACGACCAGTTCCCCGGACGGGTCCAGGATGGCCACCGGATCCGGGGTGGCCTCCAGCACCCGGGTCAGCTCGTGTGCCCGGCGGGCCTCGTCCATCTCGTCGGACACGTCGACCACGGTGAGCAGGGCGCCGGCCCCGTCGGGCAGCGGCACCGTCGACAGGTCGACCCAGCGCACCTCGCCGTCGCCGGACAGGAGGCGGAGCCGGCCCTGCAGCGCGGTGCCGTCGGCCAGGCTGCGGAGCAGGTCGACGAGGAACTCCTCGCGGCCGTCCGGGTCGATGGCCGCCGCCCAACCGTCGCCCAGCGCATCGGCGGCGTCCTGCCCGGTGGACGACGTCCAGTGCTCGTTGACCCGCAGGGCCCGACCTTCCACGTCGAGGCGTGCCGCACCGCTGGGAGAGGCGTCGACCAGCCGGTCGAGGAGGGGGTCTCCGGGTCGGCTCACGTGCGGACGGGGGGATTCGAACCCCCACGCCTCTCGGCGCCGGCTCCTAAAGCCGGTGCGTCTGCCAGTTCCGCCACGTCCGCGTGGCCCGAGCCTACGGTGCCGCCCCCGAGCGACGGAGAGGGCGCCCCGGGGATCCGGTGACGGGTCAGTGCATCTCCCCGCGACGCACGATCACCTTGTCGATGATCCCGTACTCGCGGGCTTCCTCGGCGGTGAACCAACGGTCGCGGTCGCTGTCGGCCTCGATGGTCTCCACCGGCTGGCCGGTGTGCTCGGCGATCCGCTCCTGCAGCATCTTCTTGGTGTACGCCATCTGCTCGGCCTGGATGGCGATGTCCGAGGCCTGGCCGCGGACGCCGCCCAGGGGCTGGTGCATCATGATCCGGGCGTGGGGCAGGGCGTAGCGCTTGCCGGGGGCGCCGGCGCAGAGCAGGAACTGGCCCATGGAGGCGCCGAGGCCCATGCAGATGGTGCCCACCTCGGGCCCCACGAACTGCATGGTGTCGTAGATGGCCATGCCGGAGGTCACCGACCCGCCGGGCGAGTTGATGTACATCCAGATGGGCTTGTCCGGGTCCTGGGCCTCCAGGAACAGCATCTGGGCGATGATGAAGTTGGCCACGTCGTCGTTCACGTCGGTGCCGAGGAACACGATGCGGTCCTTGAGCAGCCGGGTGTAGACGTCGAAGCGCCCGTGCTCCAGGGCGTCCGCGTCGGTCGCCGAGGCGCCGGCCGGGCCGGGGGTGGGCACGAAGGGGGAGGGGGCGTCCATGACGGCGCAGGGTAGCGGTGCGTCCGGTCAGGCCTGCGCCGCTTCGGCCCGGGCCCGGAGGTCGGCCACCGCGTGCTCGAGGCCCTCGGGATCCCGGAACAGGGCGCTGCCCGACACCAGCCGGTCGGCGCCGGCGGCCACGACGGCGGCCACCGTCGACGGGCCGATGCCGCCGTCCACCTCGATGGAGCAGTCGGTCCCGGCCAGCAGGTCCGCGGCCTCGGCCACCTTGTCCTCCAGCGGGATGTAGGCCTGCCCGCCGAAGCCCGGGTTGACGGTCATGACCAGCAGCACGCCCAGCAGGTCGCGGACGTGGCGGACCACCGACACCGGCGTGTGGGGGTTCAGCGCCACGCCGGGCGTCGCCCCCAGCTCGGCGATGTGACCGAGGGTGCGGTGCAGGTGGTCGCACGCCTCGGCGTGGACCAGCACCGTCGAGCAGCCCGCCTCCACGTAGCGGTCCACCAGGCGGTCCGGCTCGACGACCATCAGGTGGGCCTCGAACTCCAGGTCGACCAGCGACCGGGTCGAGGCGATCACGTCGGGACCGAAGGTCAGGTTGGGGACGAACACCCCGTCCATGACGTCCCAGTGGACGAGGTCGACGCCGGCCTTCTCGAGGGCCTGGCACTCCTCGCCGAGGCGGGCGAAGTCGACCGGCAGGACCGACGGGGCGATCTTCACCGGGCGGCGGCCGGCAGCGGGCGGGGTCACGGGGCGAACCTACCGCAGCGGGCCGGGACGACTGCGGTCCCTTTCCGGGTGGTCAGCCCGCGGATTCGGCGGCCCGGCGGCGGAAGCGGAGGCGCTCGGAGTACGGGTAGAAGTCGGGGAGGTCCCGGCGGGCCAGGCGCTCCTGGACGCCCTTCCAGAAGGCCACCGTGAACAGGTCGGCGTGGACCTCGTCGAAGCGGCGGCGCACCTCCGACGACACGTCGGACGGGAAGGCCATGAAGGTCGGGAACTGCTCGGGGAAGACGTCGCCCGGCTCGATGGAGAACCACGGCTGGGAGCGCATCTCGTCGGCCGGGTCGTCGGAGGTGGGGATGGACCGGAAGCGGCACTCCTCGAGCAGGACGAGCTCGTCGTAGTCGTAGAACACGACGCTGCCGTGGCGGGTCACCCCGAAGTTCTTGGTGAACAGGTCACCGGGGAACACGTTGGCCGCCGCCAGGTCCTTGATGGCCCAGCCCCAGTCGATGGCCGCCGCCGTGGCCTTCTCGGTCGACATCTCGCGTAGGTACAGGTTCAGCGGGTACACCTGCCGCTCCGAGTACACGTGGCGGATCACCACCTGGTCGCCGACCACCCGGACCGACTCGGCCGCCGTGGCCAGCAGCTCGTCGAGCAGTTCCGGGTCGAAGCGGTCCTTCTCGAACGACAGGTTCTCGAACTCCCACGCCTCGACCATTCGGCCCACCCGGTCGTGGTGGTACACGAGGTCGTAGCGGCGCTTCACGCCCTCGCGGGTGATCGTCTTGGGCGGGTCGAAGCGGTCCTTGATGATCTTGAAGACCACGTTGAACGACACCAGCGTGAACACCGCCATGACCATCCCCGGCGTCCCCCGGGTGCGGACGAACTTGTCGTGGCTGTGGTCGAGGTGGCGGTACAGCGAGCGGTAGAGGCTGGTCTTGCCGTGCTGGGGGAACCCGATGGCCGTGTACAGCTCGGCCAGGGACTTCATGGGCAACAGCGACTTGAGGAAGCCGACCAGCTCCGACGGGTTCGGCCACTCCACGAAGAAGTACGACCGGGTGAAGCTGAACAGGCGGCTGGCCTGGGCCTCGGTGACCAGGACGGTGTCGATCCGGAGGCCGTCGTCGGTGTGGACGACGGGAATGACGATCGGGGTGATGCGGTTCTGCTGGCGGAGGCGCCCCACCAGGTAGGCGCCCTTGTTCCGGTAGAAGACGGGTCGGAGCACGTCGAGCCCGTCGGCCGAGAGGCTGTCCCACTCCTCGAGCAGGAACGAGTCGATGCGGGCCGCGGCCCGGCGGGCGTCATCGTCGAGGTCGGCCCACGGGGCTTCGAAGCCGATGGACTCCAGCACCTGGCGGACCATGGCCGCGGTGTCGCGGACCCGGGTGGCCGTGGTGAACAGCTCGGCCCGTCCCTCGCCCCGGGGGACGATGGTGGCCCCGAACCAACGCAGCTCGACGTCGTTGTCGACGCCGATGGTGGTGAACACCCGCCGGGTGACCGAGTTGAAGAAGGTCTCGGCCAGGCCGAAGTCACTGCGTTGGCTGATCCGGGCCTTGTAGTGGCTGCGGGCCACCCGCCAGGCGCCCCGGCGGTCGGCCACCCCGTCGACCAGCGGACGGACCCGGTCCACGGTGGCCAGCACGGTGGCCCGGTGGAGGGCCAGGCGTTGGCGGGAGTCGTCCTCCTGGGAGGTCCAGGCCCGGTTGGTGAAGTGGGAGGCGCCCCGGCGCGACACCTTGCGGAAGCCGGCGATGTAGTCGACGAATCCGGCCAGGATCGTGTCGGCCACCTGCCGGCCGGTTGCCTCCTCGGTCTCGGCGCCCATCAGGGGCTGGTGTCCCCGGGGACCTCGCCGTGTCCGGCCCAGAACGCCTGCCAGGTCTCGTCGTCGGCGGGGATGGTCCCCCAGCCGTCGTGGTTGGCCGGCCAGTCGGCCGGGGGCAGCCCGACCGGGTTGACCCCCACCTCGGCTCCGTAGAACAGGCGGTGGATGCGGCGGACGAACAACCACTCGCCGTCGACCCGTCGGTAGCGGTCGTCGTAGCGGATGGCCTGGTGGATCCAGCGGTCCCCGTCCTGGACCTCGGCCTTGCAGTACACGAGGCCGGTGGCCTCGTCGGGGCCGTCGAGGTCGATCTGGTGGGTGCCGACGTTCAGGATGGACACGCCGATGGCGGCCAGCTGCGTGGCGAGGTTCTCGCGCAGGGCGGCGCGGCCCGAGAGCTCGCGGCCCACCCGCACGTCGGGCACGAACAGTGCCACGAGGGCGTCGAGGTCGCGACGGTCGGTGGCCACGGCGTAGCGGGCCACCAACTGGCGGATGTCGGCTTCGGCCAGGAGGCGTTCGGGGCCGGGGCCCCGGTCCGGGACCGGACCGGTGGACTCGGGAGCGTCGCCGTGCAGGCGCCGGTCGGCCCACCCGCCGGGGGTGGTGCCGTCGACGCGGACCCGACGCGAGGCGAACCGCCAGCGGCCGTCGACCACCCGGTAGGCGTCCTGGTAGCGGCCCCAGTGGTCGACGCCGGCGTCGGTCATGACCGTGAAGTAGGCCTGCCCGGTGGCCGATTCGGGCCCGTCGACGGTGATGGCGTGCGTCGTGGTGTGGTGCTGGAGGTAGCGGGGCGTCGAGCCACCGTCGGCTCCGGCCACCGAGTCGCGGGTGTCGGTGAAGATCGTGCGGATCTCGTCGACGCCGTCGTAGGTCCGCCCGTCGCCCACGTCCATGGTGGCATCGGGGGCGAACAGGGCCAGCAGGTCGTCGAAGCGCCCCCGGTCGCCGAGGGCGTTGTACGAGGCGACCAGGTCCCGGACCTGTTCCCGTGCGTCGATCTCCCAGGCCTCCACGCGGCTCCTTCCATGGGCGGGGGCGACCACTAGCGTGCCCGACGATGGACGGCCTGCACGACATCCGCGCCCGGTTTCCCGCCATCGACGGCGATTGGGCCCGGTTCGACGGCCCGGCCGGCACCCAGGTGGTGGACGCCGCCATCGACGCGGCGGCTGACTGGCAGCGCAGCGGGAACAACGCCAACTCCCACGGATCGTTCGCCGCGGCCGCTGCCTGCGACGCCCTCGTGGAGCGGACCAGCGCCACCATGGGCCGGCTGCTGGGCGCCGATCCGGGGGGCATGGTCTTCGGCCCGAGCACGACGGCCAACATGATGGCCCTGACCCGGGCCATCGGCCGACGGCTCGGTCCCGGCGACGAGGTGGTGTGCACCACCCTCGACCACGACTCGAACGTGTCGCCGTGGCTGCTGCTGGCCGAGGACACCGGCTGCACGGTCCGCATGGCCGGGTTCGACGCCGACACCGGGCGCCTGCCCACCGAGGCCGTGCTGGACCTGGTGGGGCCGTCGACCCGCTGGGTGGCCGTCACCGGTTCGTCGAACGCCGTGGGCACCATCCCCGACGTGGCCGCCATCGTCGCCGGGGCCCACGACGCCGGGGCCCGGGTGGTCGTCGACGGGGTGCACCTCACCCCACACCGGGCCGTGGACGTCACGACGCTGGGTTGCGACGTCTACACGACCTCGTCGTACAAGTGGTACGGCCCGCACGCCGGGATCATGTGGGTCGAGCCCGGGCTGCTCGACGACCTCGACGCCTACAAGGTGCGGCCCGCTCCCGACCGGGGCCCGGGCCGCCTGCAGTACGGCACGCCGTCCTGGGAGGGCCTGGCCGGCATCGACGCCGCGGCCGGCTTCCTGCTCGACGTGGGCCTCGACCGGATCGAGGCGTCCGAGGCCGAGCGCTTCGACCGGCTCCTCGGTGGGCTGCACGATCTGGCCGGGGTCCGGGTGGTGGGTCCGCAGGACGCCGCCGACCGGGCGCCGACGCTCATGTTCGAAGTGGTGGGGATGGCGCCGCTGGCCGTGGCCGACGCCCTGGCCGAGCGCAGGGTCGCCGTGTGGGACGGCCACAACTACGCCGTGGAGGCCATGGAACCCCTCGGCCTGGACGCCGAGGCCGGCGCGGTGCGGGCCGGCATCAGCGTCTACACGACCGACGACGACGTCGACCGCCTCCTGGCCGCCGTCGCCGACGTGGCGGCCTGAGGGCTGACGCCATGGCCGACCCGCCGTCCTCCCCGGAACCGGACTCCCAGGAGGCTGCACTCCAGGAGCCCGCCCGGGTCCCCCCGATCGACGACTGGCACCGCCTGCTGGACGGACGGGTGGCCGTGGTGACCGGCGGGGGCGCGGGCATCGGCGGTGCCGTCTCTCGGCTGTTCGCCGAGCACGGCGCCCTCGTGGAGGTCGCCGAGGTCGACGCCGACCGGGCCGCCACCGTGGTCGACGACATCGAGGCGGCCGGCGGCACGGCCCGGGCCCACGTGGTCGACGTGCGCTCCGACGCGGACGTCGAGGACCTCCGCTCGGCCGTCGTCGGCGAGCACGGCCGGATCGACGTCCTCGTCAACAACGTGGGCGACCACCGGCCCCTGGTCCGCTTCCACGACTCGTCGCCCGCCTCGTGGTCCGAGATGTACGCCGTCAACCTCGAGCACCTGTTCCGGGTCACCCGGGCGTTCCTCGAGGCCATGGTCGACACCGGCGGGGGTTCGATCGTCAACGTGCACTCGGTGGAGGGCGAACGGGGCTTCCCCGGCGACCCCGTCTACGCGGCGATGAAGGCGGCCGCCGCCCACTTCACGACGTCGCTGGCCGTCGGCTACGGGCGGAAGGGCATCCGGGTGAACGGCATCGGCCCCGACCTGACCCAGACCCCGCAGGTCGACTACCTCGCCGACGACGGCCCGTCGGGCCATCGACCCGACCTGTGGCCGTCGTGGGCGCCGGTCGGACGCCTCGGCTGGCCGGAGGACCAGGCCCGGGTGGCCCTGTTCCTGGCCAGCGACCTGTCGTCGTTCGTGACCGGCCACAACGTGCCCGTCGACGGCGGCACCTTGGCCGGCGGCGGGTGGTTCTACTCGCCGGAGGCCCGCCGGTTCGTCAACCGGCCCACCGGCCTGTGAGGGTCGGACCATGACCGGAGACGCCACACCGCGACCGCTCGAGGGCATCCGCGTGCTGGCCATCGAGCAGATGGCCGCCCTCCCGTTCGCCACGCAGCTGATGGCCCGGCTCGGTGCCGACGTGGTCAAGGTCGAGCACCCGTCGGGCGGCGACAGCGGTCGCGGCTCGCTGCCCGCCGTGCACGATCCCGACGGCCGGTCGGTGGGTGCCACCTTCCTGCGGAACAACCTGGGCAAGCGCAGCGTGTGCATCGACCTCAAGCAGCCCGAGGGCGTCGACCTGGTCCTGCGCATGGCCACCCGGTTCGACGTGTTCGGGGAGAACTTCCGGGCCGGGACCGCCGAGCGCCTCGGGATCGGCTACGAGGCGGTGCGGGCCGTCCACCCCGCCGTCGTCTACCTGTCGGTCTCCGGCTTCGGCCAGGACCCGGCGTCGCCGTACCGCGACATG
Organism: Acidimicrobiales bacterium; assembly: GCA_016845305.1. Classification (GTDB taxonomy): domain Bacteria; phylum Actinomycetota; class Acidimicrobiia; order Acidimicrobiales; family MedAcidi-G1; genus UBA9410. The sequence continues at coordinate 14,895 of JAERSW010000121.1, forward strand.
GGCGCCTATGCCTCGATCGTGGAGGGCATGTCCGGCATCTACGAGTTCAAGCGGGCCCCGGACCGGCCACCCACCGCCAACCCGGTGGGGGCGCTCGGCGACATCTCGTCGGCGCTGTTCGGCACCATCGGGGTGCTCTCGGCGCTGCGCCACCGCGACCGCACCGGCGTCGGCCAGCAGGTCGACGTGGCCATGCTGGACGCCACGGTGGCCATGACCGACATCGTCACCAACTTCCAGTCGATGGGGCTGGAACGCGAGTGGGGGAGCGGGGTGGGCATCGTCGACACCTTCGCGGCGTCCGACGGGCACTTCGTGCTCCAGTGCGTCCGCGAGCACCACTTCGCCACGCTGTGCACCGAGATCGGACGACCGGAGCTGGTCGACGACGAGCGGCTGGCCACCCGCGCCGGCTGGCAGGACCACATGGACGACCTGCTGCGACCGGCCATCGAGTCGTGGGCCGGTCGCCTGACGGTGGCCGAGGCGGTCGGGGTGCTGTCCGGGGCCGGCATGGCCTGCGGTCCGTCGCTGACCCCGGCCCAGGTGGTGGCCGACGAGCACCTGGCCGTCCGCAACATGCTGGTCGAGACCATGCCCGGCGACGCCGAGGCACCCGTCCTGGTGCCCGGCAACCCGGTCAAGCTCTCCGAGGTGCCCGAGGGCGACGAACCCCCGGTCCCGTGGCTGGGCGAGCACACCGACGAGGTGCTGGCCGCCGAGCTGGGCCTCGACGACGCCGAGCTGGCGGGCCTCCACGATCGGGGCGTCATCGGCCCGGCCTGAGCCGTGGCCTACGGTGCCGGACGGGACGTGACCACTCCGTCGGGCGACGCCCGTCGGACCAGCCGAGCGGGAAGGGGGTGACGAGATGGCGGAGACCCGCCGACTGACCCAGTTCAGCCACGGCGCCGGTTGAGGCTGCAAGCTCGCACCCGACGAGCTGGCGCACGTCGTGCGCCGCCTGGCACCCGTGACCCATCCCGACCTGTTGGTCGGCGTCGAAACCGGCGATGACGCCGCCGTCTGGCGCCTCGACGACGACCGCGCCCTGGTCGTGACGGCCGACTTCATCACCCCGGTCGTCGACGACGCCCGCACCTGGGGTCGGGTGGCGGCCGCCAACGCGGTCTCCGACGTGTACGCCATGGGGGGACGGCCGCTGCTGGCGCTGGACCTCGTCGGGTGGAACAGGGAGGAGCTGTCGACCGACCTGCTGGGGGACGTCCTGCTCGGCGCGCAGGACGTGGCCGACGCGGGCGGGTTCGTGCTGGCCGGCGGGCACACCGTCGACGACCCCGAGCCCAAGTTCGGCCTCGCCGTGGTCGGCGAGGTCCATCCGGACCGTCTGCTCACCAACGCGGCGTTCCGCGACGGCGACGTGCTGGTGCTGTCCAAGCCGTTGGGCGTCGGCGTGGCCACCACGGCCATCAAGCGCGGCGACGCCCCGCCGGCGGTGGTCGACGAGGTGCTGGCCTCGATGGTCCGCCTCAACGACGACGCCTCCCGGATCGCCCTGGACGCCGGGGCCACCGGGGCCACCGACGTGACCGGGTTCGGGCTGCTCGGCCACCTGGGACGGGCCATGGAGGAGTCCGGCCTGGACGTCCGCATCGACGTGGCCGCCGTGGCCATCCCCGACGGCATCCGGGAACTGGCCGAGGCCGGGGCCATGCCGGGCGGCAGTCGCCGGAACCTGGCCTGGGTCGAGGGCCGTCTCGACGGGGCGGGGCTCGACCGGGGTGGTTGCGACGAACTCGACGTCCTGTTGCTGGCCGACGCCCAGACCTCCGGTGGCCTGCTCTTCGGCGTCGACGGGTCCCGGGTGGCCGACGTGCTGGCCTCGCTGGAGGACACGGGCCACCGGCCCTCGGTGGTCGGTCGGACGATGCCCGGCACCGGTCGGATCACCATGGCATGAGGACCCGGAGCACCTGACGGTGGCGAAACGCCTCCCGCTCGACATCCCCCAGTCGGCCGAGGAGATCACCGCGGACTGGTTGACCGACGCGGTGCGGTCCTCGGG
>JAERSW010000122.1 GCA_016845305.1 Acidimicrobiales bacterium
CTCCGGGGAGGCGATTCGGAATTTGTCGATGGAAGGGAGGATGACCCTCTGCAACATGACCATCGAGGCTGGCGCCCGCGCAGGAATGGTCGCACCCGATGAAAAAACCTTCGAGTATGTGAAGGGACGGGATTATGCTCCCCAGGGCGAGGCATTCGAAAAAGCAGTCGAGGCATGGAAAAAGCTGCCTTCCGATGAGGGTGCGGTTTTTGACGAAACGGTAAGATTAACCGCCGATGAGGTTTTTCCCCAGGTGACCTGGGGGACCAATCCCGGAATGGTGACCGACATCAACGGCAAGGTTCCTGATCCCTCCGATATCAATGATCCAGCAGAAAGAGAGTCCATCCAGCGGGCTTTGGAATACATGGGACTCGAAGCCAATGTGCACGTGAAGGATATCCAGATCGACCGGGTTTTCATCGGTTCCTGTACGAATTCAAGGATCGAGGACCTGCGGGCTGTAGCAGGATTTGTCGAGGGGAAAAAGGTCAGCGGAAGTGTTTCTGCGATGATCGTCCCCGGAAGCGGACTGGTCAAGCAGCAGGCCGAAGCTGAAGGTTTGAACACCATCTTCGAAAATGCCGGATTCGAGTGGCGTGAACCGGGATGCTCGATGTGCCTGGCAATGAACGATGATGTGCTGAAACCGGGAGAACGCTGTGCCTCCACCAGCAACCGCAACTTCGAGGGCCGTCAGGGCCGGGGAGGCCGCACCCACCTGGTGTCGCCCGCCGTCGCCGCGGCCACCGCCATCGCCGGACGCTTCGCCGCCCCCGGCGACCTGGACTGACCGGATTCGAGGAGGAGGGAACCATGGACGCCGTCCACATCGTGTCGGGGACCGCGGTGCCGCTGCGCCGCTCCGACGTCGACACCGACCAGATCATCCCCAGCGACTGGCTCAAGCGCGTCGAGCGCACCGGCTTCGACAAGGGCCTGTTCTCCGAGTGGCGCGACGACCGCGACTTCGTGCTCAACGACGAGCGGTACGCCGAGGCCGTCGTGCTGGTGGCCGGCCCCAACTTCGGGACCGGTTCGTCACGCGAGCACGCCGTGTGGGCCATCCAGCAGTACGGGCTCGGTGCCGTGGTGTCGCCCCGGTTCGCCGACATCTTCCGCAACAACTGCACCAAGAACGGCCTCGTGCCGGTGCAGGTGCCCGCCGAGGTGGGCGAGGCGCTGCTGGACGCCGTGGAGGCCGACCCGGACCTGGTGGTCACCGTCGACGTGGCCAACCGGACGCTGGAGGCCCCCGACGTCGGGATCTCGTGCTCGTTCCCGTTGGAGGACTCCACGCGCGAGCGCTTCCTCGAGGGCCTGGACGACATCGGGATCTCGCTCCGCCACGAGGACGACATCGTCGACTACGAGGCCGGCCGACCGGCCTGGCTGCCCACCACGGCGTGACGATCCCCCGGCGATCCCCGGCGCGCCTGCTGGCCGCCCTGCTGGTCCCCCTCCTGGGGCTGGCGCTGGTCGCCGGAGCCTGTGCGAAGGACCCCGAGGGCGACGGTCTCTCCGGTGGCCGGACGGACACCACGACCACCACCACGGGCGCCGTCGATGTGACGGGCACCGAGCTGGTGGCCGGCCTGGTCCCGTTCACGGCCTGCGACGAACTGCTCCGCCACCTGCAGGCCGAGGCCGTCGAACGCGTCGGCCCGTACGGGCTGGGCGGCGGCTGGTACGGCGGTCCGGAGATCATGGAGTCCGCGGTGATGGCCGAGGACTCCTCGGCCGGCGTGCCGACCGCGGCCGCCAGGTCGGTGGGTGCCAGCTCGGTGGGTGATGGCGTGCTCGTCGAGGGGCAGGACTACTCGGGCACCAACGTCCAGGAACTGGGCATCGACGAGCCCGACCTGCTCAAGACCGACGGCCGCCGGATCCTGATCGTCGAGGACGACCGCCTGCACCACGTCGACGTGTCGTCGACCGAGGCCGTCCGCACCGACACCCTCGTCCTCGAGGGCCACTGGTCCCGCCAGATGGTGCTGGCCGGCGACCGGGCCTTCCTCATCGCCGACACCCACGTCGACCACGAGTTCGCCGGAGCCCGGCCCGCCGCGGCCACGTTGGTCCCCGGCACCGGCTGGCGGCCGCTGACCAGCCTGATCGAGGTCGACCTCACCGACCCGTCGGACCTGAGGATCGCCGGCGTGCTCACGGTCACCGGTTCGCACGTGTCGACCCGGGTCGTCGGCGGATCGGCCCGCCTGGTCGTCTCGTCGATGCCCGACGAGCTGCCGTTCGTGTACCCGCAGAACGACAACGGCGCCGAGCGGGCCCGCCGGTTCAACCGCGAGGTCGTGGCCGAGACGGTGCTGGCCGACTGGATGCCTGAGTTCGTCCTCGAGTCGGCCGACGGCACCGTGGTCGACGGCCCGCTGCACGAGTGCACCGACGTGTCCCGGCCCACCACGTTCGCCGGATTCTCCACCCTGTCGGTCCTGACCGTCCCGCTGGACCGGCCGCTGGCCCGACCGGCCACCACGGCGGTGCTGGCCGAGGGCTCGGCGGTCTACTCGGGCCACGAGCACCTCTACGTGTCGACCAACGCCTGGATCGACCCGGCCGACCACGAGGACGCCGACCGGATGGCCTGGTGGGACCGCAACTGGGACACCGCCCTGCACCAGTTCGACGTGACCGACCCCGAGCGTGCCGCCTACACCGCCTCGGGTCGGGTCCCCGGCCACCTGTTGAACCAGTTCTCGATGTCGGAGCACGACGGCCACCTGCGGGTGGCCACCACCACCGGCGGGCCGTGGCGCTTCGACGACGACGCCGAGTCGATGGTGTCGGTGCTGGAACGCCGGGACGCCGAGTTGGTGGTCGTCGGCTCGGTGGGCGACATGGGTAGGGGTGAACGGATCTTCGCCGTGCGCTACGTCGGCGACGTGGCCTACGTGGTCACCTTCCGCCAGACCGATCCCTTCTACACCGTGGACCTGTCGGACCCATCGGCGCCGGTGGTGCGCGGCGAGCTGAAGATCACCGGCTACTCGGGCTACCTGCACCCCGTCGGACCGGACCGGGTGCTGGGCATCGGCCAGGAGGCCACCGAGGAGGGCCGGACCACCGGCACCAAGGTCGCCCTGTTCGACGTCTCCGACCTGGACGCGCCCACCGAGGTGGCCACCTGGTCGCCGGGTGGGGGCCACAGCGGGGCCGAGTGGGACCACCACGCCTTCCTGTGGTGGGACGGCCGGGCCGTGCTGCCCTTCGACGACTGGCGGACCGACGACCACGGCGCCGTGGTGCTGCGGGTCGACGACGGCGGCATCACCGAGGAGGGCCGCATCGACCACCGCGACGACGAGGCGACCGAACCCGTCCCGCCGTGTCCGCTGGCCGACGTCGGCGATGCGCCGATCGAGGGCGCGGTGGTCATGACCTGCGAGCCGGGCTCGGGCGCGTCGATGCGCGACCACTGGTGCGACGTGCTGCCGGCCGGGGAGTCGAAGTGGTGGGCCGAGGAATTCGGCCTCGATCCCGACGACGTGCCCGAGGACCTCGACGTGGTGGTGTGCTGGCCCGACGGCGGCTACGTGCAGCCCATCCAGCGCACGCTGGTCGTCGGCGACGGCCTGTGGTCGTACTCGTGGCGCCGCGTCCAGGAGAACGCCCTCGACGGCCTCGACCGCCGCCAGGTCGTTCCGCTCGACTGAGGGGTCCCCCCCTATCCGGGCCCCGGACCGGGGTCAGGCCTCGATGACCGCGAACGAACCCTGGAGGACCGCCGCCGGCCGGTCGTCGCCCTCGACGTGGACCGCGCCCTCGAGGTGCACGATCCGTCGGCCGGCCCGCAGCACCGTCGCGGTGGCCACCAGGCGGCCGCCTCCGACCGGGCGGAGGTAGCGCACCGACACCTCGATCGAAGCGCAGATGCACCCCTCGTCGAGCACCGACAGGGTGGCCCGGCCCATGGCCGTGTCGACCAGGGTGAAGACCACCCCGCCGTGCACGATGCCGTTCGGGTTGAGGTGGCGCTCGTCGACGTCGAGCACGGCGACGGCCGTCCCCGGCTCGCCGTCCGGCCCGCCGTCGATCGAGAAGTCCAGGAACGTCCGGAGCGGGAACTCGGCCTCGGGGATCCCGTCCACGGTCGGACCCCTCCTCAGCCGAGGTGGCCCGGGCGCTCCACGGCGTTCGGGTCCTCGCCGGACGCCCTGATCCGGGCGATCTTGTTGAGCGCCCCGATGAAGGCCCGTGCCGAGGCCTCGACCACGTCGGTGGACAGGCCCCGACCCGACACGGTGACCCCGTCGGCGCTCTCGAAGGTCAGGGCCACGTCGGCCAGGGCGTCCACCCCGCCGGTCACCGACGTCACGTTGTAGTCGGTCATGCGGCCCTCGGCGCCGGTCGCCTGCTTGATGGCCGTGCACGAGGCGTCGACCATGCCGTCGCCGCCACACGACACCGACACCTCCTCGCCGTCGACCCGCATGACCAGGTCGGCCGACGGGGTGTTGGCGTTGCCGCCCCGCACGTCGAGGCTCACGAACTCGTACGCGTGGTCGACGCTGCCGCCCACCTCCTCGATGACGAGGGCCTCGAGGTCGGCGTCGCTGAGCTGCACCTTGCGGTCGGCCAACTCCTTGAAGCGGGTGAACGCCGCGTTGAGGGCGTCGCCCTGGATGTCGTGCCCCAGCTTCTGGAGGGCGTCGCGGAACGCCGCCCGACCGGAGTGCTTGCCCAGCACCAGCTGGCTCTCGCCGGCGCCCACCGCGGTGGGGTCCATGATCTCGTAGGTGGTGCGCTCGTTGAGCACGCCGTGCTGGTGGATGCCGGACTCGTGGGCGAAGGCGTTGCGGCCCACCACGGCCTTGTTGTACTGCACCGGGTAGCCGGTGAGGCGGCTGACGATCCGGCTGGACTTGGCCAGCTCCTCGGTCCGGATGTCCACCTCGACGTCCGGGTACGAGTCGGGCCGGGTGCGCAACGCCATGACGATCTCCTCCATCGCCGCGTTGCCGGCCCGCTCGCCGATGCCGTTGATGGTGCACTCCACCTGGCGGGCCCCGGCCTCCACCGCGGCCAGCGAGTTGGCCACGGCCAGGCCGAGGTCGTTGTGGCAGTGGGTGGAGATCACGTAGTCGCCCGACACCCGCTCCCGGATGGCCCGGATGCGCTCCGCCCACTCCGACGGGGTGGCGAAGCCCACGGTGTCCGGGATGTTGAGCGTCCCCGCCCCGGCGTCCACCGCGGCCTGGAGGACGTCGCACATGAAGTCGAAGTCGGACCGCGAGGCGTCCTCGGGGCTGAACTCGACGTCGTCGGTGTACTCCCGGGCCCGACCCACCGCCGAGGCGGCCTCGGCCAGGACCTGCTCGGGGCTCATCTTGAGCTTGTGCTCCATGTGGGTGGGGCTCGTGGCGATGAAGGTGTGGATCCGCCGCTTGGCCGCCGGCTCGATGGCCTCCCAGCAGCGGTCGATGTCCTTGTGGGCGGTCCGGGACAGGCCGGCGATGGTGGGGCCCTCGACGGCCGACGCGATGGCGTGCACGGCGTCGAAGTCGCCCTGGCTGGCGATCGGGAACCCGGCCTCGATGTAGTCGACGCCCAGGCGGGCCAGCTGCTCGGCGATCTCCAGCTTCTCCCCCACGTCCAGGGAGATGCCCGGCGACTGCTCGCCGTCGCGCAACGTGGTGTCGAAGATGATCACCCGATCGGAGCTCGTGCTCTGGCTCATGGCTGGTGCTCGTTTCCCGGACCGTCCGGCGGTCCCCGTGGTTGGTTTGTCTGGTTGGCCTGTCTGGCAGGTCCGTCTGGTCGATGCGGTCCGTTCCGGCCTCCGGGAACCCGACCCCGAAAAGCGGAGAACCTCCTGGCCCGGTGGGCGCAGGAGGTTCGGGCGAACGCGTATGTGGGGCGTTCGCCCTAGGTCAGCAGCAGGAGGTCGAGGACGGGTCGCATCACGGTCCAGTGTAGACGGCGGGGTCGTGGCGGTCGCAACCCGCGTCAGCGGAGGTCGAGGGCCCGGACCGACACGATCCCGTCGCGGGACCGCAACTCGTCGAGCGCGGGGGCGGGAACCGGCCCGTCGGTGGCCAGCACCATGATGGCCGAGGGGCCGTCGCCGGCCCGACCGACGGACATGTCGTCGACGTTCACGCCGGCCTCGCCCAGCACCGTGCCGACCACGCCGATCATCCCCGGGCGGTCCTGGTTGCGGACCACCAGCATGTGGTCGGCCGGCGGGAGGTCGACCTCATGGTCGTCGACCATGGTGATCCGCGGCTCGGACCGCACCCCGACCATCGTCCCGGCCAGGGCGTGGTCCCCGGACCGCAGCACGACGAGGTTTCGCCAGTCCGGCGACTCGGTGGTGGCGATGGTGCGCACCTCGAGGCCCCGGTCGGCGGCCACGTCGGCCACGTTCACGTAGGTGACGGCCTCGGCGGCCACCCGGTCCAGCAGGCCCCGGACCACGGCCAGTCCGGCCAGCCGGTGGTCGACCTCGGCCAGGCCGCCCCGGAACTCCACGTCCAGCCGGTCGGGGAGCCGGTCGGCGTGGGTGCCGAACAGGGCGCCGAACAGGGCGCCCAACTGCTCGGCCAGCGGCACGAAGCGGCGCACCAGGTCGGGCGCCTCGCCCACGTCGACGTTGACGGCGAACGGCACGTACTCGCCGGCCAGCGCCAGGGCCACCTGTTCGGCGACCGTGGTCCCGGCCTTGTCCTGGGCCTCGGCGGTGCTGGCCCCGAGGTGCGGGGTGACCACGATGCCGTCCACGCCGATGAGCGGCGAGTCGGTGGTGGGTTCCTCGTCGAACACGTCGATGGCCGCCCCCGCCACCGTCCCGTCGGCGACCGCCGCGGCCAGGGCCGCCTCGTCCACGATCCCACCCCGGGCCACGTTGACCAGCCGGAGGCCCGGCCCGGCTCGGGCCAGCATGTCGGCGTCGATCAGGCCGACGGTCTCCGGCGTCTTCGCCAGGTGGAGGGTCACGAAGTCGGACCGCGCCATGAGGTCCTCCAGCGGACACAGCTCGGCGCCGATCCGCCGGGCCCGCTCGTCGGACACGAAGGGATCGTGGGCCAGCAGCCGCATCCCGAAGGCGGCCGCCCGCTCGGCCACCAGGGTGCCGATGCGGCCCAGGCCGACGATGCCCAGCACCTTGTCGGCCAGTTCCACGCCGCCCCAGCGCGACCGGTTCCAGGCCCCGCCCACCAGGTCGGCATGGGCCTGGGGCACGTTCCGGGCCTGGGCCAGTAGCAGGGCCATGGCGTGCTCGGCGGCCGACACCGAGTTGGACAGCGGGGCGTTGACCACCATCACGCCGCGGCGGGTGGCGGCCCGGACGTCCACGTTGTCGAGGCCGATCCCGGCCCGACCCACCACCCGGAGGGCGTCGGCCGCCTCGAGGACCTCGGCGGTCACCCGGGTGGCCGATCGGATGACCAGCGCGTCGGCACCGCGGAGGGCCGCGGCCAGCGCGCCATCGTCGAGGCCCAGGCGGACGTCCACCTCGTGGCCGGCGTCCCGGAGCCGGTCCAGGCCCGCCTCGGCGATCTCCTCGGTGACCAGGATCCGCGCCATGGATCCATGGTGGCCGACGGGGTGACGCCCCTCCCAACCCTTTGGGCGTGCGATCGGTCACGCGGCGGTCGGCCGCTCCCCCGCTCAGCCCCCGATGTCGTGCGGTGACTCGATCTCCAGGGGGGCGATGCCGTCCGCCGGCTCGAACCCGAAGCACCGGGCGAAGAAGGCCAGCTCGGCCTCCAGCGCCCGGACCACGTTGTCGGCCTTCCGGAAGCCGTGGCCCTCGTCGGGGAACTCCACCAGGGCGAACGGGACGCCCCGGTCACGTAGCGCCTCGGCCATGGCGTGGGCCTGGCTCGGCGGGACCACCCGGTCCTCCGAGCCCTGGAGCAGCAGCATCGGCGTCGACAGGCGGTCCACGTGGTGGATGGGCGAACGTTCCCGGTAGGTGGCCTCGTCCGCCGGCCACGCCCCGACCAGGCGGTCCAGGTACCGGGCCTCGAACTTGTGGGTCTCGGCGGCCAGGGCGGCCAGGTCGGCGATTCCGTACCGGCTGGCCCCGGCGGTGAAGGCGTCGTGGAAGGTCAGGGCGGCCAGGACGGTGAAGCCGCCCGCACTACCGCCGCGGATGGCCAGGCGGTCGCCGTCGGCCCGCCCGGTCGACGCCAGGTGGCGGGCCACGGCCACGCAGTCCTCCACGTCCAGGACGCCCCAGCCGTCCCGGAGGCGGTGGCGGTAGGGCCGCCCGTAGCCGGTCGAACCCCGGTAGTCGACGTCGGCCACCGCGAACCCCCGGCTGGTCCAGTAGGCCACGGCCAGCTGGAGCTGCGTGCGGACCGAGCCGGTGGGCCCGCCGTGGACCAGCACGACCAGCGGGGGCGCTTCGCCGTCGGGCCCGCGGTGGTCGGGGCTGGTCGGCGGGTACACGAGGGCATGGGCCGTCTCGGGGCCCCTGTCCTCAGGAACGATGCCATCAGGAACGATGTCCTCAGGAACGATGTCATCAGGAACAGTGTCATCAGGTACGACGTCGTCAGGACCGGTGCCGTCGGGACCGGTGGCGAACTCGATCGCCTCGGGCACGGGCAGCCAGTCGGTCCCCACCCCCACGTCGGCCGCCAGGTCCCGGGGTGCCCGGAGCACCGTCGTGCCCGACCGCTCGACGGCCACCAGGGTCGGCTCGCTGGTCCACGAGGCGGCCACGGCCACGACGCCCCCGCCGAGGGCGGCCAGCGACCCGATCGACGTGGCCCGGGTGGACGGCCCATCCCCCAGCGGCTCGACGTCGTCGACCGTTCCGTCGGGACGCAGCACGCCGAGGCGGTCCACGCCGGCCTCGCGGCGGGCGAACCAGACGTCGTCGCCGACCACCGCGTAGCGGGACAGGCCGAACACCCACTGCGGCGTGGCCACCTCGAACCGGCCCGAGGTGAGTTGGGCGAACGCCCCGGTCCCGACGTCCACCCGGTGCAGGTGCCACCAGTCGTCCCGGTCGGTGACCACCAGAAGGGTGGCGTCGTCCAGCCAGTCGGGCTGGAAGAACGACTCGCCCCGGCCGTCGTCCAATCGCCGGGCACCGGACAGGGTTCCATCCGCCGACAGGTCGCCGACCCACAGCTGCGTGTCGTCCCACGGCAGCTCGGGGTGGTCCCACTGGATCCACGCCAGGCGGGTGCCGTCGGGCGAGACGCGTGGCGAGGCCACGAAGTCCGGGCCCGACACCAGCACCCGAACCGCCTCCGGGCCCCTGGCCGCCGACCCGTCGAGGGGCACGGCCACCACCTCGTTGGCCGGCTCGCCGCTGCCGTCGCCGTGGTCCTCGCGGACGCACGCGAACCACCGGCCGTCCGGGGTGGTCCGCCCGTCGGCGTACCGCAGGCCACGGGGCACCGCGGGCTCAGGCGTCAGGACCAGAAGCCCGCCATCGGCGTCGCGTCGCACCAGGCGCTCATCGGACCGCTCCGCGTGGACGAGGACCCCGTCGGACACCCACCACGCGCCGCCGCCGTACTCGTGGACGCCGGTCCGCACGTCGACCCCGACCGGCACCGCGTCGACCACGGTGCCGTCGGGTCGGCGACGGACCACCACCGTTCGGCCGCCCTCGTCGGGGCGCGACTCGGCCCACCAGACGTCGTCGCCGTCGACCACCACCTCGCCCAGGCCGACCGCCCCCGCCACCAGCGACCGGGCGCTGATCGGCGACGGCCAGCTGCCGTGGGGACGGGGCTCCGTCACCGGCGTCGACTCCGCGGGAAGGTGATCGGGCGGGATTCGAGTGGCGGGCCGGTCAGCCGGCCAGCAGCTCGCCCATCCGGGTCAGGCCCTCGACCAGGTCGTCGTCGCCCAGGGCGAACGACAGGCGCGCGTAGCCGGGGGCACCGAAGGCCTCGCCGGGCACGATGGCCACCTTGGCCTCGTCGAGGATGATCCCCGCCAGCTCCGAGGTGGTGGTCGGCACCCGGCCGGCGATGTCGCGGCCGAGGAAGGCGGTCAGGTCGGGGAAGGCGTAGAAGGCGCCCTGCGGGGTGAGCAGGTCGACGCCGTCGATGGCCCGCAGCATCTCCGTCATGCGTCGGCGGCGACGGTCGAACGAGGCCCGCATCTCCTCGACGGCCGTCAGGTCGCCGGACACCGCGGCCATGGCCGCCCGCTGCGACACGTTGGCCACGTTGCTGGTGCCGTGCGACTGCAGGTTGCCGGCCGCCTTGACGAGGTCGGCCGGACCGATCATCCACCCGACCCGCCACCCGGTCATGGCGTAGGTCTTGGCCACGCCGTTGATGGCCACGAAGTGGTCGTCGACCTCGGGCACGAGCGCCCGCATCGAGTGGTGGACGTGGTCGTCATAGGTGAGGTGCTCGTAGATCTCGTCGGCGAACACCCAGATGCCGTGCTCGACGGCCCACCGGCCGATGGCCTCGATCTCGTCGGCCGGGTAGACCGCACCGGTCGGGTTGGACGGCGACACGAAGAACAGCGCCTTGGTGCGCTCGGTGCGGGCCGCCTCCAACTGCTCGACGGTGACCCGGAAGCCCGAGGCGGTGTCGGTGGGCAGCGGCACGGCCACCCCGCCGGCCAGGGCGATGGACTCCGGATAGGTGGTCCAGTAGGGGGCGGGCAGCAGGACCTCGTCGCCGGGGTTCAGGACCGCGGCACAGGTGTTGTACACGGCGTGCTTGCCGCCGTTGGTGACGAGGATCCGGGCCGGGTCGGGCCGCCAACCGGAGTCCCGCTCGGTCTTGTCGGCGAGGGCCTCCTTGAGCGCGGGCATCCCGCCGGCCGGCGTGTACTTGTGGGTGGCCGGGTCCTGGCAGGCGGCCACCGCGGCCTCGACGATGGCGGCCGGCGTGGCGAAGTCCGGCTCGCCGGCGCCGAAGCCGATGACCGGCTCGCCGGCCGCCTTCAGGGCCTTGGCCTTGGCGTCCACGGCCATGGTCGCCGACTCGGCGATGGCGGTGATGCGTCGGGACAGTCGTTCGGTGCTCATGGGACTCCGGGGAACGTCGCTGCGTGTGCGGCGACAGCCTGCCAGCCGTCGCCGCGGTTTGCGTCCCGATTCTCCGGCCCGGGCCGGTAGGGCCCGGCCCCAACGCCGGGTCAGGGGGCGATGGCGGTGCGGGCCGTCGGTTCGGGTGCGGCCTGTCGACGCGACAGGCCTCGGTGGACGGCCTCCAACAGCACGTCGCGCAGGTCGTGGGGGTCGACCACCTCGTCGAAGCCCAGTCGGGACGCCGACCGGTAGACGGCGGTGGCCTCGGCGTCGTGGATGGCCGCCTCGGCCTCGGCGTCGGCCCCGGTCGCCCGCGACGCGGCCCGGCCGCCCATGGCCCCGAGCGTCACGCCGGGCAGGGCGTACGAGGCGGTCTGCCCGTCGAAGGACACCATGGACATGGCCAGCGATCCGAACCCGTACGCCTTGCGCAGCGCCACCTGGACCTTGACCGTCCGGGCCTGGGTCTGGGCGGCGAACATCCGGGCGCCGGACCGCAGCACGGCGGCCCGTTCGGACGCCGTGCCGGCCAGCATCCCCGGGTTGTCGGTCAGGAAGACCAGCGGAAGGTGGAACGAGTCGGCCACCTGGATGAAGTGGGCGGCCTTGTCGGCCGCCGCCGCGTCGATGGCCCCGGCCCGGACCCCGGGCTGGTTGGCCACCACGGCCACCGGCTCGCCGCCCAGGTGGGCCAGGGCGCAGACGATGGAGTCGCCGAAGGTCGGCTGGACCTCGAAGGACCGGCCGCCGTCGACCACCGCGGCGAGCACCGGACGGATGTCGTAGCCCCGGTTGGCCGCCCGCGGGATGAGCTCCGTGATCCCGTCGAGGCGGCGGGGGCCGGTGTCGGCCGCGTCGCCGGTCACCGGTCGCGCCGGCGGGTACGACCAGGCGCTGGACGGCAGGTACGACAGCCAGGTGCGCAGCTGGTCGAGGGCGTCGTGGTCGTCGGCGGCCACGTTGTGCACCAGCCCGCTGGCCACGGCCACGTCGGGTCCGCCCAGCTCGGCGGCCGTGACGTCCTCGCCGAGGGACGCCCGCACCACCGGCGGTCCGGCGGTGAACACCGCCGCGTCGGCCGTCATCACCGAGAAGTCCGACAGGGGGACGATGAGCGCCCCGTGGCCGGCCGACGGCCCCATCACCGCGGTGGCGATGGGGACCCGACCCGACAGCCGGGCCTGCTGCATCAGGTCGGTGGGCGCCCGACCCGGCTGCGCCTCGCCCTCGATGGGCGGCCGGTGGCCGGCGCCCTCCAGCAGCATGACCAGCGGGATGCGGTCCCGTTCGGCCAGCTCGGCGATGCGGAACCGCTTGGCGGTGCTGCCGGCGCCGATGGAGCCGCCCAGCACCGTGAAGTCCTCGGCGCCGACCATCACCGGTCGGCCGTCGACGGTGCCGGTCCCGGTCACGATGCCGTCGGCCGGAGCCGAGCCGACCAGGGTGCCGACCTCCCGGAACGACCCGGGGTCCAGCAGGTGGTCGATGCGGGCCCGGGCGTCGAGGCGACCGCCCGAGTCGCCGCGGTGCCGGGCCAGGCGCTCGGCGCCGCCCATGGCCCGAGCCTCGTCGCGGCGACGGGCCAGGTCGGCCAGCAACGGCTCCCAGGTCGCCTCGTCGTCGTCCGCTCCGCTCACCCGACCAGTCTCCCGCGGTTCAGTCGCACGCGGCGAAGTAGGGGGCCAGGAACTCCCGGGCCGGCCCCTCGTCCACGTCGGCGGCCAGGCCCCGGTAGGCGGCACAGGCCCGGCGCCGCAGGTCGTCCTCGCCGCACCCCAGCTCGCCGGCCCGCCGGTCGAAGGCCACCGTCCGGATCAGCCGCCGGACGTCGGCATACGGGTCGACGGCGCCCGAGGCGTCCACCTCCCGGCCGTCGAGCCGTTCGAGCACGGCCTCGGCCACGGCCCGACCGGCCTCCACCAGCTCGGCGCAGGTGGTGGCCCGCTCGGGGTCGGTCACCCGGTCGCTGCCACACGACGAGACACCCCCGGCCACGAGGATCCCGACGAGGAGCGTCGCCGTCCACCGGCGCGGGGCCATCCGCCTGGCCTCCCGATCAGCCGGTCGTCAGGAGGGCGACGACGACGAAGTGCACGGCGACCGCCGCGGTCACCAGCGTGTGCCAGACCTCGTGGTAGCCGAACAGCCTCGGCGAGGGGTCCGGCCAGCGGGCGCCCAGCATGAGGGCGCCACCGCTGTACAGCAGGCCCTCGACGACCACCAGTGCCGTCGTCGTGCCGTCGAGGGCCCGGAACAGGTCGGGGGCGACCACGATGGGCACCCAGCCGAGGCCGAGGAACAGGCTGTTCATCAGGCCCTTGGGCGGGTGGAACGGCAGGAGCCGGACCGTCACCCCGATCCCGGCCCCGATCCAGACCGCCCACAGCAGCAGGGTGGCCGACCGCCCCTCCAACGCGCTCAGGCCGATCGGCGTGGCGCTGGCCGCGATGAGGACGAAGATCGCCGCGTGGTCCAGGCGGAACAGCGCCTCGAAGACCGGGATCGACCACCGGCGGAGGTGGACGAGGCTGCTGCACGTGAACATGGCCAGGGCACCGGCCGCGAAGACCGCCGCGCCCAGGCGGTCGCGCCCCGGCTGGGCCGAGACCACGAGCAGGATCCCTCCGACCAGCGAGCACGGCACGGCGAACCGGTGCATGACGCCCCGCAGCCGGGGTCGGGGCAGGGTGAGGGACCGCTGGACCGAGGCCGACACGCCCGACAGGTCGTGCTCGCTCCGCGGTTCCCCCATGCCGGCGAAAATAGACCCGCCCGGCCGCCCACCGCGGGCAACCCGACGGGTGACCGGTCAGGCCACGAGGCGCAGGCCTCCGGTGACCACCATGGCCACCACCACGACGACCGCGAACGGTGCCCGTCGCAGCACGGCCACGGTCGCCGCGGCCACGCCGGCCAGTCGGGCGTCGACCACGATCGACGCCCCGTCGGCGGCCGTCATGAGCACCACGATGGCCGCGAACAGCGCGGCGGGCAGGAGGGCGCTGACCGGCTCCAACAGGCGTCCGAACCGGTCGCCGGCCACCACCCCGGCCAGCTTGGCCCCGTAGCAGCCTCCCGACAGCAGGAGGATGGCCGTCCAGCTCACGGCGCCGCCTCCGGCTCCGGACCGTCGCCCATCCCCCGGTCGCCCTTCCTCCGGTCGACAGTCCGCCTCCGAACCAGCAGCCCGACCGGGACGGCGAGGGCGGCCAGCAGCATGGGCACGCCGGCCGCCGTGGTCGGGACGGCCACCAGGGCGATGGCCCCGCCGACCAGGGCGGTGACCCGCCCCGGGGCGTCGCGTACGTGGGGCACCAGCAGCGCCACGAAGGCCGCCGGGAAGGCGGCGTCCAGGCCGAGGGCGCCGGGATCGTCGAGCAGGCCACCGACCGCCACGCCGAGGAGCGTGCCGACGTTCCAGAAGGCGAAGAGCCACAGGCCGGTCGTCCAGAAGGCCTCGCGGGCCCGGTCCGGGGCGTCCTGGGCGCTGGCCATGGCCGTGGTCTCGTCGATCACGAAGTGGGCCGAGAACGCACGGCGGAGCGGTCCACCGCGGAACAGCGGTGCGACGACCGGGCCGTAGAGGCCGTTGCGGGCGCCGATCAGCAGGCCGCTGCCCACCGCGGCGACCATGGTCCCGCCCTCGGCCACCACCGACACCGCGGCGAACTGCGACGCCCCGGTGAACGTGAGGACCGACAGCGCCGAGGCCCGCCCGACCCCCAGGCCCGACGAGTCGGCGAACACCCCGAACGTGATGCCGATCAGGAAGCAGGCGGCGGCCAGCAGGAAGCCGTCGCGTCGGTGGGCCGGCATCCGCCACGGCAGGAGCCGGACGGCCAGTCCCGACGGGTCCGCCATCAGGCCCCTCCGGGCCCGATCCGGTCCACGAGGGCGTCGACGAGGTGGTCGAGGGTCGCCGCGCAGGCGTCGAAGTCGGCCTGGTCGCCCGAGGCGGGGTCGACCACCTCCTCCCAGTCGCCGACCTCCACGTCGGCCAGGCCCAGGGCGGCCAGGCGGGCCGCCAGGTCGCCGTCATCGGACGGCGGGAGGTCGCGGACCAGCCGGGGCAGGCTCGCCGTGCGGGCGGCCACCTCCGGATGGTGACGGCGGATCCAGGCCACGTGCGAGGGCTCCATGGCCACCACCAGGTCGACGTCCACGTGGTCGGGCCCGAACTGCCGGCTGCGGTGGTCGGGGTCGGCCAGGCCGTGGTCGGCCAGGGCGTTGCGGGTGCGCTGGCTCATGGGGAGGCCCTCCAACACCAGCGTCCCGGCACCGACGGCCCGGTGGCCCTCGGCACGCTCGGCGAACATGGCCCGGGCCATGACCGACCGGGCGGCGTTGCCGGTGCAGAGGAAGCAGATCGTGGCCATCGGATCAGCGGTCGCCGGACCGGCCTCGATCCTCGGCGGGGCGGGCCTCCTCGGCGGGTCTGGGTGGCACCGCGACGAACAGGGCCTCGGCCTCGGCGGTCACCACCGGGCCACCACCGTCGTCGCCGGGCGCCAGGCAGCGGGCCCGGGCGACGATGCGCCGCCCCGACTGCCGGGCCACCACCGCCTCGACGCGCAGGTCGGCGTCCAGCGGCGTGGCCTTCCGGTAGCGGATCGACAGTCGGGCGGTGACCACCGGTCCGGCGTCGACCAGGCCGGGCACGCTGCTCAGCACGTCGTCGAACAGGCCGGCCAGGAACCCGCCGTGGACGCGCCCCGGTGGGCCCTCCCGATCCCGGTCGAGGCGGACGGTGCCCACCACCATCGGGTTCCCGTCCCCATCGTCCTCGGTGGCGACGACCAGCGGCGGGGCCAGCGGGTTGGCCTCGCCCCGGTACAGGCTGTGGTCGCGGGCCTCGTCCCGCAGGCGGGCCTCGGTGGGGCCGTCGATCTCCTCCAGCGGCACCTCGTACCAGCGTCGCCGGACCGGCGCCTCGAGCGCCCGGCGCGCCCCGGCCACCATCTCCCGGGCGGCGTCGAGCGCGTCGGCGTCGGCGTCCAGGCGGTTCAGATCACCGACCAGGCCGCGGACCTCGTCGGCCACCCGACGGGTCGCGTCGCGTCGGTCGGAGTGCTCGCCCATGGTCGGGAGT
>JAERSW010000123.1 GCA_016845305.1 Acidimicrobiales bacterium
CCGCGCCCGCTCGGCAGCGGCCCTCCCCATGGCCTCCCGTCGGGGTCGATCGGCGAGGACGTCGACCAGGCCATCGGCGAGGGCGCCGGTCTCGGTCGGGACGACCCGACCGGTCACCCCGTCCTCCACCACTTCGGACGCGCTGCCCACGTCGGTGGTCACGCCGGGTACCCCGGCCATGGCAGCCTCGATCAGCGTCACCGGCATCCCCTCGTTGTCCGACGAGATCACGACCACGTCGGCCATGGCGTAGAGGGGGTGGACGTCGGCCTGCCAGCCGATGAAGCGAACCGAACTCCCCAGGGGCGAGGCCGCGGCGGACAGGGCGTCCATCTCGCCTCCCTCGCCGGCCACCACCAGGACGGCATCGGGAATCCGCCGAACCACGTCGGCGAAGGCATCGAGCAGGCGGTCGACGCGCTTGATCGGCGTCAGGCGTCCGATGAACAGCACCACCGGGGCCCCCGACGGCAGGTCGAGGGCGGCGCGGACGGGCGCCGGGTCCACCGGCCTCGGCACGGCGACGCCTGGTGCGATGGACACCACCCGGTCGGACCGACCGATTCCGGCGGCCAACACCTCGTCACCGACGCGTTCGCCCACCGCGACCACGGCGGACGTCCGCCGGGCCAGCAGACGCTCGGCGAACACCACCATCCGCGTGACCGCCGGCGGGAAGTACCCGTGCAGGAGGTGGCCGTGGAAGGTGTGGACCCGGACCGGGACGCCGGCCAGCACGGCGGCGAGCCGCCCGAGCACCCCGGCCTTCGCCGTGTGGGTGTGGACGACGTGTGGCCGGTAGCGCCGGATCTCGACCACCAGGGCGAGGAGTGCGCGCAGGTCACCGAGCAGGCGGACGGACCGTCCCAGGCCGGGCACCGTCACCACGGGAAGGTCCGGGTCCCGAAGCGAGACGAAGTCCTCCTCGTCGGCTCCGACCGTTCCGGCCAGCAGTCGCGTCTCGATGCAGTGAGCGGGCAGCCCTCGGGTCAGGACGCTGGTCTGCCAGGCCGGGCCTCCGACGTTCATCCGGGCGATGACCCGTAGGACGCGGATCGGCCCGTCGTCGCTCACGGTCGCACCTCGGCCAACCAGGCCTGGAACATCAGGATCGGCCAGAGCTGGAAGACCAGGTCGTCCTCGCCGGAGCGATGGGCCTGCCAGGCCCTCTCCACCTCGCCGGCGGCGAAGAACCCCTGCTCCGCCAGGACCGTCGGCGACAGGAGGTCGTCGGCCCACCCACACAGGGGTCCCCGCAACCAGTTCCCCACCGGGATCCCGAAGCCCATCTTCGGCCGCTCCACCAATTCCGCGGGCACGTGGCGGTGGAGGAGCCGCCGGAGCACCCACTTCCCCTGCCCATCCCGGACCCGGTCCTCCGGGTGGAGGCGCCAGGCCAGGTCGAACAGGTCGGGGTCGAGGAGGGGAACCCGGGCCTCGAGGCTCACCGCCATGGATGCCCGGTCGACCTTGGTGAGCAGGTCGTCCGGGAGGTAGCCCAGCGTGTCCATGAGCATGGCCTGCTCGAAGCCCGACCAGCCTCCGAGGTCGACATCGGCCACGTCCCGACGACCCACCGCCGATGGGACGAACGTGGACGGGTCGTTCACCGACCCCATCATCGACCGGTAGGCCTCCGAAGGGCCGTCGGCCCTCAGCACCCGGGCCACCTTGTGGACCCGATGGCCGAGGCGACGACGGGCACCCCGCGGTCCGATCCGCCCCACGGGCCCCGTTCCGATCCGATCCCAGGTGCCCACCGGAACCGAGGCCAACGACCGTCCCACTGCACGGCGGACCGGAACCGGACACCGATCCAGGATGGAGCGCAACCGCTCGAGGTGGCGGTACCGGTCGTAGCCGCCGAACAGCTCGTCACCACCGTCCCCCGAGAGGGCGACGGTCACGTGCTGCACGGCCAGACGGCTCACCAGGAAGGTCGGGATCTGCGAACTGTCGGCGAACGGCTCGTCGTACATGGTCGGCAGCGACGGGATGACGTCCCGCGCGTCGGACGGGCTGACGACCAGTTCGTGATGCTCGGTCCCCAGGTGCGACGCCACCGCCCGGGCATGGGGGGACTCGTCGTAGGCCGCTTCGCTGAAGCCCACCGTGAAGGTCCGGATCGGGTCCGCCGAACGGGCCGCCATGAGCGCCACGACCGTCGACGAGTCGATGCCGCCCGACAGGAGCGCACCAAGGGGAACGTCGGCCACCATGCGCGACCCGACCACCCCGGCCAGCACCTCGGCCAGCTCGTCCACCGCCTCCTCGCCCCGGGCCTGCGGCGGGACCGATTCGGCGGCCTCCCGAGCCGAGTCGGCTGGCGACCAGTAGCAGGTCTCGGCGATCCGGCGGCCCGTGGCGTCGAACCGTTCGACGTGGCCCGGCCGGACCTTGGAGACCCCCTCGTAGACGGTCCACGGGGCCGGCACGCATCCGAGACGCACCAGGTCGGCGACGGACTCGTGGTCGATGGCGGGCCGGAACCCCGGCACCACGTGGAGGGCCTTCAGCTCGGACCCGAAGACCAGCGCCCCGTCGTGACGACCGTGGTACAACGGCTTCTCGCCGAAGCGGTCCCGGCCGAGCCAGAGCTCGCGACGATCGAGGTCCCACGCGGCGAACGAGAACATGCCGACCGCCGCCTCCAGCGTCCGCTCGACGCCCATCCGCGAGATCGCCTCGACGAACACCTCGGTGTCCGAGTGTCCTCGACGATCCCCTGCCCCGAGGCCGACCTCGGAGGCCACGGCATCGGCGTTGTACAGCTCGCCGTTGTAGGCGATCGCCCACGTGCCGTCTGTAGAGAGCATCGGCTGGTGGCCGGCCTCGCTGAGGTCCACGACGGACAGGCGGCGATGTCCGAGGGCCAGGCCACTCCGCTGGTCACACCACGTCCCGCGGTCGTCCGGGCCGCGATGGGCGAGCCGGTCGGCCATCATCCCAGCGAGGGTTTCCAGGGCCGAGGCGGAACGAACCCCGGTCGGATCGAGGATGCCCGCGAAGCCGCACACGTCAGACGCCTTGATGGCCGGGGCCACGATCGACCGCGAAGCGGCAGGCCCTCAGGTATGACGTACCGCACGCCTCGCTTCCGTAGCGGTCCCGAATCTCCGCGGCAAAGTTCTCAGACCGACGCCTCGCCGCCGCGGGGTCGTCTGCCACCGTCATGATCGCCTCTGCTAGGGCATCGACGTCTCCCGGCTGAAGGAGTTCCTGATGACGGCCGAGGATGTCCCGGATGCCCCCCGCCCAAGTCGCGATGACCGGAACCCCGAGACCTGCCGCCTCGTAGACCGCCTGCGGCGACGCTTCGTCGACGCTGGCATGCACGACCGCGTCGGCTGCCAGCATGACCGCTGCTGGATCCGAACACCAACCGCCCAGGACCAGCCGATCACCGACCCCCTCTTGGACGGCAACCTGTTCCAGGCTCCGCCTGGCAGCGTCAGAACCAGTTCCTGCGATGAAGAGGTCGACGTCACGTCCAGTCGCCACGACCCGACCCAATGCCCTGACCGTTGTCTGGTGGTCCTTTTCGACCTTCAGGTTGCCGATGGATGCCAGACGGACCTTCGCCGACCTGATGGCCCGTCTGGTGGCCACCTCGCAAGGATCCGCTCTCTCTTTCCAGGAACGGCCATTCGTCGCGTAGGCCATACGTCCGATTGGACACCCCTCGGAAACCAAGGTCTCGCCGACGCTCGCCGAAGTAGCGATCATGAGGTCGACCCACCGAATGGTGAGCCGATCCATCGCCAAGCGAGCCCGATTCCGGATCATGTGGTGAAAGAGATTGTGGTGTCGGGCGACGACCGTTCTCGGTCTGTTGCGGAGTCCATAGGCCGCGAGCGCGAGGGCCCAGCCGGCGTGATGCCCGTGCGCCAGCACGACGTCGTGGTCACCGGATCGCAATACCCGGCGAAGAGCAAGCACCACTCCTACCGTGGAACGACCTCCAAGGACCCGGACCCGGCAGCCAACCTCTTCGACCGCTGTCGTGAACTCTCCACGACCGTCGTCCATGGTGGCGACTTCCACCTCCGAACCCCCGACGCGGGCGATCGACAGGGGAATCTCGTGCCGGCCAACGGTGGATAGCACGACCTGGAGGACCCTCACTGGCCCGAGTCTTCCGTTTCGGGGCTCTCGGCCAGCATTGCGAGCATCGATCGGGCTTCCTCGGAGTCCATCGAGGCCGCCGCGGGGAGGCCGCCGATCGCCGCCACCACGACCTCCCTCGACAGAGGAGGTACGCCCACGCGGAAGACTTCGGGGATCGAGGTGTCCTCCGGCTGTTCATCTCCGGCGAAGAGCCGCTCGTGACGAGCTTCCCCGGCTTCCAACTCGGTCAGGTGGATGTCGGCATCGCTCGCCATGTCGTCGAGAACCGCCTGAGCCAGTCGCAGGATCCGGACCGGGTCGCCCATCCGGAAGACGAACGTTCCGTCGAGATCCTCTTGGGCGAGCGTCGAGAGCACGAGCGATGCGGCCTCGCCCCCGGTCATGAAGAAGCGGGTCGTGGCGTCACCTCGGACGTCGACGCGGCCGTGGTGTTCGGCCTGCAGCCGGAAGGTGTGCAGGACGCTGCCCCGCGAGCCGAGCACGTTGCCGAAGCGGACGCTGCGGAATCCGTCCCGTCCTTCACCGACGGTCATCCGCTCGCCGATGTACTTCGACACTCCGAGGCTTCCGACCCGGGACGCCGCCTTGTCGGTGGACACGTTCACCAGGAGGCCCACGTCGACCGCCGAGGCCGCCTCGAGCACGTTTGCCGTTCCGAGGACGTTGACCGCCACGGCGTTGGCCGGGTCGGCCTCCAGGGTCGCGACGTGCTTGAGGGCCGCTGCGTGGACCACCACCTCGGGTCCGAAGGCCTCGAAGGCGCGCAACACCCGGTCCCGATGCTGGATGTCGACGTGGAGGAGGGGAAAGCGGTCATGGAACATCGACCCGGAGAGCTCGACGGCCACGTCGTGGAGTAGGCAGTCGTCCCGGTCGAGGAGTCCGACGGTCTCGGCTCCGTGGCGGACCAGTTGGTGGACCGTCTGTCGGCCGATCGAGCCCCCGGCGCCGGTCACCAGGACCCGTCGACCACCGACGACCTCGCTGATCCGATCCCGATCGACCACCAGGGACGAGCGGGCGAACAGGTCCTCGATGCCCGGTGCCCTCGTCACCCCGCTGAGGTTCTCCATCGAGTCGATCTCGGATCGCTCGGGTGCCACGTAGACGGGGAGGCCCCGGTCGCGGGCATGTCGTGTGACCCAGTTGATCCGCGATGCCGAGATCAGCGAAGCGCCGATGACCAGGAGATCGACCTCGCCCCGGTTCAGAATCTCGTCCAACATGGCGACCGGGCCGAGGAGGCGCGGCTCGCCGTCGATCTCCCCGTACCTGTCGTCGAGGATGGCCGCCACGACGGCGCCAGCGCCCTCCAGGTCGACCAGAAGTTCCGAGCCGAGGACCCCGTACCCGATGAGCAGGACCTTTCGTCCGGCATACATCATGACAATGCCTCACTCTGGTTCCGGGGCCGGTGCGCGTGATCCCCGGTCAGGAGATCCCGCCAGCGTGGCAGCCCGGCGTCGAGCGTGAAGAACACGGGGGCCGACGGAGTCCGGAACTCCCCGGTCCAGATGTTCCGGAAGGAGTCCACCAGATCGACTGATGAGCCGACGAAACCCACTCCGGGGAGGCCCCGGAGGTCGCTGAGGTTGAGGTCCTCGTCGTCCAGCCAGACCACCACTGGAAGGCCCGCGAGCAGGACGTCCACCCCGGCGGAGGTGCCGTGACTCGAAAACCCTGCGTCATAGTCGCCGACCAACTCTCCCAGCGAGCCGTGGACCAGACGAAGTCCGAGCTCAGGGTGATCGTCGGGCCTGATGGGCGAGTTTGGATGAGCCTTGACGGCCAACTCAACGGAAAAACCGAAGTGTGGCATCGCCTCGGCCATCATTTCCAGCATCTTGCGAGTAGCAGAAGCTCGCATCTCTCCGAGAATCAGGATCCGGAAAGGACCATCCCGACGCCGCTGCTCCTGGCCCCCCGACTGAAGTCCGAGAAGATGGGAGTAACGGAGAGCCTCACAGTCGACGATTTGAGCCTCTGGGTACCCAACAGCCTTGAAGGCCTCCGACGCCGTCACGTTGTTCCTGACCAACCGGTCGGGTTGAGGCAGACAGCGCGGCCCCTCCCTGTCCCGTGTCCGTGGATGAACGTAGTACCGGAGATCCCAGAATCGAATGGTTGCGTGGGGAACACCCACCAACTCGCCGTGTCCTGCAGTTCGCCAGGCATGGATGAAGGCCTTCTCCCACGACACGCCCTCATGGAGATACATGCCGCGCCGTTGACGTGGCAGGTCATCGCAGATCACCTCGAAGGTGGCCAGCCACAGTTGGTGGTGGATCGACCGCACCCCTCGGAGATCGTCCAGCCATTCCGCCCGAACCACAGGCCATAGGGGAGCATGGATGCCTGGACCAAACCTCGGACGTGCCATGACGCGAAGGCTGAAGCCGGCCGGCAACTGACGTATCCACCTGAGGAACACCCGACCCAACAGGCGCCACGAAACATACGAGTCAAGAAGAACATGGTTTCCCTGATCGTTCGGGTTGGCGTCGATCCTCTCCAGCCAATCCCCAGCCGTGGTGCGGTCAGGTACGTCCGGGGACGTCACGAAATACTGCACCCAGTTGGTCGGGATTCCGGACTCCCGAAACACGCCATAGAGCCCGTGCCAGTACTTCGAGTCGAACCTTCCAGCAGAGGCCTCGGCAGGATCGAGGTGGCCGAAGCAGGAGAGGAGGAAGAGGGCATCGTCCGAATCGTCCCAACCACCCGGTCGGCGGCCCCTGACCGGTCGGCAGTTGAGCGCATGGTCGGCGAGTGCCTTCATCGCCCAGATCGGACGTGGGACCAGGGCGGCCAACCGGCGCTTCAGGCCTCGGGCATCCTGCTGGCCGCCCGCGCCTCGGCTACGACAGGCGATTCCCTCCGCGGCGCAGAGCCGTCGAACGGCCTGGCGGACACTGGCCTGATCGCTGACCACCAATACCGATGAGGGCCGATCGCTCCTGACCAGCTCGTCCAAGGCCAGCAGTCGCACGATCGTCGCCATTGTCGGCGTGTTCCAGAAGCTCTTCTCGGCGATGCTGGACATCCACCAGAGACTGAAGTCAGACCCGCCCACTGCCATCCGGTCGACGATCCTCCGGCCACCGATCCGGGTCTCCCCGAGTTCGTCCACCCAGGACAGGTATCGCTCCCGGAGGTCGTCGGCGTTCTCCTCCACGTACCGGAGGAGGGAGACGCACCCCTCCTTCTCCTCGTAGCCGTTCCAGTCGACGAAGGTCGCGTCGATGCGGTCGTGGGGCATGGGCGAGTCCCAGACGACGAGGTGGCCCCCGGCCCTGCCCTCAGCCATCCGACGCGTCCCGGTAGCGGGGGAACAGGGGATCCTCGAGCATGAGCCCTCGGACGTAGTCCAGGTCCTCGGGGGTGTCGACGCTCACCGCACTGCTCTCCACGTGGACGGCGCGGATGGA
>JAERSW010000124.1 GCA_016845305.1 Acidimicrobiales bacterium
GATGTTGAAGAAGCGCAGCGCCAGGACCGGCAGGTCATAGGCGTGGCCCCAGGCCAACGTGTAGGCCTCGGTGGCCAGCTTGCTGGCCGCATACGGGCTCACCGGGCGGGTGGCCAGACCCTCGTGCTTGGGGAGGGTCTCGTTGGCGCCGTAGACCGACGACGAGGAGGCCACGATCACGTGGAGGCCGCCGGCCCGTCGGGCCGCTTCCAGGACGCGGAGGGTCCCCGTGGCGTTCGCCTCGTGGGCGGCCACCGGATGCGCCACCGATCGCGGGACCGAGGACCTGGCCGCCAGGTGGACGACGGCGTCCGCTCCGTCGAAGGCCCGGTCCAGCAGGTCCTCGTCGAGGATGGAGCCTTCGTGGAAGACGAGGTCGCAGTCGTCCAGGTTGTCGCGGAAGCCGAACGACAGGTCGTCGATCACGATGACCCGTTCGATGTCGGGAAGCCCGCCGAGGCGTCGAACGAGGTTCGAACCCACGAAGCCGGCGCCGCCGGTGACGACGACCCTCATCGTGGCTCGCTCACTGTCATAGCACCGATGTCCTCGCTCCAGTCCGCCTTCGGGTGGTCGGCCCGGGCCAGAGGCTAGCCAGAGCGGTCTGGGCCAACGTCGCTCCCGTCACGCTCAGGCCCAGATCCTCGTAGTGGCCGCTGCTACGGTTTCTCGCCGTCGTCGACAGCGCTGCCAGGTGGTTGCTTCATGGAACTCGAACTGAACTCTTCTACGGTCGAGTTGGATCTGCCGATCACGACCGGCGTGCAGGACGACAATGTTGCGCCGGGAGGGTTCTGAGCCCTGTCATGGAGGTCTTGTCTACGGAAATCGATGGTGTCCTCATCGCGGTGCCGGAGGTCCATGTGGACGAGAGGGGAGCGTTCTGGCGGTCGTTCTGCCGAGGGACCCTTGCTGACTTCGGTTTCGACTTCGAGGTATCGCAAGCCAACGTGTCGGTCAACCGGCATCGCCACACCCTTCGGGGATTTCACTACCAGCGGGCACCATCTGCCGAGAAGAAGGTCCTGACGGTCCTGACCGGCTGTGCCCATGTGGTCGTCGTCGACCTCAGAGAGGAGTCTCCTTCCTTTCTGCAAAATGTTGCGGTGGAGATCAGCGAGGGGGACAGAAGGTCGATTCTGATCGCAGAGAACTGTGCGACGGGGTTTCTGACAATGGCCGACGACACGGTTGTTCACTATCAGATGGGCGATGTCTTCCGGCCGGAGTGCTACCTGGGATTCAGGTATGACGACCCGGCCGCCGGCGTTTCCTGGCCAGCTGAGCCGGCAGTCATTTCTGACCGCGACGCCTCGTTCGCTCCCCTTGTCGTAGGGAGGTAGTTGGGGGGCGTCCCAGTCGACCGACGCGCGGCCGGTCCGGATCTCAGAAGACCCCCGCCCGGTGATGGCTAGCCGTCGAACCGGTGGGAGCCCCGTGGTCAGGTCTGGTCTTCTGTTCCGTGTCTTGGTGGTGGCGGTGAGGCCGCGAGGTGCCGCTTCCGCCCAACTTGACCGCCCGATGGTCCTGTCGCGCGGTAGAAACTAGAAATGGCCGCAGCGACGCCTCTGGACGTCCTCTACGTGACTGACCTCCGGTTCCCCGGGGGGTCGTCCACCAGCCTTTCCGAGGAGGTCGTCGCGGCAGTGCGGGCTGGTTACCGCGTAGGTGCTCTCCACGCGAGGTCGGTGAGCCTGAAAGCGGAGCGATCCTTCCATCCGAGGATCCAAGGACACATCGACTCCGGTGATCTCGTGCTGGTGAGGCCCGGCGAACGGGTGAGATGCGGCCTGACGGTCGTGAAGCATCCGACCGTGCTGGTCGAGCCGTTCGGAGGCCGGCTGCCGGTTCGAACGGATGCAGTGGCGGTCTTCGTCGGTCAGGTGCCCGTGGATGTAGATGGGACCGTCTACTACAGACCACTGGATGTCCATGCGAACGTGGAGGAGGCATTCGGGGAGTCGCCAACCTGGCACCCGGTCAGCCCGGTGGTCCGTCGAAGCCTCGACTCGGCCGGCGTTCCGATGGCTGATGCCGACTGGCCTGAGGTCATCGATGCTGCGGACTGGGCGGTTGTCCGAACCGGTCCCCGGGGAGGCATTCCCATCATTGGGAGGCATGGTCGACCATCTCCCTTGAAGTGGCCATCTGATCCCGAAGTCCTTGCTGCCGTCTACCCGCTGGACGGAACTGCAGAGGTTCATGTCCTCGGCGGAGTCGACGGACTGGACGCCTTGGTTGGTAGCCCTCCGGCGTCGTGGACGGTGTGGGGGTTCAACGCGATCGCCGTGCCGGAGTTTCTTGCCGGTGTCGACTTTTTCGTCTATTACCACCATCCCGATCTCAGTGAGGCCTTCGGGCGCGTGGTCATCGAAGCGATGTCTTCCGGTTGCGTTGCCATCTTGCCGCAGACGTTCGAAGCGACGTTCGGGGACGGCTGTCTCTATGCGGAGCCTGAGGAGGTGCGGGGCCTGATCGAATCCCTGCATGGCGACCCTGAGGCCTTCATGTCTCAATCGCGGCGGGCCTCTGAGTCGATCGTCCGGAACTTCTCGCACGATGCCCACGTTTCCAGGCTTCGGCAGATGGTGGGGGAGCCGAATGGCGGGACCGGGCGTGCTTCGCCGAGGTCGACTGTGCCCTCGGGTCTTCTGGAGCAACGACCGGGCGTGCTCGTGTACTGCCTCGGGATCGGCCCAATGGCAACGGCCGAGGCAATCAGGGCAATCACAATGCACCGCGATCGGACGACGGCCTTCGAGCCGGTCGTGCTCTGTGACAGCCCTGCGCCACTGGTGTCTGCGGAGTTGGGAGAGGACCTTGAACTCGATCAGGCTGGAAGGTGCTTCGTCGGACTGGAGTCCGGGGTCTTGGTGGACGTCGTTGACTCGCGCGAGTCTTTCGACGGAGAGGGACGTTGGGAGGATCACATCCTTCGAGTGATCGCCTCAATTCGTCGCCGACGGCGCACTACCGGCGTCGTGGTCGTTGACCCCACCCATCCGGATGCCTGGTTGGCACTCCAAGCCGCCCGCTGAACTGTTGGTAGCGTTGTCATCCAGTGCGAAGGCTGGAGTCGGTGTCCAGATTCCGGCGTCCCAGTTGCCCCCTCCTTGGGGGCAATCGCGGCTGATGACCGCTGAACGCCGAAGTCGGAACCGAGGATTTGAGGGCCGTTAGGTCATGCGCAACGGGTTGGTCGTCGTGGGCCTTGGATACGTGGGCCTTCCACTGGCGCAGGAGGCGTGTCGAAGCGGCCTTCAGGTCACTGGGCTTGACGTCTCGCAGTCCGTGGTCGATGGGCTCAATAGGGGGGTGAGCCATGTTGACGACCTGACCGATGGCGACGTCCACCAGATGCTCGAGTGTGGGTTCTCCGCTTCGACTGACGAGGGGGTTGTTGCACGAGCGAGTGCCGTGGTGATCTGTGTGCCGACCCCGCTGTCGGACGACGGGACCCCGGACCTGGCGGCTGTCCTCTCTGCGGCGCGTTCGGTGGGCAGAAACCTTTCCCAGGAATCGCTGGTCGTGCTCGAGTCCACTACATACCCGGGGACGACGGATGACGTGGTTCGGCCGATCCTCGAAGAGGAAAGCGGCCTGACAGCGGGTGTGGATTTCTCGTTGGCGTACTCCCCGGAACGCATTGACCCGGGGAATGAGGAGTTCGGCCTTCGAAACACCCCGAAGGTCGTCGGAGGGCTCACTGCCGAGTGCGGCGAGAAGGCTTGCGCCTTCTACCGCGAGATCGTGGATGTGGTGGTTCCGACGTCAGGCCTCAGGGAGGCTGAGCTGGCGAAGTTGCTGGAGAACACATACCGGCACGTGAATATCGCCCTGATGAACGAAATGGCGATCTTCTGCCACGAGATGGAAATCGACCTCTGGTCGGCGATCGATGCTGCTCGGACCAAGCCCTTCGGCTTTCAAGCCTTCTATCCGGGTCCTGGCGTCGGTGGCCACTGCATCCCGATCGATCCCAATTACCTGTCCTGGGTGGTTCGCTCTCTTGGTTTCCGGTTCCGGTTCGTGGAGTTGGCTCAGGAGGTATCCGAAAGGATGCCTGCCTACGTGGCCAAGCGGATTCAGGACGCGCTGAACCGGGCGGGGCGTCCGGTCAACGGCTCCTCGATCCTGCTCGTGGGGGTGTCCTACAAGGCCGACATCAGCGACCAGCGAGAGACTCCAGCGAGACCGTTGGCCCAACAACTGTCCTCGATGGGTGGTGAGGTTTCCTACCTCGACCCTCATGTCAACTCGTTCGTGGTGCAATCACAGGAGGTTCCCCGAGTCGACATGGCCGACGTCGACCTGTCGTCCTTCGAGATCGTCGTCGTCCTGCAGCCCCATCGGGCGGTGATGGAGTCCGGAGTGCTGGACTCGGCTCCTAGGATCCTCGACACATCCGGGACCCTGAGCGGGGACCGGGTCGAGCGGCTCTGACCCGGGAGGAACCGGCAGGTGAAGGTTGTGGTGGCGACCGTCGTCCACCATCCGTCTGACGCACGGATCTTCTACCGGCAGGTGGACGCCCTCCTCGAGGCGGGGCATGAGGTTGTGTACCTCGCCCCGTTCGGGGATGAGCCGCCTCCCGTGCGGGATGGCCTGAGGTGTCGGAGCGTCCCGCGGGCTCAGGGCGCGAGGCGCCTTCGAGCACTTCGGGGGGCCTCTTCCCTGTTGGCCGAGGAGACCGAGGACGCACACGTTGCAGTTCTCCACGACCCGGAGCTCTCGCTCCTCGGGCGGTTCGTTCGGTGTCCGGTGGTCGTGGACGTTCATGAGGACCTTGGCGCCCAGCTCCTGGACAAGGAATGGATCCCGCGGCTCCTCAGAGGTCCGGCCAGGCTGTTCGTCCGACGCATCGAGGCCAGGATGGAACGGCTCTTCCCGCTCATGCTCGCCGAGGAGGGCTATCTGGAGCGGTTCCCCGGCAGAGTGGTTGTTCGGAACACCCCGATGTTTCCTCCTGACGTTCCCCGTCCCGGGGACCATCGCCTCGTGTACCTCGGGCGGGTCTCCCATGGTCGGGGCGTGGCCGTCATGGTCGATGCGATGAGGCGCTTGTCCGAGTCGCACTGGAATCTCGACCTCTATGGGCCGGTCGATCGGTCGGTGCCTGCGGCTTGGTTCGAAGAGGGAATTGGAGTCGCGGCGCATGGCTTCACTCGGAGTCCCGTCGCTCACCGGGCGATACGCGGAGCCACCGCCGGGTTGTGCCTGCTGCGCGACCTGCCGAACTATCGGCATTCGATGCCCACGAAGGTGCTGGAGTACATGGCGAACGGTGTGCCGGTCATTACGACTCCGATTCCCGCAGCACGGCAGCTGGTCGAGCGGTCGGGAGCCGGCGTCGTCGTGCCCTTCGACGATCCTCAGGCGGTCGTTGATGCCGTCGTCGGGTTGTCGGACTCTGAGGAGCGGGAGCGGTGTGCCGAGAATGGCCGTCGTGCGTTCGGCGAGAGCTGCTCCTGGTCCGCGGAAGCAGAACGGATGCTGGAGTTCATCACCGACGTCGCGACAGGTCGGTCCTGATGGGCACGGGAAGCAACTCGGCGGATCTGGGCTGGCGAGGCTGGGCAGTTGGAGTGTGCTGCTGCGGAGCGGGCGTGGTCTCCGCCCTGTTGATGGGGGCTGACTTGACGAAGGTCGGCCCTCCATGCGAGCCGCTCCCGGGAGCGGCATGAGCGGGCGAGGCTCAGCGTTGGTCCCGGAGGGGGTTCGTCAGGCGGTGGCCGTGTGGTCGGTGCTCAGCGGCCGTCGACGCGTCCAGTCGTATGGCCTGATCATCCTGCAGGTGGTGTCCGCTGGCATGGAGGTGTTGAGCCTCGCTGTCGTCATCCCGTTCATCGGAGTGTTGACGAATGCCGGTGACACCTCGGCCCGCTCATGGATTGAGGAGTGGGCCGGCCCGTTCGCGGGGGACGATGGTGTGGTGGCCATCGCCCTGGTCTTCGTGGTGGTTGCTGTCCTGTCCGGGATCCTCAGGTTGGCCTGCATCTGGGTGACCACCAGACTGTCTCTGGCGATCCTGAACGACCTGACAGTCGAGGCGTTCCGACTACTCCTCTACCAGCCGTATACGGCTCACCTGCGATTGCGGTCCGGGGAGGCCCAGAGTGCGATCCTGAGCAAGGTGGAGATGGTCTCCCAGGCCGTCGTTCGACCTGTCCTCACGCTCGTAGGATCTGCTCTGACCATCGTCATGATCACCGGCGCACTCCTGCTGGTCCATCCTGTGGCCAGCGCGACGGTCCTCGGCGGAGTGTCGCTCGGCTATTGCTCTGCTCTGGCGGTCACCCGGCGTCGGCTCAAGAGGAATGGACGGATCCTCGCCACTGCGAAGGCAGACCAGTATCGGGTGGTCGAAGACACGCTGGGCGGGGTCCGGGATGTCCTCCTGGACGGCACTCAGGAGTTCTTCGTCGGCCGCTTCCAGCGGGTTGACGCGGGGTTTCGGAGGGCCATCGGTTCCAACCAGATCATCGGTTCTGCTCCCAGGTTCGCTCTCGAGTCGGTTGGAATGCTCGTGGTCGCAGTTGTGGCGATCTGGTTGAGCAGGGCAGACGGGGGCCTCGGGGAGTCTCTGCCCATCCTCGGGGTCGTCACCCTCGGCGGCCTCAGGCTCTTCCCGGCACTTCAACAGGCATATTCGGCTTGGGCAGCGCAAGAGGGAGCGCAGGCGGTGACAAGAGAGGCGGTTGACCTCCTGACCAAGCCTGTTCCGTCGGAGTACCTGGGTCTTGTCCCGTTGCCGCTCACTCGGGGAATCCGGCTGGATGGGGTGGGCTTTCGCTACGAGGGTGGTGACACGGAGGTTCTGAGCGGGCTGGACCTCGAGATCGAGAAAGGGGAGAGGGTTGGCGTCGTCGGTCCGACGGGGGAGGGGAAGAGCACCCTCCTCGACATTCTCATGGGCCTGGTGGAACCCACCTGGGGTGCGGTGGTGGTTGACGGAGTAGTCCTCGAAGGCGATGAGCGCCGGAGGTGGATGCGTGCTGTCGCTCATGTTCCGCAGCATATTTTCCTCGCCGATGCCTCAATCCGGGACAACATCACGTTCGGCCTCGATGGCGAGGGTGGGGATGAGGCGCGACTGCTGGAGGCGGTCCGTTTCGCGCAGCTGGAGGATGTGGTTTCCGGGAGGCCGGGTGGGCTGGAGGCGATGATCGGTGCGCGAGGGATGCACCTCTCGGGGGGGCAGCGACAGCGAATCGGAATCGCCAGGGCGCTCTACCGTCGATCCGAGTTGCTCGTCCTCGACGAGGCGACCAGCGCTCTTGATCCAGAGACGGAGCGGAAGGTGATCGAGGGGATCCAGAGGTGGGATGGCGATGTGACGATCGTCCAGGTGACGCACCGCCCCGCAACCCTCATGGGCTGTGATCGGATCCTCGAGGTGTCTGCCGGCGGGGTGCGAACCGCATCCACCCTTGCGAACACGGATGGCGGAGGTTTCAGCGAGGATGGAAGACGAGAAGGGCGATCACCTGATGGGTGACCGCAAGAGGCCCAGCGTGGCCGTCGTCGGTTCTGGAAGCCTTGGCCGGTACTACCTGCTCGGGCTTCTCGACGTCTCCTTTCCTCTCGAGATCTACGTCGTGGATGTCGACCCGGGAGCGTTGGCGGAGTCGAAGGCCGTCTGGGAGGTTGCGGGGCGGCCCGGTGGCCACCTCCTGAACTTCCTGAGCAGCCCTCGCGGCCTGCCCAATCTGGTCGACCTGGCGATCGTGGCCACCACGGCGGATCACAGGGCGGAGGTCGCCCGACGGGTTGTGGACGAGTCCCGGGTCGCCTACTGGGTGTTCGAGAAGGTTCTCGGACAGTCGATCGAGGATCTAGAAGTTCTCGGGTCCATCGCGTCGACTTCTGAAGCCGCATGGGTCAATACATGGGGACGATCCATCGACTGGTACCAGCAGGTGCGCGCTCTCGCCGGGCGAGGCGGTCCGTATGGGTTCAGCGCGACCGGAGGATCATGGGGGATGGGGTGCAACTCGATTCACCTGATTGACCTCTGCTCGTGGTGGAGCGGCGAGGGCCTCGCCTTCGTGGATGCATCAGGGCTCGGAAGCCGGTGGTGGCCGGCCAAGCGTCCCGGCTTCCATGAGCCGAGTGGACGCCTCGAGGCCGTGTTCGATGGCGGTTCCACTCTCACGATGATCGCCAGGCCTCCTGGTCCCGGGCCGGACGGTTCATCGGTCGCCGGCAGGGATCATCTTGATCAGATCATCGTCGATGCCCCTACTGGGCGGTGGGAGTTCGAGGGGCCGTGGTCGGAGTCCAACGGCATCGCAAGGGGGCCGGACGGCGACCTGGTCCACGGCCGCATCTCCTACCAGTCGGAACGCACGGCCCCGTTGGTCCAGGAGATCCTGCTCGACGGACGATGCGGGCTGACAGCGATGGCGGAGTCGGTGGCCCTCCACCGCCCACTTCTCGAGGCGCTCATCGACCATTGGAACGGGGTGACCGGCGAGACTGGTTCGCTGGTGCCGATCACATGAGGGTTTCCCGGCCCCGAGGGGCAGCGTCCTGATGGGAGACGGCAACCTCTGGATCGTCGGGGCGGGACCCATGGCCCAGACATATGCCGCGGTGCTGGACTCGATGGACGTCTCCTACGAGGTGATTGGTCGGGGGGAGAGATCGGCCAGAGCATTCGAAGACTCCATGAGGCGGGAGGTCAGGCGGGGAGGAGTGCGGGCGGCTATTGCAGGACGGTCTGCGGTTCCCGACCGGGCCATCGTGGCTGTGGGGGTCGAGGGGCTCGAGGAATCCGTGTGCGATCTGGTCGCGGGCGGGGTGGGCCGGGTGCTCGTCGAAAAGCCGGGTGCCATTGATTCAAGGTCCTTGGAGCGCGTCTGGGCCATTGCCGATAGGCGAGGAGCCGAGGTCGTGGTCGGCTACAACCGCCGCCACTATGAGGCGACTCGCGCAGCGAGGGAGATGATCGAGGAGGACGGCGGCGTGGTGAGTTTCGGATTCGAGCTCTCCGAATGGCCGCATCGTGCGGAGCCGACGTCTGTCGTGCCTTCCGTTCGTCGACGGTGGATGGTGGCCCACTCGTCGCACGTCCTCGACCTCGCATTTCACCTGGGTGGGCGTCCGACCAGTTGGTCGCGGTGGCTTGCCGGGTCTCTGCCCTGGCACGATGGAGCGGCGCGATTTGCCGGGGCCGGCGTCACGGATAAGGACGCGACCTTTTCCTACCATGGCGACTGGGAGGCTCCAGGACGTTGGGGTCTCGAGGTTCTCACGCTGGGTCGCCGGCTGGTCTTTCGACCGATGGAGGAGTTGAGGGTCATGCACATCGGGTCCCTGGCCGAAGAGATGGTCGCGCTCGATGATCGATTGGACCGTGACTACAAGCCGGGCCTGTGGCGGCAGACGAGAGCATTTCTCGATGGTGACGACACCAATTCCTGCCTGCTCGCCCACCAACTGGACATGATGTCGGTCTATGAAGAGATCGCCGGGTACTGACCGACTGGTGATGTGGGTTCCGGTACCGCTCCGGTCTTTCCGAAGAACCGTTCTTCTCGACCAGGAGGGTCGGTGCACCTGATCACGACAGCGCACGAGGAGACCTGGCCGGAGGACGGCCCAGTGCTCTTCCTCGGCGAGTGGTGCCGCAGGTATTCCCGACGCCATGTCTGGGAGGCGTTGGGTGGAGAGGTCGTGCCCTATCATTGGGACGATCGCCAGCAGATGGAGCGCGACAAGGAGCGACTCGGTCGGTTCTACGAGGGACTGCTGGCCGAGTTGGCGGACTGGCTAAACGATTATCACGGTGTCGATCACGGGCTCCGGTACTGGCGGATGCTCCTTGGTCCATGGCTGGGGATGCTCGTTGCGGCACTGGCCGACCGATGGGCCATGGTGGTCCAGAGCCTGGACGACCAGGGCGGCCACGAGACGATCGTGCTGGCTGGAGCCGAGGATTATGTAGTCCCCCGAGACAATGCCGAGTTTCGAGGGATGGTCTACGGCGACCTCTGGAACCATGTGGCGTTCGATCGGATCTTGTCCGAAGAAACCGGGATCGAGCGTGTGGAGATTCCGATCGGGAACCATTGCGCCATGCAGGATCCCGCAGTCCTGACCCCGGGACGGCGGGAACGAGCGCTCACCTGGCTGACCCGACGTTCCCAGACCCGTTGCAGACCGGACGACGTCGTGCTCAAAGGCACGTACATGCCATGGCGCGCCGAAGTGAAGGTCCAGGTCGCGCTACGTCAGTTCCCGGTGCTCTGGGGCCTCATATCTCCTGACCGGGTCAGCGTCCCAGCTGCTGGACGGCGTGGTCGGATATCGCTCCCGGAGAGAGGTCTTGACCGGTTCGAGGACCATGTCCGCCGGTGGTGCCTCGCCCAGATGCCGACCTCGTACCTCGAGGGGTACCAGGAATTGGTGGAGGCGGCTGAGTCCAGCCCCCTACCTGAGAGACCGCGGGCCATTTTCACCAGCAGCGCGCACTCATCCGATGAGTTGTTCAAGGTTTGGGCCGCTAAGCGGGTGGAACGCGGTACGCCGTTGATGATCGGTCAGCATGGCGGAACCAGTGGAATCGCCAGATTCTCGATGACCAACGACCACGAGGTTGCCATCGCCGATCGATTCGTCACCTGGGGTTGGTCCGGCGAAGGAGATACCCCGGTCAAGCCAGTCGGACAACTCAAGGGCTTTGGCGATTGGTCGGTTGGCGGGAAGCGCAAGGCTCAAGTAGCGGGAGATTCTGGAGAGAAGGCCCTCCTGATGCTCGGGGCATTCCCGCGGTACAGCTACGACCTGTATGACATTCCAGTCTCGAGTCAGTGGCTCTCATACTTTGACGACCAGTGCGAGTTCGTCGATGCGCTTTCCGTCGAGGTGCGACAACGACTGGTGGTCCGCCTCTATCAACACGACTTCGGTTGGGATCAGAAGGAACGCTGGAAGGACCGTTACCCCGAACTTGCTTACGAGAGGAGCAGCGACGATCTCCTGTCGAGCCTTGAGCGAAGTCGCGTGGTCATCACGACCTACAACGGGGCGACCTTTTTGGAGACCATGGCGATGGGCATTCCGACCATCGTCTTCTGGGATCCAAGCCGATCGGGTATTTCCGACCGGGCGGTGGAGGCTTTCGACGGACTGGAAGAGGTCGGGGTCTTCCACCGCACAGCGTCCAGTGCAGCGGCACATGTTTCGTCCACCTGGGGGGACGTCGAGGGATGGTGGACTCGGCCCGACGTAGTCGCTGCCTGTGATTCGCTTCGCAACCAGTTCAGCTGGGATCCGGACGGCACTCCCGGGCGCGTCGTCGAGGAGTTGCGGTCCCTGATTGGTGAGGTGAACGCGAGGACCTGAAATGGGGTGTTCTCGAGAGATCGGGCCAGGTCATCCGTCCAGGACAGTCCGGATGTGCGGGATCCGGGGATTCTGGGCCAGACCGAAGCCACTCATCGAGAAGTCGAGATTGGGGTTGTAGGCCGGGTCGACGGTGAGTTCGTCCGCCCATCGTTCCTCCATGATCTGGAGTTCGGATTCGAGACGCTGTCGGCGCCCGGGGTCGTCGTCATATCCACGGGAGACCGATTCATGGTGGATCAGCCGCGCCTCGGGAGTCACGACGGAACGAAGCCCCAGTCGCCGGAGGCGGAGGCAGTAGTCGACGTCGTTGTAGGCGACGGCGAGGTGTTCTTCGTCCATGCCGCCGACCTCCCTCCAGGTCTTCCGGGCGGTCACCAGACAGGCCCCGGTGACGGCAGCCACCTGATGTGCGACCCTCAGACGTCCGAAGTATCCGGGGTCGTCGCCGTCCACGTTCTTGTGCCCGTGCCCCATCAGGCCACCCATTCCCGGATGGATTCCGGCGTGTTGGATGTCTCCGTTGGGAAAGAGGAGATGCGCTCCCACCGCGCCGATGCCGGGGCGGCAGGCCTGGGCGACCATGGCTCGCAGCCAGCCGGCTTCCAGCGGGCGGGTGTCGTTGTTCAAGAGGCAGAGGAAGGTGCCACGGGCTTCCACGGCGGCCAGGTTCATCATGGCGGCGTAGTTGAACTTCCCCTCGTAGGGGAGGACGGTGCAGTCCTCCCGGAGGGCGGACCGATCGATGACGGAGCGAGCCCTCTTCTCGGTCGACTCGTGGTCGATAAGGATCACCTCGAATGCCGGATAGTCGGTTTCCTCGAACAGCCCTCGGAGGCACCGCTCCA
Source organism: Acidimicrobiales bacterium (assembly GCA_016845305.1). Taxonomy (GTDB): domain Bacteria; phylum Actinomycetota; class Acidimicrobiia; order Acidimicrobiales; family MedAcidi-G1; genus UBA9410. The sequence goes on from JAERSW010000124.1 coordinate 12,198, forward strand.
GCATCCGTCCGCGGTCCTTCGACGGGATCAGGACCGACACGAGCGGCGGTGGCTGGGGGAGGGGG
>JAERSW010000125.1 GCA_016845305.1 Acidimicrobiales bacterium
GGGTCGTTCGGCGATCCCGACGAGGAGTACCGGGCGCTCGTCGAACGGGTGTCGCTGTGGGACGTGGCCTGCGAACGCCAGGTCGAGGTGGTCGGCCCCGACGCCGCAGCGCTCTGCCAGTACGTGTCGGCCCGGGACCTACGGGGCATGAAGGTGGGGCGGGTGCGGTACGCCCCGATGTGCGACCACGACGGGACGCTCATCAACGACCCGATGGCGCTCAAGCTGGCCGAGGACCGGTGGTGGCTGTCGATCGCCGACAGCGACGTGCTGCTGTGGTGCCGGGGGGTCGCCGCCGAGCGGGGCATGGACTGCCGGGTGTTCGAGCCGGACGTGTCGCCGCTGGGCGTGCAGGGCCCGAGGGCCGACGACACGATGGCCGACCTGCTCGGCGACTGGGTGCGCGACGTGCCGTTCTTCGCCTTCGAAGAGGTCGTGCACGACGGCATCCCGTTCGTTCTGTGCCGGTCCGGGTGGAGCGGCCAGGGCGGCTATGAGCTGTTCCTCCAGGACGGGTCTCGGGGCGTGGACCTGTGGGATGCCGTGTGGGCGGCGGGGGAGAAGTACGGGATCCACCCAGGTGGCCCGACGTTGAACGAGCGGATCGAGTCGGACCTGTTCTCGTACCGGGCCGACTGCGGCGCCGGGGCGTCACCGCTCGAGGTGGGGCTCGAGAAGTTCCTGTCGTTGGACCGGGATGACGACTTCATCGGGAAGGACGCCCTGCTGGCCGAGCGGGAGCGCGGTCCGGCGAGGCGCTTGGTGAAGGCGTTGCTGTCGGGGAAACGGTTCCCGGCGACGAGCGAGCACCCGTGGCCGGCGTTCGGCCCCGACGGCCAGCCGTGCGGCGAGGTCCGGGTGGCCGTGTGGTCCCCGAAGCACCAGTCGAACCTCTGCCTGGCGTTGGTGTCGTCGGCCGTCGCCGGCGGCCCGTTCACCACGACGACCCCCACCGGCGAGGACCTGCAAGCCACCCACCTCGCCTACTTCGCGGAGTAGGGCCGGGCTTCCGTCGTCCACCTGGACGGCGTTGTCACATGTGTGTAGTTTGCTCCCCTGAGTCGCCGACTCAGCGAGGAACCAGCCGTGTCCAAACTTCGATTCCTAGACCTCTTCGCCGGGTGCGGTGGCCTTTCCCTTGGCATGGAGGAAGCCGGCCTTGAGCTCGTTGCGTCCGTGGAGCGGTCGGCGATGGCTGCGGAGACGCACTTCAAGAACTTCCACCTCTGGGATCGAGAGTGGGACGACGACGCGCAGTCGGAGTGGGAAGAACTTCTGGCGAGTCCTGAGACCGAGGGGAGCTTCGTGCTCCAGGTCGAGAAGGGGACGGTCGTCGCCGGCGTCTGGGAGCTACTGGCTGACGAGCGTGCCATGGCGGCGTTGGGGGAAGGGGCAGAGGCCCAGCCCATCGACGTCATCGTTGGCGGACCCCCGTGCCAAGGCTTCTCGATGGCAGGTCGGCGCAATCCAGATGACCGACGAAACCAGTTGCCGTGGGCCTTCCTCGAGTTCGTGGAGCGACTGGATCCCAAGGCCGTGGTGATCGAGAACGTCGCGGGGATCAACATGGCCTTCCGTGCCAATGGTGGGGTGGAGGCCCCGTTCATGCAACTCAAGGCTGCGCTGGAGACGACTGGTCAAGAGGGCTATGTAGTCCAGGCTGTCGAGGTCAATGCGCGGCACTTCGGAATTCCGCAGAACAGGCCGCGGATGATGCTGATTGGGGTCCGGCGGGACCTCGAAGCTGCACGTGTGGCTGCGTGCCACGATCGCTCCCTCGATCTCTGGCGGTCCATCGATGGGTTCGAGGCACTTAGGCGTGGCGAGGATGCCGAACTTGGCCGCCTGTTGGTCCCCCGGCTCGGGAGCCGCCGGCACGGAATAGCGCGACTGGCCGAGGTGGATGCGTTTGATGCCATGAGGGACTTGGACGATCAGGGCTTCAAGAGCGGGGTCGACTATCGCCGAAAGGGCTACCGGTACGCGTCGGCGATGCGAGATCGTCGACAACGTGCTCCCAAGAACCACAACTCCCGCGCCCACTCGGAGCGGGTAACGGAACGTTTCGCCTTCTACCACTTCATGGCCGACAAGGGGATTCCCTCCAGAGTCTTGGGAATCGCTTCGGGGTCAGGAGGTGAAGCCGAGGTGAGGGCCGCAGTGGTGGCCGAACTCGAGCGAAACGGCCTTGATCCAGAAATGTCCCTCCCGAAGCGACAGACCTTCCATGAGAAGGGCGAGGGCCTCATAGACGTGGTCTGTCGTCTGGCGACGAAGAAGCACACCCAAAGGGTCGTGTCGAAGGAGGGCCCGGCTCCGACCGTCGTCACCCTCCCGGATGACTACGTACACCCGACTCGAAACCGGATCATGACCGTCCGGGAGCTGGCCAGAATCCAGTCGTTCCCAGATTGGTTCGAGTTCAGATCGAAGGAGACGACGGGAAGTCATCGTCGTCGAGAGGAGGTGCCCCAGTACTCCCAGGTGGGCAACGCCGTGCCCCCGATCATGGCCGAGGCGATTGGCGAACTCCTAGTGGATCTTCTAGACGCTGGCTGAGCCTGGGAACTCGCAGTTCAAGAAGCTCCTGATTAGGTCGGGCTCGCGCTCGAGCACGTACTCGAGGTGGCCGACATGATGGCCCGCTGGCGTGCCGGCGAGTTCCTCGGCGAAGTTGGTGTGGGGTAGCTCGTTGATGCAGAGCGCCACGTCTTCGCTAGTCGGAGCGCACCAGTAGTTGCGACCGCTGAGTTGCCTGACGCGCCGAACGTGGAGCTTCTCGGGGCTAAAGGCATCGCTGTCGAAACTTCCAGTAGGGACGGTTGCGAAGGCGTAGGCGAATCGCTTGAAGGACCGTGGGGAGAATCCCCTGATGCCCACCGTGATGTTTCTACTGGTGAATTCCTTGACGTCGTAGATCCAGTCCCAGAGCATCGGGATCTGGGCGTTGTCTCGCCAGTTCGTCTTGGTCTGTAGTACGAGGACCGATGTGTCCTTCACGTGTCGTTCTAGCAACAAGTTGACGCGGTCGACGGACGAAAGCAGGTCGCAATCTGGATGATCTGAACCGGGAACGTTGAAGAGCACTAGATCGGTTTCGGAGTTGCTCTTGACCGTGCCCATCATGATGGTCGTGGCGTTTCTCACAGCCAGAGGAACGTTGTCGACTCGACTCTTCGCTGCGATGACTGGAGTCCCCCAGAGGAGGAGGTTGAGGTACCAGCTCATCAGTGCTTCGAAGGCAGCACCGCTGACGGCGAGATCGCTCTGCGAGCGCCCGGTACCAGTGCGCTGCCGGAAAGCCTCTCGGAGGTGTTCGCCTAGGTCGTAGAGGCCGTGTCCGGTCGGGTTTGCCTCCAGATGGCGCTCGAGCCGTGGTCGCCATGAGGGCCAAGACTCGCGGAACGACCTGCTGGCCGTGTCTCGTCGTAGCACTTGTAGTCGAAAGACGTCGAGTGGGATGAGTGGACGAATCATGGAGAGAGGTGATCACCAGTGGGGGCGTGGACGCCAACTAGTGAACCAGAACAACCGAGCGCGTGCTTGCCTCGTCGTCATGATCGACGTTCTTGAACAACGGCCTCGATTATGTCGGCCACTGCTAGGGGATCTTCGTGTTCCCAGAAGCGAAGGGCCAGCCACCCGGCTTCGCTCAGTCTCCTATTCGTGTCGCAATCCCTAGCGCTGTTGGTGGCGACCTTCTCGCTCCAATAGCCCGGGTTCGTCGAAGGCCGCCGGTAGTGCTCAGGGCATCCGTGCCAATAGCAGCCGTCGATGAAGACAGCGACGCGGGCGGAGCGAAAGACCAGATCGGCGGTTCGGCGAAGTTCGGGAAGGGGTCGAGCCGATGTCCGAAATCGAAGGCCCCGGCGATGAACCAGCGAGCGGACGAGGAGTTCTGGTCTTGTGTCGCGCCCCTTGTTGGCGCGCATCTTGTTGCGGGTCTCTTCCGACGAGGCCCAGGAGCCCTTAGGTGGGGTCCAATCGGGGGTGTTGGGCACGAGAGTGATGGTGCCGAGGTCGAGGCAGTGACGCAAGTGCTCGGCTTCAGGGCCCGATACTGCCGCTGTCAGACTTCGACGGTGGGTTCAAACGATTGGCTGGTCGACCTGCGAGCCCAGGGCTACGTCGTCATCGAGGGGGCGCTCGACGTCGACACCCTGGAGCGGTTTCGGGACGAGCTCCAGCCGTACCTGGACGACGGGCCGTTCGGGCGGAACGACTTCGAGGGCTACCGGTCCAAGCGGGTGTACGCCATGCTCGCCAAGACCCCGACCGTGGCCGCCCTGTGCGAGCACCCCGACGTGCTGGCCATCGTCGACGAGTTCCTCATGCCGAACTACCTG
>JAERSW010000126.1 GCA_016845305.1 Acidimicrobiales bacterium
TGGCCAACCAGCACCGGGCGTGGCACCCCGACGGTGGGGTGCGCCAGGCCATGGCCGCGCTGGCCGACGGGGACCGCCGGCCGGGCCTCGCGGAGCTGTCGGTGCCGACGCTGGTCGTCCACGGCACCGAGGACCCGCTCATCCCGCCGCAGGGTGGGCAGGAGACGGCCGACGCCATCGACGGCGCCGAGCTGGTGTGGATCGAGGGCATGGGCCACGAGCTGCCCGAGGGCGCGTGGCCGCTGGTGCTGGACCCGATCTGCCGGCTGGTCGCCCGCGCCGAGGCGGACCGCTGAGGTCCGGGTTGACGGGGCCTCTGTCTGGGAGGCCCGTGTCGGGGAGGCCTAGGCCTGGATGACGACGACGCGGTCCTCGAGCATCTCGCGGACCGTGTAGGCGGGACCCTCCCGGGTGTTGCCCGAGTCGCGGATGCCGCCGTACGGCATGTGGTCGGCCCGCCACGACGGCGACTCGTTGACGAGCACGGCGCCGTAGTCGAGCACCTCGGCGGCCCGCAGTGCCCGGCCGATGTCATGGGTGAACACGGCGGCCTGGAGGCCGTAGCTGCTGGCGTTGGCCCGGGCCAGGGCGTCCTCGTAGTCGGTGTAGGTGGCGATGCCGACCACCGGTCCGAACACCTCGACGCAGCTGACCTTCATGTCGTCGGTGACGTCGGCCAGCACGGTGGGGGCCAGCACCCCGTCGACCATGGTGCCGCCGCACACCAGCGTGGCGCCCGCCGCGGTGGCCTCGTCGACCCAGGCGGCGACCCGCTCGGTCTCGCCGGCGTCGATCAGCGACGAGACCTCGGTGGCCGGGTCGGCGGGGTCGCCGACGACGAGGCTGCGGGCCTGGTCGGCCATGGCCTCGGTGAAGGCCGTGGCGATGTCCTCGTGGACGTAGATGCGCTGCGTCGAGATGCAGGTCTGGCCGGCGTAGCCGAAGGCGGCCACCTTCAGCTTGGCGGCGGCCACGGCCGGGTCGACGTCCGGTTCGATGACGATGGGCGAGTTGTTGCCCAGTTCGAGCGACACCTTCTTGCGCGGGGCGGTGGCCCGGATGTTCCAGCCGACCGGCGGCGAGCCGGTGAAGGTGATCATGGCCACGTCGTCGTGCTCGACGAGGTGCGCCGCGGTGCGACCCGGGCAGGTCACCACGTTGAGGAAGCCGGGCGGCAGGCCGCACTCGTCGAGCAGCACCTCGGCCAGGAGGATGGCGGTCAGCGGCGTGGACGACGCCGGCTTGAGGACCACCGGGCAGCCCGCGGCGATGGCCGGGGCGACCTTGTGGCACACCAGGTTGAGGGGGAAGTTGAACGGCGAGATGGCGCCGACCACGCCGATCGGCACCTTCTTGACGAAGGCGGTCTTGCCGACGCCGGCCGAACTGGCGTCCGGGGTGAGGGCCTCGCTGGTCAGGGTGCGGGCCACCGCGGCGGAGAAGCGGGCGGTGTCGATGGCGCGCGACGCCTCGACGCGGGCCGTGGCGATCGGCTTGGCGGCCTCGGCGGAGATGCTCTGGGCGAACTCCTCGTGGCGGGCGGTCAGGGCGTCGGCCAGGCGGTCGAGGATGGCGGCCCGCTCGTGGGTGGGGGGCGCCCCGGCGGCCAGGGCGGCACCGGCGGCGGCCACCGCGGCGTCGATGTGCTCGGTGGTGCCGACCGGCACGGTGCCGAGGACGCGGCCGTCGTACGGCGACAGGACCTCGGACGACTCGGCGGCGTCGACGCGGTCGGCGCCGATGACCATCAGGTGGTGTTCGCTCACGGGAGACCTCCGGGGGAGCGCGTCGGACCGGGACAATCTACACTCACGGAAATCCTTTGGGACCAAATGATCCGGCCCCGGGGAGCCGGACGACGAGGACGTGGAGGCAGGAGATGGGCGAGCGACCGCGGGTCGAGGTGGCGGGCGTCTCCGTCTCGGTCGACCACTACATCGGTGGTGAGCGCGTCTCGTCGGCCACCACCTTCGAGGACCGCTCGCCGCTGGACTGGTCGACGGTGCTGGCCGAGGTGTCGGCCGGCGACGCCGCCACCGCCGACGCGGCGCTGGCCGCGGCGACCGGGGCCTTCGAGGACTGGGCCGCCCTCGGCCCGGCCGGACGCGGCCCGTACCTGCGTCGCCTCGCCGACCTGATCGACGAGCGGGTGCCCGACATCGCCGCGGTGGAGTGCGTCGACATGGCCATGCGCCACGAGAGCCTCCGCAACCGCGTCATCGGCCGCGGCGCCCGCAACTTCCGGGCCTACGCCGAGCTGGCCGAACAGCACGAGGAGCGCACCTGGTCGTCCAACGGGACCGCCAACCGCGTCCAGCGCCTCCCCGCCGGCCCCGCCGTGGTCATCACGCCGTGGAACGCCCCGTTCATGCTGGCCACCTGGAAGCTGGCCCCGGCGCTGGCCGCCGGCAACCCCGTGGTCCTCAAGCCGGCCGAGTGGTCGCCGCTGTCGGCCAGCCTGCTCGCCGACCTGGCCGACGAGGCGGGCCTGCCGCCCGGCGTGTTCAACGTGGTCCAGGGCATCGGCTCCGAGGTCGGGCCGCCGCTGACCGGCGACCCGCGGGTGCGGCGGCTCTCGTTCACCGGCTCGCCGGAGACGGCCCGCCACATCGGCAGTGCGGCCGCCGCCAACATCGTCCCGTTCACCGCGGAGCTCGGCGGCAAGGGCGCCCTCGTGGTGTTCGCCGATGCCGACCTCGACGCCGCGGCGCGCACCGCCGCCGGCCAGTACGACGACTCCGGGCAGGTCTGCCTGGCCGGCACCCGCCTGCTCGTCGAGGCGTCGGTGGCCGACGACTTCCTGGCCCGCTTCCACGCCCACGTCGACGGCCACGTGCTGGGCGACAGCCACGACGACGCCACCACCATCACGCCGATGATCCACCCCGACCACGTGGCCCGCGTCGAGGGCTTCATCGAGCGGGCCCGCGCGGCGGGCGACGAGGTCGTGCGCGGCGGCTCCCGCCACGTCCCCGACGGCTGGACCGGTCGGCCCGAGGACGCCCTGTGGGTGGAGCCGACCCTGGTGGCCCCGGCGTCCAACGACAGCGAGGTCGTCCAGCACGAGGTGTTCGGCCCCGTCCTGACCCTGCAGTCCTTCGACGGCGAGGACGAGGCGGTCGCCCTGGCCAACTCCACGGCCTACGGGCTGTCGGCCACCCTGTTCACCGGGTCGGCTGCCCGGGCCGAGCGGGTGGGCGGCGCCCTACGGGCCGGCACCACGTGGGTCAACTGCTTCCTCGTCCGGGACCTCACCGCGCCGTTCGGCGGCCTCGGCATCAGCGGCCTGGGCCGGGAGGGCGGCGACCACGCCCTCGAGTTCCACGCCGACCTCAAGACCCTCCAGGTGAAGGACGACACGACCGCCTGACGGCGTGACCGGTCGGAGCGGGCATGATCGGACGAGCATGAACGAGATCTGGACCCCCCGCCGGCTCGAGTTGGTCGCCCACATCGCCGAGATGGGGCCGGCGTTCGCCGCCCGCGCCGATGCCGTGGACCGTGAGGCCGCCTTCCCCCACGAGAACTACGCCGACCTCCGCGACGCCGGCTTCCTCGGCCTGTGCATTCCGGAGTCCCACGGCGGCCTGGGCGGCGACTTCGTGGCCTACGCACTGGTGTCCGAGGAACTGGGCCGGCACTGCGGGTCGACGGCGCTGACCTTCAACATGCACACGGCGACCACGATGCTGGTCGGCCAGATCGCCGACGACCTCGACATGACCGATGAGGACCGGGCCTCCCACGAGGAACGCCGCACCGAACTGTGGCGGGGCGTGGTCGAGGACGGGAAGGTCCACGCCCAGCCGTTCAGCGAGGGCCGGGCCCCCGGCGAGACCGCCGGCTTCGCGGCGCGGGCCGTGCCGGTCGACGGCGGCTACCTGGTCTCCGGACGGAAGGTCTTCGCCTCGCTGTCCGAGGTGGCCGACCTCCACAACGTGACCTGCATGGTCGAGGGCGACGACCGGGTCCGCTTCCTGGGCATTCCGGCCGACGCCGAGGGCGTCACCATCGAGGGGGATTGGGACCCGTTGGGCATGCGGGGGACCATCTCCAAGAACCTGGTCTTCGACGAGGCCTTCGTGCCGGCCGGGAACGAGTTCCTCCCGCCCGGGGGCTTCGACCAGATGGCCACCCGCTGGCCGTACTTCTACGCCACGCTGTCGTTCACCTACCTGGGAATCCAACGGGCGGTGCTGGACTACACGGCCCACTACCTGCGCGGCGAGGGCGGTCCGTCGGAACGCCGGGACCTGCCCCAGAAGCAGCACGGATGGGGCCAGATGCGCCTGGCCTGGGAACGCTCGCAGGCGCTGACCTATCGGATGCTGGGCGAGGTTGGCGTGGACCCCACCCCCGAGCAGGTCCGGCGGGCCTGGGCGGCGACGGTCACGGCCATGGAGACGGCACCCGAGGTGGCGTCGATGGCCGTCCGGGTGTGCGGCGGCCGTTCCCTGCTACGGCCCAGCGCCCTGGAGCGGATGTACCGCGACGCCCGGTGTGGTGCCACCATGCTCCCGTGGAGCGTGGAGGTCACACTGGCCCGCCTGGGCCGGGCCGGCCTCTACGACGACTGAGACGACGACCGGACGACAGCGGCTGGAGGGAGACCAGATGACCGTGCGATGGCACCGGGTGGAGGCGTTCTCCGACCACTTCGCCCGCTGCGCGGTGGCCGCCGGGGAGACGGCGGTGGTCCTGGCCGAGGACGACAGCCGTCCCGAACTGGTCGAGACCTCGGTGGTGGCCCTCCAGCGGCTCGGCGCCGTGGTGTCGACCGTGGTGCTGCCCACCCCGCCCAACCGGGGGCCGGTTCCCATCCGTTCGACGGGTGCCTCGGTGGTCATCGCCCACAACCCGGCGGTCGTCGCCGGCCTGAAGGCCGCCGGCTTCATCGTGGACTGCACCGTCGAGGGACTCCTGCACGCCGAGGAACGCCCGGCCCTGCTGGCCGACGGGGCGCGGATCCTGATGCTGTCCAACGAGCACCCGGAGGTGTTCGACCGGGTCGGCCACGACGACGGCATGGGCACCAGGGTGGCCCGGGGGCGGGAGATGCTGGCCGCCGCTTCGACCATGCGCGTCACCTCGGCCGCGGGCACCGACCTGACCGTGGACCTGGACGGAGCGGTGGTGGCCGGTTCCGACGGGACGGTCACCGCTCCGGGGGGCATCGCCCACTGGCCGGGCGGCCTGGTCCTGTGCTTCCCGGCCGCCGGATCGACGTCGGGCACCGTGGTCATGGCGCCGGGCGACGCCAACCTGACCTTCAAGGAGTACGTCCGCTCGCCGGTCACCTGCATGCTGGAGGCCGACCACGTGGTGTCGGTCGACGGTGAGGGTCTGGATGCCGAGCTGTTCTCGTCGTACCTGGCGGCGTGGGAGGAGCCCGAGGCCTACGCGGTGAGCCACGTGGGGTGGGGCATGAACCACGCCTGCCGGTGGGACGTCCTGCCGCTCTACGACAAGGGCGACCTGAACGGCACCGAGTTGCGGGCCTTCGCCGGCAACTTCCTGTGGTCGACCGGGGCCAACGAGGTGGCCGGTCGGTACTGCCGGGGCCACTTCGACCTACCCATGCGGAACTGCACCGTCGCCCTCGACGGCGAGCCGGTGGTGGTCGAGGGCGTCCTGGTCGATGAACTGGCCTGAGCCGGCGAGTCCCCGGACCGGGTCAGGCGACCCGGATGGTCAGGTGCCCACCCGGATGGTCAGGTGCTTCGTGCCGCTGATCAGGTTGGAGCGCAGCCGGTCCGACTCGTGGACCACCTCGATGTCGGTGGTGCGGGCCAGCAACTCCTGCAGGGTGATTCGGATCTCCATGCGGGCCAGCCAGGCGCCGAGGCACAGGTGCGGGCCGTTGCGGCCGAAGGCCACGTGGTCGTTGGGGTCCCGCGTCAGGTCGAACCGGTAGGGGTCGTCGAACTTGCGCTCGTCGTAGTCGGCTCCGACCCACCACAGGACGACCTTGTCGCCTTCGCGGATGGTGCGGCCGTGGAGCTCCTGGTCGCTGGTGGCGGTGCGGCGGAAGTGCGTGGTGACCGTGGTCCACCGCAGGACCTCCTCCACCGCGGTGTCCATGATCGACGGGTCGTCCCGCAGTGCCTGCATCTGCTCGGGATGGTCGACCAGCGCCCGCAGCCCTTCGGTCAGCGAGTAGCGGGTGGTGTCGTTGCCTGCCGCCACGAGCAGGGCGAAGAAGTTGTTGAACTCCAGGTCGGTCAGCGGCGTGCCGTCGGTGGTCGGGGCGAGCAGCCGGGTGATCACGTCGTCGTGGGGGCAGCCCCGTCGTTCGGCGGCCGCCTCCTGGGCGTACCGGAACACCTCGAGGCCGGCCGGGCTGCGGAAGGGGATGAGGCGGAACTCGTCGGTGTCGACCCGGTCCACGACGTGGTCGGTGTACTCGGGGTCGGAGTTGGAGAGCAGTTGGTCGCCCCAGTCGACCAGCTGGGCGGCGTCGTCGTCGGGCACGCCGAGCAGGCGGCCCAGCATCCGCATGGGCAGGACCCGGGCCACCTCGCCCACGAAGTCGAATTCTCCGAGGGCCAGGGCCTCGTCGAGGATGCCGGCGGTGAGCTCCCGGATGGGGTCCTCGTAGGACTCGACGGTCCGGCGGGTGAAGCCGCGGTTGACGAGGCGGCGCAGCCGGGTGTGGTCGGGTGGGTCGAGCTCCATGAGGGTGCGCCGGGCCTCGGTCTCCTCGGCGTCCATCTCCTCGAGCCGGATGCCCCGGTACGAGGTGAAGTCCTCCCAGCGGCGGTTCAGCTCGACGACGTCGGCGTAGCGGGTGACGGCCCAGAAGCCGGAGCCGTCCTCCTCGTCGACCCAGGCAACCGGGTCCTCGTCGCGCATGCGCTGCAGGGTGGCGTAGGGGGTGCCGTGCACCCAGGTGTCGTGCGACGCCAGGTCGGCGTGGCCATCGTCGACGTCGGGCGTCCAGGGGTGGCGGGCGATGGGTGCCCCGGTTCCGGTGCTCACGACCCCGGGTCCGTCCGGAGGTCGGCCAGCGTGGTGCCGCCGTTCCACGACACGCCGACGCTGCGCCAGTAGCCGGCGATCATCTCGCGGGGGGCGAGGCGGTGCAGTTCCTCGACGGGCGACGCGAACACCCGGAGGTCGACGTCGCCGGTGTAGGCCGTGCCAACCTCGGCGTCATAGCCCCGCATGGTGACCAACTCGTTGAGCGAGTCGGTGCCGTCGGCCTCGATCGCCGGGAGCAGGCGGTGGTGGAGCATGGGCAGGGCGTTCACGAAGCCGGTGTGCTCGCTGTCTCCGGTGATGGTGAACTCGGCCTCGACGAGGCGGCGGCCGTAGGCGGAGCAGGTGGCGCCGAATCGGCCTCCGGGCTGGAGCCGGGGGCCGGCCTTCCCGACGGTGACCGGTCGGGTCATCCAGATGTCGCCGAACTTCTTGGGGTAGCCCTGCACGTGGCCGCGGAGCATGGCGTAGTCCTTGTCGACCCAGATGTAGGCGCAGCGGCTGTACGTCTCGCCCTCGTAGGAGCAGCGGACCACGACGAAGCACTCCTTGTACTGGAGTCGGTCGGGGTCGAGGACCTCGTTGAAGTCGTCGGAGCAGGACTGCCAGTCGGCCCAGATGACGGCCACCGCACCCGGGTCGTCCTCGGCGGGTGAGAGCGGGGCGGGAAGCAGTTCGGCCACGGCGTCCGGGTCGGTCCGGTACTCGATGGTGAGCATGTCGCCCGAGTAGTGCCACGGCGGGGAGGGCACCAGGGACGATGCGCCGGTGGCGGTCCGGGGGAAGGTGAAGCCTCTGACGTCTGTCATGCTGGAGAGCGTATCATTTGGTCCCTAACGATTTCCATGCCAAGATGCCGGGACCCGCCGACGGACGCGGGACCGGTCGACGGGGAGCAGCGGATGGGCATCACGCGCGAGACGAGGCGGATCCTCCTGGAGGGCGCGGTCACCCCGGTGGCCGTCGACGGCGACGAGTTGGTGGCCGGCGACGGACGGCGGGTGGCCGAGGCCGGTGCCCTCCACCTCCCGCCCAGCGAGCCGTCCAAGATCCTGTGCGTCCACCTCAACCACGTCAGCCGGGTCGAGGAATTCCAGGTCTCGTTGCCCGCCGCCCCGACCTACTTCCACAAGCCCACCTCGTCGCTGAACGGACACCGGGGCGACGTGGTCCGCCCGGAACGCTGTCGGTGGTTGAACTACGAGGGCGAGATCGTCATCGTCATCGGGCGGCCGTGCCGCAACGTCAGCCCCGACGAGGCGGGCGACTACATCGCCGGCTACTCCATCGGCAACGACTACGGCCTGCACGACTTCCGCGACACCGACGCCGGGTCGATGCTCCGGGTGAAGGGGTCCGACACCCTCTGCCCGGTGGGGCCCGGCCTGGTCGAGGGCTGGGACTTCCGGGGCAAGGGCATCCGGACGCTGGTCAACGGCGAGCTGGCCCAGGACGGCACCACCGACGAGATGACCTGGGACATGCACTACCTGGTGGCCGACCTGGCCCGCACCATCACGCTGCTGCCCGGCGACATGGTCTTCTCGGGGACGCCGGCCAACTCGCGCCCCGTCCAGCCGGGCGACGTGGTCACCGTGGAGGTCGAGGGCCTGGGGGCGCTGACCAACACGATCGTCACGGGGCCGACGCCCGTCCGCGACGACTGCGGGGCCCAGCCGACGGAGTCCGAGGAGGTCCTGTCCACGGCCCTCGGCGGCGACTGGGAGTTCCGGGGGATCCGCCCCCCGAGGCGGTGAAGACCGGGGCGGGGAGCAGGCCTTGGCAGATTTAGATTTTGTATGTAAATTCCCGATGTCCGGGCGGGGACCCGGCTGATCGACCCGAGGGGTGTCACGACATGAAGAAGAAGTTCACGATTGCGCTGCTGGCCGTCCTGGCCCTGGTGGCCGCAGCCTGCGGCAGCGACGACGGCGGCTCCGACGTGGCGCCCGCCACCACGGCCGCACCGGCGACCACCGCCGCTCCGGCCACCACGGCCGCCGGCGGTTCCGATGCCGCTGCTTCGGTTTCCCCGTCTGGTCTGGATGTGGATGCGGTGGTCGCGGCGGATCTGTCGGCGTGTGTGGATGCGCCGTCGGGTGATCCGATCCGTGTGGGGATGGCGATGGACTTCTCCGATGTGGTGGGGTTCGTGG
>JAERSW010000127.1 GCA_016845305.1 Acidimicrobiales bacterium
CACCTCGGGCGACTTGGCGGCCAGGACGGCCGCCGCCTCGGCCGCGGCGTCCATCAACCCGTCGGCGGGAACCACCCGGAGCACCGACCCGTAGGCGTGGAGCTCCTCGGCGGTGGCCGGCTCGCAGCTGTAGAGCATCCAGCGGGCACGGTGCGCCGGGACGAGGCGCATGAGGTGCGTGGCGGCCCCCAGGGCGCCGTTGTCGACCTCGGGGAGGCCGAAGCCCACGCCCTCGGCGGCCACGATGACGTCCGCGTTGCCCACCAGCCCGATGCCGGTGCCGAGGCAGAAGCCGTTGACGGCCGCCACCACCGGCACGGCGCACTCGTACACGGCCCGGAAGGCCTCGAAGCAGGACCGGTTGGCCTCCAGCAGGCCGAGGTGTCCGCCGTCGGCGTCCAGCGCCTGGATCTCCTTGATGTCGACGCCGGCGCAGAAGCCCCGCCCGGTCGCCGTCAGGACCACCACCCGGACGTCGTCACGGGACCGGTAGCCGTCCAGCAGCGCCGCCAGGGCGTAGGTGTCGGCCACGCCGAGGGCGTTGACCGGTGGGTTGTCCATGGTGATGGTGGCGATCCCGTCGGCCACCACCTCGTGCAGTGCCATGTGCTCCGCTCCCCTCGACCGACCGTGACGCTCAGGAGGCCCGTCGGAGCAGCGCCGACGAACCGTGGCCGAACAGGCCCTGGTTGGCCGTCACGCCCACCCGGGCGCCGTCGACCTGGCGGGCGCCGGCCTGGCCGCGCAGCTGCCAGGTCAGCTCGCAGATCTGGGCGATGGCCTGGGCGGGCACGGCCTCGCCGAAGGCCCCGAGGCCGCCGCTGGGGTTGACCGGGATGCGGCCGCCGATCGACGTGGCACCGGAGCGCAGCAGCGACTCGGCCTCGCCCTCCTCGCACAGGCCCAACTGCTCGTACCAGTCCAGCTCGAGCGCCGAGGACAGGTCGTAGACCTCGGCCACGTCGACGTCGGACGGACCGAGGCCGGCCTCGGCGTAGACCCGGGCGCCGATGGATTCCTTGAAGCCCAGCTCGGGCGGCTCCGCGGTGGCCGCCGAGTCGGTGGCCAGGTAGGGCAGGTCGATCACGGTGTCCGGATAGGTCGGCGTCACCGTCGACAGCCCGGCCACCCGGACCGGGTCGGTGATCCCCTTGGAGCGGGCGTAGTCCATGGAGCAGACCACGAGGGCCGCCCCGCCGTCGCTGGTGGCGCAGATCTCCAGCAGCCGCAGCGGGTCGGACACCACCGGCGAGTTGGCCACGTCGTCGACGTCGTACTCCTTGGGGTACCGGGCGTTCGGGTTGTGGACGCCGTGCCGGCTGTTCTTGGCCTTCACCGCGGCGAAGTCCTCGGGCGTGGCGCCGTACAGGGCCATGCGCCGGCGGGCGTGGAGGGCGAAGTAGACGGGGTTGGTGGCCCCCACCATGTGGAAGCGCAGCCAGTCGGTGTCGTCGGGTCGCTCGCCCTCCTGGGGGGCCAGGAAGCCCTTGGGCGTCGTGTCGGCACCGACCACGAGGGCCACGTCGCAGGCCCCGGACAGGATCTGGCCGCGGGCCACCGACAGGGCCGTCACGCCCGAGGCGCAGGCCGCGTAGCTGGAGGCCACCTGGGCGCCGGTGAAGCCCAGGGCCCGGGCGAAGGTCGAGCCGGCCACGTAGCCGGGGTAGCCGCACCGCACCGTGATGGCGCCGGACACGAAGCCCACGTCCCGCCAGTCGACCTCGGCGTCGGCCAGGGCCTCGCGGGCGGCGTGCACCCCGTACTCGGCGAAGTTCCGTCCCCACTTGCCCCAGGGGTGCATGCCCACCCCGAGGACCGCGATCTCGTCCATGCCACTCACGCCGCGCCTCCTTCTTCCGGTGCAGGCTCCAGGCCGACCGGGCGCCACTGCCAGGTCAGGTAGTCGGTGTCGTCGTCCTCGTACAGCACGCCCAGGTCCAGCTCGACCTCCATGCCGACCTCGAGGTCGTCGACGGTCCAGCCCGGGGCCACCTGCCCGAGCACCACCATCCGCTCCTCGGCGAGCTCCACGGCGGCCACCACGACCGGCACGTAGGGCTCGGCGACGATGAACGGTGGCGGGGGCGGGTAGGCGCTGTTGGTGAACGACCAGATGGTGCCGCGACGGCTCAGCAGGACCTCCTCGACCTCGCCGGATGGCCGGCGGGGATCCGAGCCGCCGAGGTGGCGGGGGAAGCAGTAGCCGCCGGTGTCCAGGCGGCCGCCGATCAGCGACGGCTCGTCGTCCATGGTGAAGAAGCCCTCGACGGCCGGGACGCGCTGCCTGACGATGGCCTGGCTCGTGGTGGTCATGGGTCCTCCTGCGGCGCCTCGACGCGCCCGCCGATCCTAGGACGGGGCCCCGTCGCGCCCCGTAGCCGAGGACCGCGTGCCACCCGTCACCCCACCGCGCCCGGCCCGTCGTCTACCATGGGTCCTGCCGACTACACCCCTGTGGGAGAGATCCCGGCTCGACCGGGACGCCGAAGGAGCAACCGCCCTCGGAAACTCTCAGGCGAACGGACTACAGGGGCAGGCGACTCTGGAGAGCGGCCGGGAGACCGGTCCACCGACGGGGCAAGCCGGACCACGGTCCGGTCCATCTCTCAGGTTTCGGACAGAGGAGGGCGACCACGGGAGACCGTGGTCCGTCCACCGACGAGACCGACAGGAGACCAGCCCCGATGAGCAGGACCCCCTCCTCCCCCGCAGGCCCATCCCTCACCAGCACCCTTCCTCTGGACGACCTGCTGGACCACGGGTCGTTCGTGCCCCGCCACGTCGGGCCCGACGACGCCCAGGTGGCCGCCATGCTCGAGGTGGTCGGCGTCGGGTCGATCGACGACCTGGTCGACCAGACGGTGCCCGAGGCCATCCGGATGGACGGCCCGCTCGACCTGGACGGCCCGAGGACCGAGGTCGAGGTGCTCGAACGCCTGCGGGCCATGGCCGACCGCAACGAGGTGTACGCCTCGTGCATCGGCACCGGCTGGTCCGACACCGTCCTCCCGCCGGTCATCCAGCGCAACGTCCTGGAGGACCCCGCCTGGTACACGGCCTACACGCCCTACCAGCCCGAGATCTCCCAGGGCCGCCTGGAGGTGCTGCTGGGCTTCCAGACGATGGTGGCCGACCTGACCGGCATGGACCTGGCCAACGCCTCGCTGCTGGATGAGGCAACCGCCGCCGCCGAGGCCATGGCGCTGCTCCACCGGGCCGCCCGGGGACGGGGCGACGCCTTCCTGGTCGACGCCGACTGCCACCCGCAGGTCCTCGACGTGGTCACCACCCGGGCCCGGCCCCTCGGCCTCGAGGTGGTGGTCGCCGACCCGTTCGACGAGGCCTTGGAGATCCCCGAGGGCACCTTCGGAGCGCTGCTCCAGCACCCCGGGTCCTCGGGTCGGCTGCGCGACCTCGGTCCGACGGTGGTCCGCCTGCGCGAAGCCGGCGTCGGCATCGCCGTGTCGACCGACCTGCTGGCCTGCTGCCTGGCCACGCCGCCCGGCGAGCACGACGTGGACGTGGTCGTCGGCTCGGCGCAGCGGTTCGGCGTGCCCATGGGCTTCGGCGGCCCGCACGCCGGGTTCATGGCCGTCGCCGACCGGCACCGCCGCATGCTGCCCGGACGCCTGGTGGGCACCAGCGTGGACGCCGCCGGCCGACCGGCCCACCGCCTCGCCCTGCAGACCCGTGAGCAGCACATCCGCCGCGAGAAGGCGACCTCCAACATCTGCACCGCCCAGGTGCTCCTGGCCGTCATCTCCGCCCTCTACGCCGCCTACCACGGCCCCGACGGCCTGCGGCGCATCGCCGAGCGGACACACCGCCTGACGTCGATCCTGGCCGCCGGCCTGGCGTCGGCCGGACCGGCCGTGGGCCTGTCGGTCCGCCATGACCGCTTCTTCGACACCCTCACCATCGACGCCCCGGGCCGGGCCGACGAGCTGGTCGCCGCGGCGGCCGCCCTCCGGATCAACGTGCGCCGGGTCGACGCCGACGCCGTCGGCATCAGCCTCGACGAGACCTCCACGCCGGAACTGGTGGCCGACCTCTGCGCGGCCCTGTTGGGATCGGCCGCCGATGCCCTCGACGTGGGCCTGCTGGACGGCGTGGCCCCCGACGGGATCCCGTCCGACCAGCGCCGCACCACCGACTTCTGCACCGCCGAGTTCTTCACCACCCACCACAGCGAGACCTCCATGCTGCGGTGGCTGCGCCGCCTCGCCGACCTGGACCTCGCCCTGGACCGCACCAGCATCCCGCTGGGGTCGTGCACCATGAAGCTGAACGCCACGGCCGAGATGGCCGCCATCTCGTGGCCCGAGTTCGCCCGCATCCACCCGTTCGCCCCCGCCGACCAGGTGGCCGGCTACCACGAGCTGGTGGCCGACCTGGAGCGCATGCTGGTGGCCATCACCGGCTACGACCGGGTGTCGTTCCAGCCCAACGCCGGGTCGCAGGGCGAGCTGGCCGGCCTGCTGGCCATCCGGGCCTTCCACGACGCCAACGGCGACCCCCAGCGGGTCTCCTGCCTCATCCCCGCCTCGGCGCACGGCACCAACGCGGCCAGCGCGGTGATGGCCGGCATGGAGGTGGTGGTCATCGACTGCGACGCCGACGGCAACGTCGATCTCGACCACCTCAAGCAGCGGGTCACCGACCTCCAGGACACCCTGGCCGCCCTGATGGTCACCTACCCGTCGACCCACGGCGTGTTCGAGCCCCAGGTCGTGGAGATCTGCGACCTGGTCCACCAGTTCGGCGGACAGGTCTACCTGGACGGGGCCAACCTGAACGCCATGGTCGGCCTGGCCCAGCCCGGGCGGTTCGGCGCCGACGTGTCCCACCTCAACCTGCACAAGACGTTCTGCATCCCACACGGAGGTGGCGGTCCCGGGGTGGGCCCGGTGGCCGTGCGGGAGCACCTCGCCCCCTTCCTCCCCAACCACCCGGTCGACCCGTCCGCCGGCCCGGCCACCGGCGTGGGCGCCGTGTCGGCCGCCCCCTACGGATCGGCGGGGATCCTCCCCATCTCGTGGGCCTACGTCGCCCTGATGGGCGCCGAGGGGCTGACCCGGGCCACCGAGGTGGCCATCCTGTCGGCCAACTACGTGGCCACCCGCCTCGAACGGCGCTTCCCGGTGCTGTACCGGGGGGCCAACGGCCGCGTCGCCCACGAGTGCATCCTCGACACGCGGGTGCTCAAGGCCGCCTACGTGACGGCCGACGACGTCTGCAAGCGCCTGGTCGACTACGGCTTCCACGCCCCCACGGTGTCGTTCCCGGTGGCAGGGACGGTCATGGTGGAGCCCACCGAGTCCGAGGACCTTGCCGAACTGGACCGGTTCTGCGACGCCATGGCGGCCATCGCCGACGAGGCGGCCCGCATCGCCGACGGCGAGTGGCCACCGGACGACAACCCCCTGGTCAACGCCCCCCACACCGCCGCCGAACTGGCCGGCGACTGGACGCACCCGTACGACCGCGAGGTGGCCGCCTTCCCACTGGGCCACCCGACCTCGGCGTCGACGGCCCGGGGCAGCACCAAGTACTGGCCGCCGGTCGGGCGCATCGACGGCGCCCACGGCGACAAGAACCTGGTCTGCTCGTGCCCGGACGTCTCGCTCTACCGGGACGCCTGACTCCCGACCCAGCCTGATTCTCGCGGGAGCCTGATTCTCCCGGGAGCCTGATTCTCCGGGGAACAGGCCCGACCGGTACCGTCGCCCGGCGATGGACAGCCAGACCAGCACCGGAGCGGACGAGGCGGCCGCCTTCGACGAGGACGCCTTCGTGGCGACCGTCGAGGCCTTCCTGGACGCGCACTGCGACCGCATCGACGACACCGACGGAGAGCGGTCCGAGGGACGCGACCCCGTCGGCGACGACGGGGCCCTGGCCGCGGCCCGCTCCTTCCAGGCCGCCCTGGCCGACGCCGGCCTGGCCGGCCTCACCTATCCGGCCGAGTACGGCGGGGCGGGCCTGACCCGCCGCCACCAGGAGCTCTTCACGCGCGCGTCGGCCGGGTGGCGCCTCCCCGACGGGCCGCTGTCGATCAGCCACGGCATGTGCCTGCCCATGCTGAACCAGTACGGCACCCCCGAGCAGAAGGCCGCCCACCTGGCCGACAACATCCGCGGCACCCACGTGTGGTGCCAGATGTTCTCCGAGCCCGGCGCCGGCTCCGACGTGGCCGGCCTGTCCTCCCGGGCGGTCCGCGACGGCGACGAGTGGATCCTCGACGGCCAGAAGGTCTGGACCTCGGGTGCCCACTACTGCGACCACGGCCTCGTGGTGGCCCGCACCGATCCGAGCCTGCCCAAGCACCAGGGCCTGTCCATGTTCATCGTGGACCTCCACGCCCCCGGCGTCGAGGTCCGACCGCTGGTCCAGATCTCCGGTGCCCGCGGCTTCAACGAGGTCTTCTTCGACGGCGTGCGGATCCCCGCCACCGACCTGCTCGGCGAGGTCAACCAGGGCTGGAACCTGGCCGTGAGCATGCTGATGTTCGAGCGGGTGTCCATCGGGGCCGGCGGGGGCGGCCTCAACGCCAAGCGCCACCCGGACCTCATCCGCCTGGCCCGCGACCTGGGCCGGGACGGCGACCCGGTCGTCCGCCAGGCCCTGGCCGACCTGGTCATCGGCGAGGAGATCAAGGGCTACGTCGGCCAACGCATCCGTGCCGCCGTGGCCGCCGGCCGCGTCCCCGGCCCCGAGGGGTCGATCGCCAAGCTGACCGGCGCCGTGCTGGCCCGACGGACCCGCGACGCCGCCATGGCCATCCTCGGCGCCAGCGGCCAGGCCTGGACCCCGGGCCGCGGCGGTGAGGCCGAGAAGTGGTCGAACTTCTGCATCTCGGCGGCGGGCGTGAGCATCGCCGGCGGCACCGACGAGGTGCAGCGCAACATCATCGGCGAGCGGGTCCTCGGCCTGCCCAAGGAGCCCGACCCCTACAAGGGTGCCGCCTGGCAGGACGTCCCCCGGAGCTGAGCGCCCGTGCACCTGGACCTCACCGACGACCAGAAGGCCCTCCAGGCCGAGCTGCGGACCTACTTCCGCGAGCTCATGACCCCGGAGGTCAAGGCCCGGGTGTCCAGCGCCGAGTTCGCCGAGAACGCCGAGTACAAGGCCCTCGTCCGCCGGATCGGCGCCGATGGCTGGCTGGGCGTGGGCTGGCCGGTCGAGTACGGCGGCAGGGGATTCACCCCCATCGAGCAGTACATCTTTTTCGACGAGTCGCAGGCCGCCGGCTGCCCCATCCCCTTCCTCACCACCAACACGGTGGGTCCCACCATCCGCCGCTTCGGCACCGACGAGCAGAAGGCGTTCTTCCTGCCCAAGGTCCTGGCCGGCGAGGTGCACTTCTCCATCGGCTACTCAGAACCCGGCGCCGGCACCGACCTGGCGTCGCTGCGGACCCGGGCCGTGCGCGACGGCGACGACTGGGTGGTGAATGGCCAGAAGCTGTTCACGAGCATCGCCTACAACGCCGACTACATCTGGCTGGCCGCCCGCACCGACCCGGACGCCCCGTCGCACCGGGGCATCACCATGTTCCTGGTCGACACCCGGGACCCGGGCTTCTCCATCCAGCCGTTCGAGACGTTCGGCCAGACCCACACCACGGCCACCTTCTACGACGACGTGCGGGTGCCCGATGCCATGCGCGTCGGCGAGGTCAACGGTGGCTGGGGCCTCATCACCAACCAGCTCAACCACGAGCGGGTGTCGCTGTTCCCCGGCGCCCGCCTGGCCACCATCACCGACCGGGCCGTCGAGTGGGCCCGGGAGACGGTGGCCGCCGACGGTCGCCGCCTCATCGACCACGAGTGGGTGGGCGTGAAGCTGGCCGAGTGCCGTGCCCTGGCCCGCCATCTGGACCTCATCAACTGGTACGTCGCGGCCGAGAACACGGCCGGACGCATGAGCCCGGCCGACTCGTCGTCGGTGAAGGTCCACGGCTCCGAGTCGATGCACCGCGTCTTCACCCTGCTCACCGAGGTCATGGGGGCCACGGGGCACCTCACCGCCGACTCGCCGGGCGCCACGGTGCTCCAGTCCATCGAGGCTGCCTACCGCAGCGTGTGGGTCCTGACCTTCGGCGGCGGCACCAACGAGGTCCAGCGCGACATCATCGGCATGACCGGACTCGGCCTGCCCCGCGAGAAGCGCCGCAAGCCGGACCCGGGCACCCGGCCGGACGGGGGGCGCTGACCGTGGACTTCACCCCCACCGACGCACAGCAGGCCGTCGCCGAGCTGGCCGACCAGATCCTCGGCGACGCCCTCGACATGGAGCGGCACCGGTCCGTCGAGGCGGCCGGCGGCTGGTTCGACCGGGACCTCTGGGCGTCCCTCGCCGAGGCCGGCCTGCTGGGCATCGCCCTCGGCGAGGACGTCGGCGGCGCCGGCCTCGACGCCGTCGCCCTGGCCCTCCTGCTCCGAGCCCAGGGCAACCACGTCGCCCCGCTCCCCCTCCTGCCGTCGTCCGTGGCCGCCCTCGTGGTCGACCACCACGGCTCCGAAGAGCAGCGACGACGCCTGCTCCCCGGCGTGGCCGACGGCTCGACGGTGCTGACCGTCGCCGTCCAGGAACACCTCGACGACCGCCTCGACCAGCCGTCGTGCACGTTCGCCGACGGCCGCCTGTCGGGGCGCAAGGTCGTGGTCGAGCACCTCGACGCCGCCTCGGCGCTGCTCGTCACCGCCGACACCGCGGAGGGCCCCCGCTGCGTCCTGGTCGAGGCGACCCCGGACGGGACCTGGCCCCAGGGAAGTAGCGCCGCCGAGGGCACGTCGACCCGACGCCAGCCGCTCTTCGACGTCACCTTCGACGGCATGCCCGGCGAGGTCGTCGGCGACGCCACCACCGTCGGGGCGCTCCTCGACCACCTGCGGCTCGGAATCTGCGCCACGCAGCTGGGCGTCACCGAGCGGGCGCTGTCCATGACCGCCGAGTACGCGTCGACCCGTGAGCAGTTCGGCCGCCCCATCGCCACGTTCCAGGCCGTCGGGCAGCGCCTCGCCGACCAGTTCGTGAACGTCGGCGGCATCCGCCTCGCCACCCTGTCGGCCGCCTGGCGCCTCGCCAACGGCGTGGACGCCGACGAGGACCTCCTCGTGGCCAAGTGGTGGGCCAGCGAGCGGGCGACCGACGTCGCCAACGCCACCCAGCACTGCCACGGCGGCATGGGCGTGGCCACCGACTACCCCCTCCACCGCTACACGCTGTGGAACAAGCACCTGACCACCTCGCTGGGCGCGGGCACGCAGACGCTGCGCCACCTCGGCGCGCTGCTCGCCGCCGGCTGACCCGCCGCAGGACGACGCCGTGCCGCACCACGACCTGCTGATCCTCGGCGGTGGCTCGGGCAACACGATCATCGGTCCGGAGCACGATGACTGGGACGTCGCCATCGCCGAGCCGTGGGACTTCGGCGGCACCTGCATGAACCGGGGCTGCATCCCGTCCAAGATGCTCGTCCACGCCGCCGACGTGTCCCTGGCCGCCCGCACCGGCGGTCGCCTCGGCCTCCGGACCACGGCCGAACCCGCCGACTGGCCGGCGGTCCGGGACCGGATCTTCGGCCGGATCGACGCCATCGCCGCCGGCGGGCTCGCCTACCGCGAGTCGTTGGACAACGTCACCGTGTACCGGCACCACGCCCGCTTCACCGGCGAGCGGACCGTGGACCTCGGCGGCGAGGCGGTCACAGCGGACCGCATCGTGCTGGCCATCGGCGCCCGCTCGGCGGTCCCCCCGATCCCCGGCCTCGACGCCGTGCCGTACCGCACCTCCGACGACGTGATGCGGGTCGACGACCTGCCCGAGCACCTCGTCATCCTCGGTGGCGGCTTCATCGCCCTGGAGATGGCCCACGTGTTCGACGGCCTGGGCAGCCGGGTGACGATCGTCCATCGTGGTGACCGGGTCCTGCGCGGCGCGGACGGCGACGTGCGACGTCGCCTCACCGAGACGTACGCGGAGCGCCTCGACCTGCGGCTCGACACCACCGTGGACCGTGTCGACCACGACGACGGCTTCCACCTGGCCCTCTCCGACGGATCCACCCTGGACGGCGACCAGCTCCTGGTGGCGACGGGGCGGATCCCCAACGGGGACCGGGCCGAGGTGGGCGCCGGTGGCATCGACCTCGACGACCGGGGCTACGTCGTCACCGACGATCGCCTCCGCACCACCGCTGAGGGGGTGTGGGCCCTCGGCGACGTGACCAACCCGGTCCAGCTCAAGCACACCGCCAACGACGAGGCCCGGATCGTGGCCCGACAGCTGGTGGACCCCGACGACCCCACCACCGTGGACCGCCGGGTCGTCCCCCACGCCGTGTTCGGCCACCCCCAGGTCGGCTCGGTCGGCGCCACCGAGGACGACCTGGTGGCCGCCGGTCGGGACTACGTGGTGGCCACCCGCGACTACGCGGCGACCGCCTACGGCTGGGCCATGGAGGACACCACCGGCTTCGCCAAGGTCCTGGCCGACCCGGAGAGCCGCCTGCTGCTGGGCGCCCACGTGGTCGGGCCACAGGCTCCGACGCTCGTCCAGCAACTGGTGCAGGGCATGGCCGCCGGGCTGACCGTCGACGAGATGGCCACCGGACAGCTCTGGATCCACCCGGCCATGCCCGAACTGCTCGAGCAGGCACTCCTCGAACTCTGACCCATCTGACACGCCCAGCAGGACACGCCCAGCAGGACACGGAGGTATTCGACATGAAGGAACTCGACGGCAGGGTGGCGGTGATCACCGGCGGCGCCTCGGGCATGGGCCTGGCCTTCGCCCACCGGTCCGCGGCGGCCGGCATGAAGGTGGCCATCGCCGACATCGAGGAGCCCGCGCTGGACGCCGCGGTGGACGGCCTGCGGGAGGTCGGCGCGGACGTCCTCGGCGTCCGCTGCGACGTGGCCGACGCCCACTCGGTCCACGCCCTCGCTGCGGCCGTCGACGACGCCTTCGGCGCCGCCCACGTGGTCTGCCTGAACGCCGGCGTGGCCCTGTCGGGGCCGCTCCACGAGCAGAGCCTGGCTGACTGGCAGTGGATCCTCGGCGTGAACCTGATGGGCATCGTGCACGGGCTCGACGCCTTCCTCCCCGGGCTCGTCGAACGGGACGAGGGACACGTGGTGGTGACCGCCTCGGTGGCCGGCCACACCGCCTATCCGAATCTCGGCCCCTACTCGGCCACCAAGCACGCCGCGGTGGCCATCGCCGAATGCCTCCACAACGAGCAGGCGGCCGCCGGATCGCAGGTGGGGGTCACCGCGCTGTGTCCCGGCTTCGTGGCCACCGGCATCTTCGACTCGGCCCGCAATCGTCCGGAGGTCCTGGCCGACGCCCTGGCCGAGGCTCCCTCCGACGAGGAGGTGGCCGCCCGGGAGGCGTTCCTGGAGATGATCACCACCGAGGCCCTCCGGCCCGAACAGGTGGCCGACATGGTCCACGACGCCGTGGTGTCGAACACCTTCTGGGTGTTCACCGATGCTCGACACGTCGACAACATCGGGAACCGCCACGAGGAGATCCGGACCCGGACCAACCCCACGGAAGGCCGCACCATCACGCAGGACGCCCTCGGCTGACGGCCATTGCGCCGGGCGGACCGGATCAGGCCAGGGCGTCGACCACGAACTGCTTCGCCCAGCGGTAGTCCGACTTCCCGTTGGGGCTGCGGAGCAGTCGGTCCACGAACACGATCCGCTTCGGGACCTTGTAGCCGGCCAGTGGACCCCGCAACGCCTCGCGCAGGTCGTCCTCGCCGGCCGTGCTCCCGTCGGCCAACTCCACCACCGCGGTGACGGCCTGGCCCCAGCGTTCGTCGTCGATGCCCACGACGTTGCAGTCGGTCACGTCGGCCAGCTCCTTGAGGGCCTCCTCGACCTCCTCGGGGAAGACCTTCTCGCCGCCGGTGTTGATGCACGCCGAGCCGCGGCCCAGCAGGGTGATGGTCCCGTCGGCCTCGACGGTGGCCCAGTCGCCGGGGATCGACCAGCGTCGCCCGGCCACCGTCGGGAAGGCCTCCTCGGTCTTGGCCGGGTCCTTGTGGTAGCCGACCGGCAACGGCCAGCCCAGGGCGATGCGTCCGCGCTCGCCGGAACCGGGGGCCACCTCGCGCCCGTCCTCCGTGAAGACCCTCGTGTGGGGACCCAGGCCGAAGCGGGCCGTGGTCTCCTTCCGCCCCGCCCGGCGGGCGCCCCCAGAGGTGACCTGGCTGGCCATGCCCGTGCCCTCGCTGGAACCCAGGGCGTCCACGATGGTGCACGGGTGGTGGGCCAGCAGTGCCTCCTTGACCGGAGCGCTGAACATCACGCCGGATGACAGCAGGAGGCGGAGCGAGGAGAGGTCGTGGGGCCGGCCGTCGGCCGCGGCCCGGTCCAGGGCCTCCACCATGGGTCGGCCGAAGGCGTCGCCGACCATGGTGACCATGGTGATGCCCTCATCCGCGACGGTGCGCCACAACTCGTCGGCGTCGAAGGCCCGCGACGCCAGGGTGGCCAGCATGCCGCCGTGGCTCAGGGTGGCGAGGCCGGGGATGCCCGACGTGCCGTGCATCAGCGGCGCTGCGCAGAGCTGGCGGATCTCCCGGCCGGCGTCGGCGACGCGACGGGCGGTGTCGGCGGCCTCGGCGGGCGTGGACGGCACCGGCGTCTTGAACGGCCGGAAC
>JAERSW010000128.1 GCA_016845305.1 Acidimicrobiales bacterium
GAACAGGCCCCCTCCCAGGAACAGGCCCCCTCCCAGAAACAGGAGAGAGACCATCACCCCGGACGACGCCCAGCACATGCGGGAGAACCTACCCGTGGGCACCGCGGGGACTCCGGCGCCGGGCGGACCCCGTGCGGTCCGGATCCTGACCGGGATGCTGGTCCTTCTGGCCGTGGTCGCCGCGTTGACCGCCACCTTCGTGCGGGTGCCGTACTTCGTGTTCCGGCCCGGGTCGGTCCAGTCGCTGAGCGACCGGGTCAACGTGGTGGTCGGCGACACCTTCGACCCGGCCGGCGAGGTGTACTTCGCCACGGTCCGCCAGGACGGCACGGTGAACGGCTGGGAGTGGCTGGAGGCCCGCCTGCGGCCGTCCCTGGCCCTCGTCGACGAGGACCTGGTGCTCGGCGGTCGGACCCGAGACGAGAACCGCAGCTTCAACTTCCAGCTGATGCGGGTGTCGAAGTCCACCGCGGTGGCCGTGGCCCTCCGGCACCTGGGCATCGACCCCATCCGGGCCACCGGGGTGGGGATGGCCGAGGTCATGGGCCCGTCGGAGGGGGTCCTGACCACCGACGACGTGATCCTGACGATGGACGGCGTGGCGGTGTTCGAGGTCATGGACCTCGTGGAGATCGTGCGCCAGCGGGCTCCGGGCGACGTGCTGGAGCTGGTCGTGGAGCCGGTGGGGGGAGGCGAGTCGCGGACTGTGCTGCTGACCCTGGGGGCCCGCGAGGACGACCCCACGATCGGGTTCATGGGCATCGTCCCCCAGACCCGGTGGGAGGACGTGCCCGACCTGCCCATCGACGTGCTGGTCAACACGGGCCGGGTGGGCGGCAACTCCGCCGGGCTGGCCCTGACGCTGTCGATCCTGGACCTGGTCACGCCGGGCGAGCTGACCGGCGGCCTGCGGGTGGCCACCACCGGCACCATCGATCCGGCGGGCGTGGTCGGACCGGTCGGTGGCGTGGCCCAGAAGGCGGTGGCGGCCCGCGAGGGCGGGATCGACCTGTTCCTGGTGCCCGAGGCCGAGGTGGAGCTGGCCGGTCGTCATGCCGGCGACGTGGCCGTCGAGGGGGTGGGGACGCTGCAGGACGCCCTCGATGCCCTGGAGCGCCACGGCGGCCAGACCCGGGACCTGCGGCTCCCCGGTTCCCGATCCGGTTCCTGACCGGTTCCTGATCCCTTGGCCGCCTGACGGGGCGGGAATCACGGGACCGTAGGCTTCGCCCCATGCGCCCCGAAGACGCCCCGCCGCCCGGTCCCCGACCGTTCCCGACCCGTCGACGCCGGTCGCGGGGGTCCATGAAGCTCCGGATGCTGGCCGGCGGCATCGGCCTGGCCTTCGTGGTCCTGTTGGTGTCGCTGCGCGGGGCAGCGGGCTTCTGGACCGACTACCTGTGGTTCGACGCCCTCGGCCACGAGGACGTCTTCGTGTCGGTGTTCGGTGCCCAGGTGGTGCTCGTGGCGCTGTTCGCGGTGCTGTTCTTCGGGATCCTGTTCACCAACCTGCTCGTCGCCGACCGCCTGGCGCCGCCCATCCGGCCGCCCGGGCCCGAGGAGGACCTGCTGCGCGGCTACCACCTGATGGTCGGGCATCGCCGGTGGCTGGTCCGGCTCGTGCTGTCGGGGCTGTTCGCGCTGATCGCCGGGTTCGGGGTGCGGGGCCGGTGGGAGGAGTGGCTGCTGTTCACCAACCCGGTGGACTTCGGCGTGGCCGACGCCCAGTTCGGTCGCGACGTCGGCTTCTACGTGTTCCGCCTGCCGTTCATGGGCTTCGTCGTCGGCTGGCTGTTCGGCACGCTCATCCTGACGCTGGTCGTCACGGCCCTGTTCCACTACATCAACGGCGGGATCCGACTGCAGACGACCGGCGAGCGGGTCCAGCCGGCGGTCAAGGCCCACCTGTCGGTGCTGCTCGGCCTCATCGCCCTGGTGCGGGCCGGCGACTACTGGCTGGCCCGGTACGAGCTGACCACGTCGAGCCGGGGGGCGGTGTCGGGCGCCACCTACACCGACGTCAAGGCGCAGTTGCCGGCCATCAACCTGCTGATCCTCATCTCGCTGCTGGCCGTAGTGCTGTTGATCGTGAACATCCGGCGGCGGGGCTGGGTGCTGCCCACGCTGGCCGTCGGCCTGTGGGCGTTCGTGGCGCTCGTGATGGGCAACGTGTACCCGGCGGTCATCCAGAGCCTGCGGGTCGAGCCCGCCGAGTCGGAGAAGGAGGCGCCGTACATCGCCCGCAACATCGAGGCGACCCGTGCGGCGTACGGCCTGGACGCCATCACCGAGGTGCAGCTGACCGACTTCGACAACCGGGTGACGGCCGCCGACCTGCGGGCCAACGGCTCGACGGTGCGCAACATCCGGACGCTGGACCCGCTGGTGGTGCAGGGCACGTTCGACCGCCTGCAGGGCGAGCGCGAGTTCTACTCGTTCGCCGCCGAGATGGACACCGACCGGTACGTCATCGACGGCGAGACCACCCAGGTGCTGCTGGGTACCCGCGAGCTGGAGCTGAACGAGACCCGGTCGTGGGAGAACCAGCACGTGGCGTTCACCCACGGCTACGGCGTGGCCATGGCGCCGGTCGCCCGGGTGAAGGGTTCCGGCGATCCGGACTTCCTGGTCGGGGACCTGCCGGTGTCGATCGACCCGTCGGTCGAGATCACCCTGGACCGTCCGCAGCTGTACGTCGGCGAGGGCCTGGGCGGCTACGCGGTGCTGGGGGCGAGTCGCGACGAGGTCGACTACACCGACGAGAACCAGGAGACGCAGGCCGTCCGGTACGAGGACATCGGCGGGGACGGTGGCGTCGGCATGGGGTCGTTGCCGCGGCGCCTGGCGTTCGCCCTGCGGTTCGGCCAGCTCGAGCCGCTGATCTCGAACTTCGTGACCGGGGACTCGAGGGTGTTCTACGTGCGGGACGTCCGGGAGCGGGTGGAGAAGTTGGCGCCCTTCCTGCACTTCGACGCCGACCCCTACCCGGTGCTGATCGACGGTCGGATCGTGTACGTGGTGGACGGCTACACGACCACCGACCGGTACCCGTACGCGCAGCCGGCGCCGGTGGCCGAGCTGCCCCGGGCCAGCGGCCTGCGCCACGACCTCAACTACGTGCGGAACTCCGTCAAGGCGGTGGTGGACGCCTTCACCGGCGAGGTCACCTTCTACGTGGTGGACGAGTCGGATCCGATGATCGCCGCCTTCTCGGAGGCCTTCGACGGGCTGTTCACGCCGCGGTCGGAGATGCCGGAGTCGCTGGTCGAGCACCTGCGGTACGCCGAGGACCTGTTCCGCGTCCAGACGGAGCTGTGGGGCCGGTACCACGTCGAGGACACCGAGAACTTCTACCAGCGGGCCGCCGAGTGGGCCGTCTCGCAGGACCCGGGCCGGACCGGCGAGGGGGCGGCCAACCTGGCCGTGCTGGACGCCCAGGGCTTCAAGATCGGGACCCGCCACATGCGGATGGCGCCGTATCGCACGATGGTCGCCCTCCCCGAAGGCGAGGGAGCCGATGCGTCCGGGGAGGCCGCCGACAAGCCGGCGGAGTTCGTGATCATGCGGGCGTTCGTGCCGTTGGACGAGGACGATGCCCGCAAGGAGCTCGCCGCGTACATGGTGGGCCGCAGCGACGGCGACCGGTACGGCGAGCTGGTGGTCTACCGCCCGCCGACGTCGAACTTCGACGGCCCGGCGCTGGCCGAGGAGCGGATCCGCAACGACGAGGAGGTGGCCAGCCTCCAGACGCTGCTGAGCCAGCGGGGCTCGTCGGTGCTGTTCGGCGAGCTGCTGCTGGTGCCGATCGAGGATTCGATCCTGTACGTGCGGCCGTTGTACGTGCAGGCCGAGGGCGACAGCACCGTGCCGGAGCTGGAGCGGGTCATCGTGGCCGTCGGCGAGCAGGTGGTGATGGCCAACTCGTTGCAGGAGGCCCTGGAGGAGTTGACCGGGGCGCGCCTCGACGACCTGTTCCACGGGATCTCGACGGGCGTGGCCGAGTCGGGAACGACGTCCGGCGGCACGACGGCCTCCTCCGACGGGGACACGACGTCCGACGACGGGAGCGATGGCGCGACCGGTGGTTCGGAGCCGACGCCGTTGCCGGAGGACCTGGCCGGGATGCTGGCCGAGCTGGCCCGATTGCAGGACGCCTCGGCGGCCGCGCTGTCCGAGGATCCGGCGAACTGGGTGGAGTTCGGACGCCTCCAGGCCCGGATGCAGGACCTGGTCGACGCCCTGGCCCGGCAGGCCGGCTGACCCGGCAGGCCGGCTGGGCCGGCCTGCGGGTGGATCCAGCCTGCGGGTGCTCCTCGGCTGGACCGGCTCGCGGATGTGTCCCGGTCGCGGGTGCTACTCGGCGGGCTGCCAGCCGCTGGTGCGGTGGGGGGCCGATCGGCCGGTGGTCGTGCCGCGGGCCCGGGCCGGCGAGTCGGCGCTGAGGTCGGCGAAGGTCTCGTCGCCGGCCAGCGACGGGGTGATCGGTTCGTCGGACTCCCCGGCGAGCCGGGCGTTCAGCTCGACGGTGACCCGGGAGACCTCGGCCGACAGGCGGGCCAGGCCGAGGCGGAGGTCCATGACGTCGTCGCCGTCGGGGTCGGCCGCAGCGGTGCCGAGGGCGTCGAAGCGGTGCTCGAGGGTGGCCACCCGTTCGGTGAGGTCGCGGAGGCCGTTGACGAGGTCGAGCAGGGTCTGGTCGGCGGACGGCCCGTTGGCGATCGTCTGGGTCACGGGGGTGCCCCGTCCTCTGGTCGAACGTCCCCGGGTGGATCGTCGGCTGCCGCGGTGGAGGGCCATGTGGCGATGGTAGCGACGGGCGGCGGCGGCTCCGGGGCGCTCGCTACCCTGCCAGCCGTGACCCGCTTCCCGCTCGGCACGCGCCTCCAGGGCAGGTTCCTGCAGGGCACGCTCTTCCAGGGCAGATTCCTGCAGGGGGCGTTTCGGAGGGGGGCGGTTCTGAAGGGCACCTTCCTGGCCGGGCTGCTGGTGGTGGCCGGGTGTGCGGGGCACGACGGCCGGGAGATGGTGGCCAACGGCATCGGGGAGACCCCCGAGGCCCTCGACGCTGGGTCCACGGCGACGACCACGGCGGATCCCGCCGGTACGAGCTCCCTGCCGGAGGGGACGATCCCCGAGGGGACGGGCTCCGATGGGGAGACCGCTGGGGGTGGCTCGGCTGCCGGTCCGGGGGCGGTGCACGGGTCGGTGTACGTGGACTCGAGTTCGGGGACGTTGGGCGGGAGCGGCACCTACGACCTCAGCCATCCGCAGTTGGACGGCCTGGCCATCGGGCATCCGGTGAACGCGGCGCTGCGTCGACCCGCCGAGGCGGTGCGGGCCGAGTTCGTGGCGGCGCTGTCGGAGCGGTCCGGCGGGGAGGACGGCACTGCTACTGGTGATGGGGCCGCTGATGGGTCCAGTGGTGACGGGACCGGTCCGGGCGACTCGTTGCGGGGCGGTGGCACGGTGTTCCTGCTGGACGGTCGCCTGGTCAGCGTGGTGTACGAGATGCGGATCGACTGGGCCGGGGCGGCCGACGTGGACGAGCGGGTCGACTCCGTGCTGATCGACCTGACGACCGGTGCCGAGCTCGGCCTCCGGGACCTGTTCGTGGCCGAGAGTCCGTGGCTGGAGACGATCGGTTTCTTCGTCCGCCGGGACCTGGAGGCGCGCCTCGGCGAGGGGGTGCTGTGGGAGGACGGTCGGGGCCTGGAGCCGGAGGCGTCGAACTTCGACGTGTTCGGGGTGACGGCGACCGGGCTGGTGGTCCGCTTCCCGATGCACCAGGTGGCGCCCGGCGTGGTGGGGACGCCGGAGGCGTCGGTGCCGTGGGCGTCGCTGGCCGGGCTGGTGGATCCCCAGGGACCCGCCGGGCACCTGGCGGGCTGACCGGAAGCCCCGTTTCTGAGGGGCCCGGTTCCTGATGGGGCCGGTTCCGGGAGGACCAGGTTCCTGAGGGGCCCGGTTCCCGAAGAGCCGGGTCAGCCCTCGTCGGGGGCGTGGTCGATGCCGAGGACCTCGTCGCGGTCGTCGACGGCGGCCAGGACCTTGGCCAGCTCGACCTCGTCGAGGCCGCGTACGACGATGGTGGTCTGACGGACGGCGTCGCGCTCGGCGGTGCCGACCGACATGATCCGGCCACCGACCGACTCGAGGCCGGAGAAGAGGACGTCGAGGGTGCCGTGGCCGGGGTGGTAGCGGACCTCGAAGCGTCGGCGTGACCGGCGGAACAGCACGTACGGCTTGAGCGGGCCGAAGGTGATGACGACCAGCAGCGTCAGGCCGCCGGCCACGATCGAGACCACGTAGAGGCCCATGGCCGCCGCGACGCCGAACGCCGCGGCCATCCACAGGGTGGCGGCGGTGGTGATGCCGGTGACGGTGAAGCCGCTGCGGATCATGGCGCCGGCGCCGATGAAGCCGATGCCGGTCACCACCTGGGCGGCGACGCGGGATGGGTCGTTCTGGTCGCCGACCACGGCGTACGCACCGGCGATGGTGAACAGGGCGGCGCCGAGCGCGACCAACGAGTGGGTTCGCAGCCCGGCGGTCTTGTGGCGGGTCTCGCGTTCGAGGCCGAGCACCGCACCGAGGGCGAGCGCCAACGCCAGGCGTCCCACCAACTCGAGGGTTCCCGGAGCGTCCACGTGTCAACCCTGCCACAGGGTGGCGGTCAGGCCGCTCTTGGTTCGGCGGACGGTCTGGGGCCGTCGGGCGGCTCCGACCGGCTGTTCGGCGCGGCGTCGTCGGGCGGCTCCGACCGGCTGTTCGGCGCGGGTTCGACACGGGGCGGGTGGCCGCGGGGGCCGACCTCGTAGCGGCGGTCCGACGGCGATCGGAAGACGAGCGGGCCACCGGGCTCCCGGGTCAGTCGCCAGGCGCCCTCGTGGACGACGTGGTGGTGGGCTGAGCAGAGCAGGGCCAGGTTGTCGAGGTCGGTGGGGCCACCGTCGGCCCAGTGGCGGAGGTGGTGGGCGTCGCACCAGCCGGCCGGCTTGTCGCAGCCCGGGAAGGTGCAGCCGCCGTCGCGGACGACAAGCGCGTTGCGCAGCGCCGTGCCGACGCTGCGGGTGCGCCGGCCCACGTCGAGGACGTCGCCGTCGGATCCGAGGACCACGGGGATGATCCCGGCGTCGCAGGCGAGCCGCCGGACCATGGCCGGGGCGAGCGGCACCCCGTCGGCCGTCTTGCAGTGGCCCGCCCCGTGGCCGGTGGCCATCTGGAGGCGGTCGAGGCCGACGGTGACGAGCAGGTCGACCCGAGGACGCCCCGCGGTGTCCTGCCCGCTGGCGCCGGTGTCGGAGCTGGTGTCCGAGCCGGAGCGGGCACCGGACGGGGTGGCGGAGAAGGAGCGGGCCATGTCGAGGAGGGCGTCGGCATTGCGTTGGGCGGTGGTGCGCGCCAGGTGGTGGCCGTCGGCCCCGATGCCCGAACCGTCGGCGGGCCGGCCGTCCTCGGTGCGCCACAGGTGCTCGGCGCGGGCGTGCAGGGCGTTGGTGACGATTGTTCCGGCGTCGGGGGCGAGGAGGGCGTCGAGGTGGACCATGCCGTCGGCCCGGACCGTCCAGCCGGCCCGGCGGTCGCGGTGTTGGCGGGCGGCGAGGCGTCGGCCGTCGAGGTCGCCGTCGGCCTGTCGGGTCCAGTCGGCGACCGTCTCGGCGAACCGGTCGACGGTCTGGGTGCGGGCCGCATCCAGCAACGTCGGGTCGGCCTCGGCGGCGCCCCGGTACAGCCACGGGATTCCGTGGGCCAGCGTCGTGGCGTGGCCGGCGGTGATCTCGCCGTCGGCCAGGGCCTTCGCCGCCGTGGGCGAGGCCTCCAGGGCGTCGGCGAGGCGCACGGCCCGGCGGGCCTCGCCACCGGACATTCCGGTGGTTCGCACCAGGTCGGCCGACCGTTCGGCGGCCTTGCGGCGACGCCCGGCGGACTCGGCGGCCAGGGCCCGGGAGCGTCCGGCGGCCACCACACCGTCCAGCGCGGTGAAGGTGCGAAGCCAGCCCTCCCGCTCGTCGGCCGGCATCCCGTCGAAGCCGAGACGACCGACCACTGCGGAGACGGCGGCCAGCAGGTCGCCCCCTTCGGCGACTTCCCCAGCGGCGGCGCCTGGCTCGATCCCGGTCATGGAGAGATCTTGCCGGAGGGGTGTGACAGCCAACCCGAGCGTCTCGGCGCCCCGGGGGAGCCGGTGCCGGTCAGGCCCAGATGGTCGAGCTGGTGAGCTCCTCGACGGGCAGGCGGATGTCGAACCGGTCGCGGATCCGGGCGTCGACGTCGGGCGACACGTGCGCCGGGAAGTGGCTGGACAGCACCTCGTGGACCCGCATGCGGGCCCGCTGGTCGACCGACGTGGCGCCGGCGTCGAACCAGTCGTCCGGGCTGAGCCGGTCGCCGACCTCCGGGTAGACGTACTCGGACTGCATGATCGACAGGGTCTGGTCCTGGCCGAGGAAGTGGCCGTCGCCCTCGATGACCGACCGGATGGTCTCGATGGACAGCTTGTCGGCGGTGATCTCGATGCCTCGCACGGTCCGGTTGATGGCGCCGAGCATGTCGTTGTCGATGACGAGCGCCTCGTATGAGCACGCCAGCAGGCTGGCCAGCATCCCGGCCGACTCGTAGACGAGGTTGGCGCCGGCGTGCCCGGCCAGCGACACGGTGAGGCCCTTCTCGTGGCCGGCCTGGTTGTCGGGCATCTTGGAGTCGGCCATGCCGGCGGCCACCCCCGAGGGCAGGCCCAGCCAGTTGGCGACCTGGGCGGCCGCGGCGTTGAGCACCGCCTCCTCGCCGGACCCGCCGGACATGGCGCCGGTGCGCAGGTCGGACACGAAGGGCCACAGGCCCATGACGCACGGGTGTCCGGGGTTCAGCAGGTTGACGCAGGTCAGCGCCGAGAGGCACTCGGCGAGCGCCTGGGCCAGCGACCCGGCCAGCGCGGCGGGCGAGGTGGCGCCGGCCTGGCCGGCCGACAGCAGGTTGATGGGCATTCCGGTGCGGACCTGGGCGACCATGGAGCGCACGGCGTCCTCGGCGTAGCGAAGCGGCGGGACGACGAACGTGTTGTTGGCCACGCAGAACGGCCGCTCGGCGAACGAGCCGGGACGACCGCCGAGCATCTCGTCGTACAGGTCGACGACCTCGACCACGTGCTCGGGTTGGAAGAAGGACGTGCCGATCGGCTTGGAGGTGCCCATGGCGATGGCGTAGGCGGTGTTCACGTCGAGGTCGCGGGCCTCGACCATGTCGCGGGCCACCAGCGTGCGGACGTGGAAGTGGACGTTGTCGAGGGTGTCGACGAGGCGGGCCACGTCGTAGACGTCCTGGAGGACCGACGGGCGGTGCTTGCGGGTCTCGTCGTCGTAGACGGACACCGCGGCGCCGGCGGTGCCGAAGTGGACGCGGTCGCCGCCCACGACGATGGAGCGGTCGTCGTCGAAGCCGTGCCAGGTGAACTCCTTGCACGCCATGCCGATGATCTCCTCGACCAGCGTGCGGGGGAAGTGGAGGCGCCCGGCGTCGTCGACCCAGCCACCGGCGGGGACGACCACCTCGATGAACTCCTCGATGGGCTGGCCCATCCCGAACTCCTCGAGGAGGGTCAGGGCGGTGTCGTAGACGGTGCGGCACTCCGACTCGGTGAGCGGCTGGTAGCGGCCGCCGGGAAGGCCGGGGCGGACGGCCTTCTCGTCCTCGGTGGGCCCGGCGGCCCGGGCGGCGACGCGGGCGGCGCGGCCGCCGGCCCGTCCGGTGCGCTTGCCGGGGGCGCTCACGCCCGCAGCCTCTCGTTGCCCGGGTCGTGGGCGGCGTCGGCCAGCACGGTGGCGGTGTGGCGTTCGCCGAACAGGGTGACCTCGAAGGTGGAGCCGGGCTCCTCGAAGGCGGGGTCGACGTAGGCGAAGGCCAGCGACCTCCCCACGGTGTGGCCCCAGGCGCCGCCGGTGGTGATGCCCATGCAGTCGGTGCCGCCGGGTCCGTAGCAGGGTTCGTTGCCGCGGCAGTCCGAGTCGGTGGCGTCGACCTCGCAGTACACGAGCACCATGTCGAGCGACTCGCCGCCGGCCTCCCGGTCGCGGCGGGCGATGGTGGCGTCGCGGCCGAGGAAGTCGCGGCCGGAGTCGAGGTCGACGAACCGGCCGAGGCGGGCCTCGACGGGCGTGATCTCGGTGGTGAGCTCGCCGCCCCACGCCTTGTACGCCTTCTCGATGCGCATGACGTTCATGGCCGACGAGCCGAAGTGGACCATGCCGTGGGGTTCGCCGGCGGCGACGAGGGTGTCGTAGAGCTCGGACATCCGCTCCAGGGGGTGGTGGAGTTCCCAGCCGAGCTCGCCGACGTAGCTGACCCGCAGGGCGGTGCACGGCACGCCGGCCACGTCGATCTCCTGCGCGGTGAGCCACCCGAAGGCGTCGTTGGAGAGGTCGGCGTCGGTGCAGGCGGCGAGGACGTCGCGGGCGCTGGGGCCGGTGACGGCGAGGATGCCGACCTCGTCGGTGCGGTCGGTGATGGTGACGTCCTCGCCGGGTTGGACGTGCTGGACGAGCCAGTCGTGGTCGTGCTCGGTGCCGGCGATGGCGGAGTTCAGCCAGAAGCGGCCGTCGCCGAGGCGGGTGACCGTCATCTCGCACTCGATGCCGCCCAGCTCGGTGAGCATGTGGACGAGGCGGGTGCCGCCGTCGCGGGCCGGGAGGCGGTTGGCGGACAGGCGGCCGAGGAGGGCCTCGGCGTCGGCGCCGGTGACGTCGAACTTGGCGAACGCGGTGAGATCGGCGATGCCGACGCGCTCGCGCACGCCGGCGCACTCGGCGGCGACGATGTCGTGCGCGTTGGAGCGGCGCCACGAGTAGTCCTCGGGCTCGCCGTAGTAGCGGGGGCGTTCCCAGCCCCAGACGTCCTGCCACTGGGCGCCGAGGGCGTCGAGCCGATCGGCGATGGGGGTGCGCTTGAGGGGGCGGCCGGCGTTGCGGTACTCGCCGGGCATGCGCACCTGGTACATCTCGTGGTACTCGTCGATCGACTTGGCGATCGTGTAGTCGAGGTCGGACCAGGGGCCGAAGCGGCGGGGGTCCATCTCGCGGACGTTGATCTCGGTCTGGCCGTGGACCATCCACTGGGCGAGGTACTTCCCGGCGCCCGGGCCCTGGGTGATGCCGATGGAGGCGCCGGCGCAGAACCAGTAGTTGCGGTGTCCGGCGGCGGGGCCCATGAGGTAGCCGCCGTCGGGGGTGTGGGTGATGGGGCCGCTGACCACCTGCTTGATGCCGGCCTCGGCGAACACGGGGAAGCGTTCGGCGGAGATCTCGAGCCACGGGGCGAGTTGGTCGAGGTCGGGTGGGGTGAGGTGGAAGTGGAGGCCCCAGTCGATGCCGTCGAGGCCGTAGGTGATGGAGTCGTGGGTCTCGTACGGGCCGATGAGGAGGCCGTCGATCTCGCGGCGGTAGTAGCACGACGAGCGGGGGTCGCGGATGACGGGCATCTCGACGTCGCAGGCCTTCATGGCGTCGAGCGGTTCGGTGATCAGGTACTGGTGGATCATCGAGACGATGGGGACGTCGATGCCGGACATGGCGCCGACCTGGGGGGCGTAGTGGCCGGCGGCGTTGACGACGTGGTCGCAGGTGACCTGCGTCTGCTCGCCGGCCTTCTCGGCGGTGACCTGCCAGCGGCCGTCGGGGAGCTGGGTGACGTCGGTGACGAGGGTGTGGCGGGCGATCTCGGCGCCGAGCTGGCGGGCGCCGGCGGCCATGGCGTTGGTGGAGCCGGTGGGGTCGGACCAGCCGTCGTTGGGGGTGTGGAAGCCGAGGACGACGTCGTCGATCGACTCCATGAGGGGGGCGAGCGCCCGGATGTCGTCGTGGCCGATGAGGTGCGATTCGACGCCGAGGGAGTCGAGCATGGCCTGGACGTAGCGGTACCACTCGGCCTGCTCCTGGTTCACGGCGAGGCGGATGGCGCCGCAGCCGTGCCAGCCGGTGGCCATGCCGGTCTCCTCCTCGAGCTTCGTGTAGAGCTCCGCGCCGTAGGCGTGGACCTTGGCCATGTTGAGGCTGCCGATGAAGTGGGGGACGAGGCCGGCGGCGTGCCAGGTGGAGCCGGAGGTGAGCTCGCCCTTCTCGATGAGGAGGGTGTCGGTCCAGCCCTCGTGGGCGAGGTGGTAGAGGAGGCCGACGCCCATGGCGCCGCCTCCGATGATCACGCACTGCGCGTCGTTGCGCATGGTGGGCTCACTTTCCCTGGAGGGGCTCGGTTCCGGGGGCGCTCGGCCTGTGTTCCATTGAGTGGAACGTTCCGGTGAATGGTGCCCTAGACTACCGGAATCCAGACGATCGAGCGAACGTTCCGAGTGCTGCGGGCCCTGGCGGGCCGGACGGACTCGTCCGGCGTGTCCGACGTGGCCCGCGTGACCGGCCTTGCCAAGTCGACGTGCTCGCGGATCCTGGCCAGCCTCGACGAGCTGGGGATCGTGGAACGCGTCGACGAGGCCGGCCGCTACGTGATCGGGTCGGGCCTGCGGGCGCTGGCGGGAGCGGGGGCGCCGGCGGGCACCCTGCGCGACCTGGCCCGGCCGTACCTGCGGGAGCTGGCCGACCGGCTCGGTGAGTCGGCGTCGCTGGCGGTGATGGACGGCGGCGAGGGCCTGTACGTCGTGCAGGTCGCCGCGCCGGGGCCGGTGCAGGTGACGGACTGGACAGGCCAGCGGTTCCCGCTGCACACGATCGCCGCCGGGCAGGCGTTCATGGGGTCGTGGACCGACGAGGAGGTCGCCGCGTACGCCGCGGACGGCCTGGAGGGTTTCACGGAACGGACGGTGACCACGCTCGTCGGGCTGCGCCAGCGGGTCGGCGAGGTGCGCCGGACCGGGGTGGCGTGGACGATCGGCGAGTTCTCCGACGAGATCAGCGGCGTGGCGGCGCCGGTGCGCGACGCCGACGGGGTGGCGGTGGCGTCGGTGTCGGTCTACGGGCCGGGCTGGCGCTTCCCCGGCGACGCCGACCTGCCCGACATCGAACGCCTGGTCCGCGAGACGGCGGATCGCGTGGGGGCGCTGCTGGCGGGGTGAGGCGCTCGTCCAGCGAGTGCTTGCTACCGACTGATGCAGACGGCCTGATGGGCGAAGGTCAGGTGATTCGTTCGATCTGCCACTTGATCTCCGGCCAGCTGCATCGGTCGACCAGTCGGTCGAGGCCGGCTTCGCCGATGGAGCGTTGGTCGCCGAGTTCTGCGTTCAGCCTGGATGTGGGGATCACCCAGAACGACCACTGGGCGGGATCGGCCACGTCGTCGGTCGTGGCCCGTCGGGTCTCGTGGAGGCAGAACACGTAGACGTCGGCCGTCCGTCGGGGCTGATCGTGGACCTCCCACGAGTCGGTGGCGGCGTACCACGACTGCTTCTGCGGGGCGATTCCGAACCGGGGGGTGCTCTCGTTCTCGGGCGCCCAGGTCTGCGTGCGACCCGAGGACTTCACCTCGACGCCGAGGCCCCGGTAGTGGAGGTCGACGGCGTCCCACTCGAGCCGGTGCGTGCCCGGTTCGATGGCGCCGAGGGCGTGGCCGACGAGCCATTCGGCGAACAGTCCCCGGTTGCGGTTCTCGACGAGGTCGCCCGCCGCCCAGGCGTGGAAGCCGTCGACCGGCGGCAGGTTCACCGTTCGCCTCAGTTCCAGGCCGGGCAGAGGGGCTTGGCGTCGCACCAGTCGCACTGGCGGCCGGTCACGCATGGGAACGAACCGGTCTTCGCCGCGGTCTGGATGTCCTGCCAGATGCCGTCGAACTTCTCCGTCGTCGCCCGGTTGGTCGACGGGGTGATGGGCCGGCTCACGATCCCGTCGGTGCCGTGGCCGAGGTGGATCAGCTTGACCTCGTCGACGACGACGCCCGGACGGGTCGCCACCGCGGCGGCGTACACGTGGATCGGAAAGAGCGCCTCGTCGACGAACCGGTCGCCGGGCGGCTTGCCGGTCTTGTAGTCGACGATCGTGAGGTGCGGCCGCTTCTCGGTGCCGCCGGTCTGGTCGATGCGGTCGATCATCCCGGCCATCGGCGCCGAGCCGAGCGTGGCCTTCACCCGCTCCTCGACGCCGGCCGGATCGAGCGCCGTCGGGTTCTCGATGTCGAACCAGGCCCGGACGTACCGCTCGGCGTCGGCGAGCATGGCGTCGATCCGCTCGTCGGGGAGCGTGGCCAGCTTCACCTGCTCGCGGCGGTCGCGGGATGCCTCCCAGTGGGGGCGGAGGAACGACACGGCCCGGTCCGGGGTGCGTTCGGCCGGCGGTAGACCGACGACCTGCTCGAGGGCGTGGTGGGCCAACGTGCCGCGCATCGACGCCTCGCTGGCCTGGAACACGACGCTGCGGGCCACCGACTTCTCGTAGAACATGCGGGGGCACTTGAGGAAGTCGACGGCCCGTGACGGCGACAGCGCCTTCGGGAGTCGGTCGGTGCACTCGGCGACCGGGGCCGACGGGTCGCCGGTGGGGGTGGCGCCGGCGTCGGTGAGCCGGCGGGTGCCGCGGCAGTCGGGGAACTCGGTGCAGCCGAGGAAGTCGCTGCCGGTCTGCCGGTTGGTCCGCACCGCCATCGGCGAACCGCACTTCGGACACTCCATGACCGTCCAGTAGAGCAGAGCCGTGACACGGTGTGCCCGTGAACGGCGGACCGATCGACGAGGCGCTGTGGGACGCCTACCTGGCCACCGTGGTGACCATCGACGGACGACCTGCCGCCGAGGTGGCCGTCGGGGCGGTCGACGGGGACGGGTCTTGGTGGGTGCTGACCGCCCACAACCCGTTCAGCGGGGAGCTGTCGGTGGGTGAGAACGACCGTCGGCACGAGGCGTTGTGTCGCCGTCTCGACGCCGACGGGCTGGTGTGGCGGTCGGCGTTCGGGACGTCGCCGGACGGCACCTGGTCCGAGGAATCCATCGCCGTGACCGGCATCGACCGCGACGTTGCCCGGGCGTATGGCCGCGAGTTCGGTCAGCACGCCGTGTTCGATGTGGCCGACGGAATCCTCCGCGTCCACGCCTGCTTCGACGACCGCACCGCTGAACGCCCGCTCTGAGCGGCTCGATCAGGAGTCGCCGGCTGCCAGACGCCGCTCGAGGGCGGCGAACATGTCGATCACGTCCGGGGCCTCGAACACCCGGTCGCGGCGTCGGGCTGCGTCGCGCTGGATGAGGATCCCCGCCTCGACGAGGCGCCCGACGCCCTCGTTCGTCCGGACCCAGGATCGACCGACCTCCCGGCTCGCCGCGTCGACCGTGAGGACCGGTGTGGCCGGGAGGATCCCGAGGAGCGCCACGGCCGCCGAATCGGACCGAACCCGACCCAACCGATCCCTCCAGGCCCCGGAGAGCTCGTCGATCCGGTTCGCGAACCGCTGGGCCTCGGCGCACGCCGCCGACGTCGCCGACGCGAACGTCCGCAACCACGGATGGGCCGCCTCGGACCGCTCCCGG
The DNA here is from genome assembly GCA_016845305.1 of Acidimicrobiales bacterium. Taxonomy (GTDB): domain Bacteria; phylum Actinomycetota; class Acidimicrobiia; order Acidimicrobiales; family MedAcidi-G1; genus UBA9410. The sequence goes on from JAERSW010000128.1 coordinate 15,452, forward strand.
GAGTCGGGAGGCGACGTGTGCCGAAACGAGGTCAGGCCGGCCACGTAGTCGCGTGACCGGGCGGCGAGGACGAGGCTGATGGGCGGCACGGAACGGCCGGCCAGGCCCCTCCGCCGCAACACCATCGGGATCAGGGCCCGCCCCGTCCGGCCGTTGCCGTCCATGAACGGATGGATGGTCTCGAACTGGGCGTGCACGAGCGCGGCCTGGACGAGCGGCGAGTGCCGGTCACCGTCGAGGTAGGCGGCCAGGTCGTCGAGGAGCGGGGGGACCCGGTCCGGCGGAGGCGGGACGTACTCGGCCCGGAGCGGGTTGATGTCGCTGCCGCCGACCCAGTTCTGTCGGGTCCGGAGCCTGCCCTCGCCGACCGGCTCGTCTGTCGGGTCCATGAGGGCGGTGTGGATCCGCAGCATCGTGAGCACGTCCAGCGGGTCGCCGGAGGATCCGATGTCGATGGCCGCCTGCGTGGCGTGGATGTTGGCGAGGACTTCGGCGGCAGTGCGGTCAGTCTGGTCGTCGCCTGGCGCTGCCGCCGCTTCGGCTCGCAGGAGGCGCCGGGCGCTAACGCGGACGCCCTCGATCCGGGACGACGCCACTGATTCGGCTCGCAGGAGGTAGCGGGCCAGCCCGTCAAGGCTGGCCTGACCGGCGCCCGCGTCGCCGAGCGACCGGACCGCCGCCTCGGCATCTGCGATGTCGGCCGCCAGGTCGCCGGGGAGGTCGGGGTCCCAGCCGACGAGCGGATCCGGGAGGTAGGCGTGGTAGTCGCCGCCGAGGCGGTCGGCTCGGCTCATCCCCTCGTAGCGGGCTTCCCA
>JAERSW010000129.1 GCA_016845305.1 Acidimicrobiales bacterium
TCGGTGCCGATGTAGTTGTGGCCCAGCTGCAGGGCCTCGCGCAGCGACAGCTCGAGGACCTTCTTGGCCCGCGGCGTGAACGGGATGTGGCCGCTCGGCGAGCTGGCGCCGTGGCCGATGAGCTCCTCGACCTGGCTGCGGACCGCCTCGAGCGAGATGCCGAGCGACTCGAGGCCCTTGGCGGCCACGCCCTCGCCCTCGTGGATCAGCCCGAGCAGGATGTGTTCGGTGCCGATGTAGTTGTGGTTCAGGAGGCGCGCCTCTTCCTGGGCCAGTACCACGACCCTGCGGGCCCTGTCGGTGAACCGCTCGAACAACGGGATGCCTCCTGAATCTGAACGGGGATCGGAATGACGATCTGACCATCTCCCCGCATTTCGAGTGTACCCACGGGCCGTGACGGACCTTCCCGCGGTTCTCCGCACCCCCGACGGGTCCCGCAGGGCCGGGGCCGACCGTGACGGGCCGTTTCCGCGCACCGCGGGCAGGCCGTATCCTCGCCCCGTGGCCGAGCCCGTCTCCCCGACGCCCGAGCGGGTGACCAGCCTGCTGGACCTGCCCGGCATGGCCGACGGCCTGGCGCGGACCGAGGACGAGCTGCGCAAGGTCGTCGAATCCGACGAGCCGTTCCTCACCGAGGTGGCCCGCCACCTCATCGACGCCGGCGGCAAGCGGGTCCGACCCGCCCTGTGCATCACCGCCTCGCAGGTCCTCGAGGCCGATCCCGGCCCCGCAGACTACGACGTGGTGCGCGGCGGCGTGGCCGTCGAGCTGGTCCACCAGGGCTCGCTGTACCACGACGACGTCATGGACGGCGCCGAGACCCGTCGCACCGTCCAGAGCGTGAACGCCCGCTGGGGCAACCTCGAGGCCATCCTGGCCGGCGACTACCTGCTGGCCCGGGCGTCGGAGATCGCCGCGGACCTCGGCACCGAGGTGGCCGGGCTGCTGGCCTCGACCATCGCCGAACTGTGCGAGGGCCAGGTGCGCGAGCTGCGACACGCCTTCGACGTGGACCGCACCGAGGACGCCTACCTGGCCTCGATCGCCGGCAAGACCGCCTCGCTGCTGGCCACCGCCGGACGCATCGGCGCCCTGGTGGCCGGCCACCCCCGCGACGTGGTCGAGGCGGTCACCGACTTCGGGCACCACTACGGGATGGCCTTCCAGGTGGTCGACGACCTCCTCGACGTGGTGGCCACCGACGAGCAGCTGGGCAAGCCGGCCGGCAACGACCTGGTCGAGGGCACCTACACGCTGCCGGTCATCCGGGCCCTCGCCGGCCCGTCCGGCGACGAGCTGCGCGGCCTGCTGGGCGGCCCGATCGACGACGCCACCCGCGACCGGGTGCGCGACGTGGTCCGGGACGACGCCGCCATCGCCGCCACCCGGACGACGGCCACCGACTCCCTCGGACAGGCCGTCGGGGCACTGGACGCCCTCGGCGACAGCCCGGCGGTGGCCACCCTGCGAACCACCTGCGACCTGCTGCTGGAACGCCTCGACTCGGCGGGCTGAGGCCTACCGCTTCGGGGGCCTGCTGCCCGGGAGCTACTGCCTAGGGGCTACTGCTCAGGTCGGAGCGTCGGGAAGAGGATCACGTCGCGGATGGTCGTGGTCCCGGTCAGCAGCATGACCAGGCGGTCCATGCCGATCCCCAGCCCACCGGTCGGCGGGAGGCCGTACTCCAGCGCCCGCAGGTAGTCCTCGTCGACGGCCATGGCCTCGTCGTCGCCGGCCGCCTTGGCCTCGGCCTGGGCCTCGAACCGCAGCCGCTGCTCGTCGGGGTCGACCAGCTCGGTGAAGGCGTTGCACAGCTCGCGGCCGGCCACGATCCCCTCGAAGCGCTCCACCCAGCCGGGATGGTCGCGGTGGTCCCGCGACAGCGGCGAGACCTCCTTCGGGTAGTCCATGACGAACACGGGACCCCACAGCTCGGGCTCGGTCGTCTTCTCGTACAGCTCCAGGATGAGCTTTCCGGGGCCGTCGCCGTCCTTGACCGGGATGTCCCGCTCGTCGCACAGGCGCACCAGCTCGTCGCGGGGCGTGTCGAGGTCGACCTCGATGCCGCCGTGCTCGGCCAGCAGCTCCAGCAGCGTCGCCCGCCGCCACGGCGCCGACAGGTCCAGCTCGCGCCCGTCGTAGGTGAGCGACGTGGTGCCGCACACCTCGAGGGCCAGGTGCTCGACCAACTGCTCGACCAGCTCCATCACGTCGTGGTAGTCGGCGTACGCCTGGTACAGCTCGAGCATCGTGAACTCGGGGTTGTGGCGGGTCGACAGCCCCTCGTTGCGGAACACCCGGGCGATCTCGAACACCCGCTCCATTCCGCCCACGGTGAGCCGCTTGAGGTACAGCTCGGGGGCGATGCGCAGGTAGAGGTCGAGGTCGAGGGCGTTGTGGTGGGTGGTGAACGGCCGGGCCAGGGCACCGCCGGGGATGGGGTGGAACACCGGCGTCTCCACCTCGAGGAAGCCCCGGTCCTCGAGCCAGCGGCGGGTCGCCGACATGATCCGGCTGCGGGCCGTGAAGGCGGCCCGGGCCTCGTCGGTCACCCACAGGTCGACGTAGCGCTGCCGGAACCGCATGTCGACGTCGGAGATGCCGTGCCACTTGTCGGGGAAGCTCCGACGGGCCTCGGCCAGGCGCACCCACGAGTCGACCCGGATGCTCAGCTCGCCGCGGCGGGTGCGCAGCACCTCGCCGGTCACGCCGATCCAGTCGCCGAGGTGCAGGCCGGTGAAGCCGTCGAAGTCGGGGGTGGAGCGGGCCAGGGCGAACAGCTGGACCCGACCGGTGGCGTCCTGCAGGTCACCGAAGGCCAACTTGCCCTGGTCGCGGCGCAGCATGAGCCGGCCGGCCACGGTGACGACCTGGCCGGACTCCTCGCCATCGGCCAGGCCCGACCACGCCTCGTCGACCGCGGCGGCCGTCGACGTCGTCTCGAACCGGTACGGCACGTCGGTGGCGCCGGTGGCCTCCGGGACGTCGGGGGTCTCGGGGGTCTCGTCGGTCACTGGTTCCTCTCGTGCACGAGGCGCAGGCCGTGCAGGGTCAGGAAGGGCTCGACGTGCTCGATGGTCGACGTCGACGGGGCGATCAGGTGGGCCAGGCCGCCGGTGGCCACCACGGTGCAGCCCCCCAACTCGGCCCGGAACCGTTCGACCATGCCGTCGATCTGGGCGGCGAAGCCGTACACGGCGCCGGACTGCAACGACTCCACGGTGCTCTTGCCGATCACGCTGCGGGGCTCGACCAGCTCGACGGCCCGCAGCGCCGACGCCCGGCCGAACAGGGCGTCGAGGCTGACCTCCACGCCGGGGGCGATGGCCCCGCCGAGGAACTCGCCGTCGGCGGAGATCACGTCGAAGTTGTTGCCCGTGCCGAAGTCGACGACCACCGTGGGGCCGCCGTACAGGTCGTAGGCGCCGACGGCGTTGGCGATCCGGTCGGCACCCACCTCCTTGGGGTTGTCATAGAGGATGGGCATGCCGGTCTTCACGCCCGGCTCGATGACCACCGGGTCGAAGTCGACGTAGCGGTCGACCATGGTGCGCAGGCTGGCCAGCACCCGGGGGACGCCCGCGCACATGGCCACCCCGGTGACCGTTCCCTCCAGGTCGCGGCCCGACTGGCGGAGCAGGTTGCGGATGAGCACCGCGTGCTCGTCCGAGGTCCGGTCGTGGTCGGTGCGGATCCGCCAGTGGTCGACCAGGCCGGTGTCGGCGGCCGACACCGCGGCGCCCTCCTCGTAGAGGCCGAGCACCGTCTGGGTGTTGCCGACGTCGATGGTGAGCAGCATCAGCGGGCTCCCGCGTCCCGGTCCCGGTCCACGCCCCGGTCCAGGTCCAGGCCCAGGTCGAGCATGGCGGCCCCGTTGGTCAGGGCGCTGGTGGAGACGCAGTCAACGCCGGTCTCCGCATAGGCGGCCACCCGGTCCAGCGTGATGCCGCCCGACGCCTCGACGAGGGGGCGGCTGCCGTGGCGCTCGGCGTGGTCACGGACGGCGGCCACGCACGCGGTGATGGATTCGGGGGTCATGTTGTCGAGCAGCAGCGCGTCGGCGCCGGCCTCCAGTGATTCGCGGACCTGGTCCAGAGTCTCGCACTCGACGTGAACGGTACGCCCCGGCCACAGCGATCGGGCCACCGCCACCGCCTCGGTCACCGACGTACCGGTCAGGTGGTTGTCCTTGAGCATGATCCAGTGGCTGAGGTTGGTGCGGTGGTTCCAGCCGCCGCCGGCCCGCACGGCGGCCCGCTCCAACGCCCGGAGGCCCGGGGTGGTCTTGCGGGTGTCCCAGATGCGGACGCCGGTCCCGGCCACGGCGTCGACCCACGCCGCCGTGGTGGTGGCCACCCCGGACAGGCGGGCCAGGAAGTTCAGCGCGGTGCGTTCGGCGGTGAGGACCGGGGCGAGGGGTCCGCGGACGGTGGCCAGGACGTCGCCCGGGGCGATGCGGTCGCCTTCGTGGCGGTGCCAGGCCACCTCGATCGACGGGTCGGCCTGGGCGAAGGCCTCGGTGGCGCAGGCCGTTCCGGCCAGCACCCCGTCGGACCGGCTGGCCACCACGCCGTCGGCCACGGCGGCGGCCGGGACCAGCGAGGCGCTCAGGTCGCCGTCGGGGGTGAGGTCCTCGTGGAGGGCCAGCACGACGGCGTCGGCCACCGCGTCGGCCGGGGGGTCGACCGAACCCGCCTGGTCGGCGAAGTGGGCGGCCAGCGCCGGCGGCAGGTCGGCGGGCAGGGGGACGGGTTCCACCGGTCAAGCCTGCCGGGGTCGGGGGGCGAACCGGTGGTCCGGCCGGGCGCCGCGTGTCATCCGGACGTCGCCCCTCACCCGGCCACGGCCGGGACGTTGTCGATGAGGCGGGCCCGGCCGAAGCGACACGCCACCAGCAGGCGCAGCTCGTCGCCGGGCTCGGGTGCCTCCGGTGGCAGCAGGGTCGTCGGGTCGACCACCACGACGTACTCCAGGTCGCCGGTCGGCTCCGCGGCGATGGCGGCCGCCATGTCGGCCTCGACCGCGGCACGGTCCCAACCCGGCCGGCCGACCGCCTCAGCCCCGTCGCACAGGGTCCGGTGCAGGACGGGGGCGGCGGCCCGCTCGGCGGGCGTCAGGTAGGCGTTGCGGCTGGACAGGGCCAGGCCGTCGGCATCGCGCACCGTCGGGCAACCGACGACGGTGACCGGCAACCCGAGGGCGTCGACGAGGTGGCGAACCACCTGGAGCTGCTGGAAGTCCTTCTCGCCGAAGAAGGCATCGCACGGGCCGACGGCCCGGAGGAGGCGGGCCACCACCTCGGCCACCCCGGCGAAGTGGGTGGGTCGCCCCTCCCCCTCCAGCGGTCGCGCCGCCGGACCGGGGTCCACCCGGTCGGCGTCACCGGCCACCACCCGGTCGTAGCCCTCCGGGTACATGGCGTCCACGGTCGGGACGAAGGCCACCGTGGCGCCGTGGTCGGCGGCCAGCGCCAGGTCGGCGTCCAGCGTGCGGGGGTAGGCATCGAGGTCCTCGCCGGGGGCGAACTGGAGCGGGTTGACGA
>JAERSW010000130.1 GCA_016845305.1 Acidimicrobiales bacterium
CGGGACAGCTGCGGCCCCGTCGGGTGAGGATGTCCCCGATCCGAGGACCGGTCGGGCGTACCTCCACCACCAGGGGTTGGTCGTGGAGCGCAAGCGGTTGGAGGCACGGCTCGAGCGGGCCGAGCGCGAGAAGGACGAGGCGCACGCCGCGCTGCTGTCGGCTGCAGCGGATCTGGGATCGGCCACCGTCGAGGGTGGGGACGATGCGGGGCGGGAAGACGGCTTCGACCTGCTCCCCGGCGGTGGCGAGGCCGCCCTCTCCACGGTCGTCGGGTCCGAGGGGGATTCCCCGGGCAAGACGACGTCAGCGGCCTGAAGCGAACAGCCGGGAGAGCGGCGCGCTCGGAGGGACTCGAACCCCTGACCTCCTGATCTGCCGGAGGGGTCACGGGATCTCACGGGTGGGTTCTGGCTAATGACCTCTGACTATCTCCACTGCTGGCTGGAGCACTGGATGAGGTTCACACAGAGCATCCGCAACCCCACGGCGAGATTCATCGAGTCCGTGTTTCGATACCCGGCGTAGTTGACGCCGACCACCTGTCCTTCGGCGTTGATGAGGGGCCCGCCGGAGTTGCCAGGGTTGATGGCGGCGTCGTGGACGATGTCGGAACCGTCGAGGTTCGAGACATGGCCCATGTTGACCGAACCCTTGATGCCGAGGGGGTTGCCGACGGCCATCACCCAGTGGCCGATCTTGGGCCACCCAGCGGTTGGAAGCGGTGAGAGGCTCAGCGTCGTCTCGATGATCGCCAGGTCGTACGTGGCATCCGAGTTGATGATCAGCCCCGAGGCGGTGATGCCTCCGACCTCGAGGGTCACCTGGCCGGAGCCGATGCAGTCGTCGATGACATGGTGGTTGGTGACGACGTAGGTCTTCGATCCGCCTGACAGCTGGAGCGGCCAACCCGACCCAGTGGATCCCCAAGGCCAGGAGCCGCACTCGATTCCGACTGAAGCGGCGACGGCCGTCGCGATCTTGTCTTCCAGGTCCGGCGGTTGGCTGTAGAGATCGATCACCGCGACGGTCGTCGGAGCTTGGGTGGTCGTGGGTGGGACGGTCGTCGTCGGGGCCTGGGTCGTCGTTGGTGGAGGGTTCGGTACGCCTGCCGTGGAGAGGCCGAGTCCTGCGAGTGCGGCTCGATGAGCGATCAGGGTGTTCAGCCCGTAGTAGCCGTCGACCGGGAGCGTGAGCTGCGCCTGGAGGTCCTTGGCCTCTTCGCTGTAGCCCCATCTGTAGGTGGCGGTGAGGATGGCCCGGGAGGCGATCTCCGCCGCTGAGACGGTTGTCGTCGGTGGGGTCGTTGTGGTGGGGGCCAGGGTGGTTGTCGTCGGTGGGGTCGTCGTAGTGGGTCGAGTCGCGGTTTCAGGCCCGGTTTCCTCAGAACCGTTGGTGACGAACAACAGGGCTGCAGCAGCGACACCTGCGAGCAGGATCAGGAACAAGGCCGGTTTGCCCTTGGATCTGGTCGTTGCCGGCCCGTCGTCCGGCTCGGGGTCGTAGTCGACCCGCATCTGGAGCTGGCCGTTCCGGAACTCGAGGGCGACGGGTCCGAGGTGGACGACGTCGCCGGCGTCGAGGATCGCCGAGGTGACGCGTTCTCCGTTGACGAAGGTTCCGTTCGACGATGACAGGTCCCGCAGTATGAACCGTTCGCCGTCGAAGTGGAGTTCCGCGTGGTGGGCAGAGATGGACGGGTGGGCGATGACCAGGTCGTTGTCGGCGGCCCGTCCGAGCCTCACGGCGTTGCTAGTCGACACAGCCGTTGTTGGCGCCCACGAGACCGAAGCCGATCAGGTCGCCTGTTCCCCACTGGGGATCATTTGCCATACCACTACCCCGTCCGCCCCAGCTCATGATCTCGGTGTCAGTTCCCGACCCCAGATCATCAAGCCCGAAGGCGTTTCCGAGATAGTTCATGAAGTAGGTCTTCGAGAAACTCCACATCGTCGAGCTCGTTGCGCGGTATGACGAGACCCAAATCTCAACGTGTTCGATCTCAGTCCATTCCGAACTGGCGTGTGAATCGAGCCACCGGACTCCGCCGTAATCCGAACTGCTGCCTGCCAGTTTCCCGGTGCGATTTGGTGCGATCACGATATGGACATCGACGAAGGTGTGACGGCCACCGGCATGCCGGTCGGAGGGCTCTTCTGTCGTGTAGCCCGAGTAGGCGAGGTCGAGTCCTGTGGCTTCAGAGATTCCTGAAGCAAGGCTGGTCAGACTCGTTTCCCATTTCTCCAGTTGGGTGTCCCTCAAGTACCCGCCGTGGTTCAACTTCATGCGGATCTGACCTGCACATGGGTCCCACCGCAACTTCTTCCCCGCATATGTGTCGAGTCTGTAACTGGCGGCTGCAGAGGTCGTCGTGGTGACGATCTGGATCGTCGTCGTCGGAGCGGTCGTCGTCGCTACCCGGTTCGGCATTCTCCTTGAGACGGTGGTGGACCAAGGACCTTCCACTTCGTGGTGGTTGATGGCACGAACTTGGAACGAGTAGGTCGTGTTTGGCTCCAGTCCGACGACGGTCCACGAGTTGACCTTGGTCTGCGTGTCGACGATTGGGTCAAGGTTCTTCGGCGTCGGGGATATCCGAATCTCGTAACGCTTGATGGAAGCGCTGCCGCTCACGCTCGGCGCAGTCCAGGTCAGTTCGACCTGATAGGTCCCCCATGACTCCCAGAATTCCGGGATGCCTCTACGCACCGTCCGAGGAGCGCTCGGTTCCGACACCGTGGATGTGGTGGTCGGTGGCGTCGTGGTGGTTGGCGGCGGGTTTGGGACGTTGGCCACGGACAGGCCGCGGTCGTTGAGTACGGCCACGTGGGCAATGCGCGTCCCCGATCCGTAGTAGCCGTCTTCTGTGAGCCCGAGGAGATGTTGAAGCGTCCTGGTCTTGTCGCTGTAGCCCCAGACGTAGGAATCGGTGAGGACGGCCCGTTCGGCGATCAGCGCCGTCGAGATCGTCGTGGTGGTGGCGCGGGTGGTGGTGGCCGGGGTGGTCGTGGTGGTGGCGCGGGTCGTAGTAGTGGCCGCTGGGGCGGTTACGTCGTTGCTGCCCTGGCTCTGGAGGTACGCGAACACGCCGCCACCAGCCACCGCTGCCAGAAGCAGGAGAGCGGCGAACACCCGGCCCTTCCTGCGCTTCGGACGTCCGCCGGCCGCCGCTCCACCACCGTCGCGTGGGCTCGGGGGGTCACCGCTCGGCGAGCGGGCGGCCTGGACGACCTTGTCGATCTGCGAGGGCTGGACGATGACCGTGGAACCCTCCGGCAGATCGGGTGCCGACGGCAGGTCGTCTTGCCCGCCTGACGCAACGAATGCGAGGAGTTCGGAGACGTCCGGCCGGAGCCCCGGTTCGCGTAGCAGGCATCGCCTGATCGCCGTGTTCAACGGCTCGTCGATGCCCTCGAGGTCCGCGTCGAGGTTCGAGATCCGGTACATGACGGCGTCGGGTCGGCCCTCGCCGAAGGCATGCCGGCCGGTGGCGGCGAACGCGACGACCAGACCGAGGTTGAACACGTCGCACTTGTCGGTGACCTCCCGCCCCAGGATCTGTTCCGGTGAGATCCACGCAGCGGTGCCCAGGAAAGCACCGGTCTGGGTGAGGCCGGTCTCGTCGGCGACCGCACTGATGCCGAAGTCGAGGACCTTGACCCCGTCGGGTCCGAACATCACGTTCGACGGCTTGAGGTCCCGGTGGGTGATCCCGGCGTCGTGGATGGCCTGCAGGGCCTCCAGAAGCCCCTGGGCGGTGAACCACAGCAGCGGCCCGGTGAGCGGACCATCACGGTCCACGCGTTCCTTCAGCGTCTCACCTTCGACGAGCTCCATCGCCAGATAGGTGTGGGTGCCCTCGACGACGACGTCGTAGATCTCTACGTTTCGGTCCCCACCGATGCGGGCGAGAGCGGCTCCCTCTCGGGCGAGGCGTTCCTTCAGGTCAGGGTTGTCCGCGAGTTCCGGGCGGAGCACTTTGAGAGCGACCCGTCTGCCATTGGCATCGGTCGCGGCATAGACGACGCCGTAGCCGCCCGCCCCCAGACGTCCCTCGAGGACGTACCCGTCGATCCGTTCCGGATCAGTCGCCGCCAGTGGATCCACCAGAACCTCGCCTTCTCAACCGGCAAGGCTAACGAACGGCCTTCGGCCGTCTACTTCAACGCTGTCCGGTCCCGTGTGAAGGCGACCAGGCGCCAGCAACCGAGAGAAGCGAGTGGCGCGCTCGGAGGGACTCGAACCCCCAACCTTCTGATCCGTAGTCAGATGCTCTATCCAATTGAGCTACGAGCGCAGCGGCCCGAGTGTACGAGGCACCCGGAACCCGACCCACCGCCGGTGACCGCCGCCACGAGGGGCCGGACCGGTGCGGATCGTGCGGCGGAGAGGGTGGGATTCGAACCCACGATGAGCTTTTGGGCCCATACTCCCTTAGCAGGGGAGCGCCTTCGACCTGACTCGGCCACCTCTCCTCGAAGCCCGGCCCACGGGCCCGACCTCGGAGGTCGCAGGCTACCGG
>JAERSW010000131.1 GCA_016845305.1 Acidimicrobiales bacterium
GCCCGAAAAGCACGGGAGCCGGTCCGAGATCGGACCGGCCCGCATGGCACCCCGTACGGGATTCGAACCCGTGCTACCAGATTGAGAATCTGGCGTCCTAGGCCTCTAGACGAACGGGGCCGGAACCACCACCGACACGCCCGACCCGTGGATCGGAGCCGCCGGAGCGGCGGCCAAGTGTAGCGACGGCACGTCGTGACGGCGCCCGGCGACGGGCACCGCCACTGGCTCGGGGGGGAGGACTCGAACCCCCAACGACTGGACCAGAACCAGCTGTGTTGCCAATTACACCACCCCCGAAGGTGGGCCCCGAAAGGGCCCGGCCAGCGTAACGGCGGCGGATCGGCTCCCCTACAGACGCGCCCGGGCCCGGGCGATCCGCCGCAGGACCTCGTCGCGCTCCATGCACTCGGCCATGGCCTCGAACAACGGCGGCCCCACCGTCCGGCCGGTGACGGCGACGCGGATCGGCGCCTGCGCCTTGCCGAGCTTGAGGCCGAGGCCCTCGCCGACCTCGGACACCGCTGCCAGCAGGGCCTCGGTCTCCCACGGACAGTCGGCCAGAACGGTGGCCGCCCCGTCCAGCATCTCGGCGGCCGACGGTCCCTTGACCATGGCCTTCTCCCACGAGTCGGGGTCGTCGACCGGGTCGTCGAGGAACAGGAAGTCCACGAAGCGCGGCGTGTCGCCCAGCGTGCGGAGCTTCTCCTGCACGAGCCCGACCATGGTCGAGAACCGGTCCGGGTCGAAGCGCTCGGCGGGCCACGGGGCCTCGTCGCCCACCCACGGCGCCACCCGCTCCAGGAACTCGTCGTGGGCCAGGGCACGGAGGTGGGTGGCGTTGACGTGCTCGAGCTTCTTCAGGTCGAAGAAGGCCGCCGCCTTGTTGACGTCCTCGATCCGGAACAGGTCGACGATCTCGTCGAGCGGCCGGACCTCCACGTCGTCAGGTGGGCCCCAGCCGAGCAGCGCCAGGTAGTTGACCATGGCCTCCGGCAGGTAGCCGCGGGCCCGGTAGTCGCCGATGGACACGTCGTCGCGGCGCTTGGAGAGCTTCTTGCGCTGCTCGTTGACCAGCAGCGGCAGGTGGGCGTAAGTGGGCCGGGGGGCACCGATGGCGTCCAGGAGCAGGAGCACCTTGGGCACGCCGGACAGCAGGTCCTCGCCGCGGATGGCGTCGGTGATGCCCATGTCGGCGTCGTCGACGGCGTTGGCCAGCAGGAACATCGGCGACCCGTTGGAACGCCAGATGACGAAGTCCTCCAGGTCGTCGGTGGCGAACGAGACCTCGCCGCGGACCACGTCGTCGAAGGCCACCGTCCCGCCGGCCGGCATGCGGAACCGCACCGCCAGACCATCGACCAGCGACATCCCGTCGACCTCGTTGTTGTCGGCGTCGCACAGGTAGGCGAGGCCGCGCTCCAGCAGGCCCTCGACCACCTCGCGGTGGCGGTCCCGGCGCTCCGACTGGAAGTAGGGGCCCTCGTCCCAGTCGAGGCCCAGCCACTCCAACTCGGCCAGCAGGCTGTCGGTCAGGTCGCTGCGGTTGCGCTCGGCGTCGGTGTCCTCGATGCGCAGCACGTACGTGCCGCCGGTGGCCCGGGCGTGCAGCCAGTTGAACAGCGCCGTACGGGCACTGCCGACGTGCAGGTAGCCGGTGGGCGACGGGGCGAAGCGGACTCGACAGGACACGGCGGCGAGGCTACCGGCGGCCCCCTCGCGGGCGCCGGGTGGGTCGGTTGCTCAGGCGACGCCGACGATGGTGCGGCGGATGATGCCGGCCACCGTGTCGACCAGGTCCTCGTGCGACACGCCCCACCGCTCCAGTCCGTGCTGGTGGTTGGCCACGTGGGCCAGCATCCCGACGACCACGCCGGCCGATGCCTGCGGATCGCCCGGACAGTCGCTCGCCGCGGCCAGGTCGGTCAGCGCCGTGGTGGCGCCGGCCAGCAGGAAGGTCCGGATGTCCCGGAACCGCAGGTCGCCCTCCATCGAGCCGAGGTCGAGGACGCGGAGCACTGGCTTGTGTCGGGTCCAGAACTCCAGCATCCCGTCGGCCACCCGGTGGGCGGCCTCGTCGGGGTCCGCCTCCCAGTCGCGGTTGGTGACCAGCCGGGTCAGGTCCTCGTGCCAGGCCTGGCCGAGGTCGTCGGCCAGGGCCAGCATCGCCGACTCCACGTCGGGGAAGTACTGGTAGAAGGTGGCCGGCGACGTGCCGGCCTCCCGGGCGATGTCGACGACCTTGAGGTCCCGGTAGGCGACGGTGTCCAGCAGCGTGCGGGTGGCGTCGAGCAGGCGCTGGCGGGTGGCCAACCCCCGGCGACCCGGGACGCGCCCGTCCGAGGCGCGCAGGTCGGCGTCTCCGGGCGAGGCGTCGCTGGTCCCGATCTCGGTCACGGCCCGATCGTAGGCCGACTCAGGAACCTGATGCCCCGTCAGAAACCCGCGAATCCGCCAATCCCGTCGCGCATCCGTGGCGGGGCCACCCGGAGGTCGGGGCCGGGCCGGACCATGTGGCCGGGCGTCGACGCCAGCCACCGTGCCGTCCCGGCCAGCGACAGGTCGACCAGTGCCCCCCGACCGTCGGCCAGTGCGGCGAGGACCAGCACCGTGGCCAGCAGCCCCGTGGCCGGGTCGGCCACGGCATCGGCCACGAAGCCGAGCCCGCCGTCGGCGTCCGGACCGTCGAGGAAGAGGCCGCCCGACACGGCCGCATCGTCGCCGAACGCCACGCCATCGGACCGGGGCCCGGTCCGGCCGTAGCCGGTGATCGATGCCCACACCGTTCCCCGATCGACCGCCTCGTCGACCTCCAGGCCCCACTGGCGCAGGGCCCGGGGTCGGCTGGCCTCCAACACCACGTCGGCGCCCTCGACCAGGCCTCGGAGCATCCGCAACTCCTCGGAATCGGTCGGGTCGACGGCCAGGAACTCCTTGCCGGCGTTCAGCAGGTCGAAGAACACCGCCGGTCCACGGCGGGCACCGTCGGGACGGCGGGTCGACTCCACCTTGACCACCCGGCAACCGGCCCGCGCCAGGAGGCCTCCGCACAACGGTGCGGCCCACAACGACCCGAACTCCACGACCAGGGGGACGCCGTCCGCTACCCGGATCGGACCACCGGGCCGGACCGTCGCGGCGCGATCCGGGGCGGTGCCCGGCACGCCGAGCGGCATCCCCAACAGGTCGGCCACCTCGACCAGATCGACCCGGTCGCGGGCGGCCAACGCCCGCCGGACCGCTGGCCAGTCCGTGGGGTCGAGGGCGACCCCGAGGAGTGCCGGGAGGGAGGCCACGTCGTCGGGACGGGCCAGGTTCAGGCAGACCAGACCGTCGGCGGCATCGACCAGGTGGGCGTCGCCTCCCACCGAGGTGGCCCCCCGCCGCCGCAGGCCCGCCGCCGCGGCCCGCTCCCCGAGCAACGCCGGCCCGTCCAGCACCGGGCCACCGAGCCGGCCCAGCCGGTCGGCCAGCAGGTCGAGCCCGCCGACCAGCCCCGGCGGCACGGCCCGGGGTCGCCCGTCGGCGGTTCCGGTGAGCGACATCGCCCCGGACCCCGCCCAGCGTGCCAGCGCCCGCTCCGGGTCGACCGCCGGCGGCGGCCCGTCGAGTACGGCCGACAGGCCAGCCAACGGGCCAACCGACAGGTCGGCCATTCGGGCGTCTCCGGGTCCCGGGCCGTCCACCATGCCCGGCGACGCTAGCCATCGTCCGACGGGGGTCGATGTGGACCAGCCGGGTGGCCGGACGGCCGGTCCATGGGCGATGCTCTGGTGAATCGGGCCGACCGTGGCCCACCGAGACAGCCCAGGAGCCACCATGGTCGCCCTCAAGCCCGGAGCCCGCTTCACCAGCAACGCCTGCGCCACCGAAGCCATCGTGGTCAAGGGCGCCGGCGACGTCGACCTGCGTTGTGGTGGCGTGGCCATGTCGCCGGCCGGCGGCGACCCGGTGGACGGCGAGCTCTCACCCGACGCCTCGGGCGGCACCCAGATGGGCAAGCGCTACGTGGATGCCGAGGACACCGTCGAGATCCTGTGCACCAAGCCGGGCGACGGCTCGCTCGGCATCAGCGACGCCCTGCTGGACCTCAAGGAGGCCAAGCCCCTCCCGGCCTCGGACTGACCCGGGC
>JAERSW010000132.1 GCA_016845305.1 Acidimicrobiales bacterium
GCGGAGGACGCGTTGGAGAGGTCGTCGAGGAGCACCACCCGGCGTCCCGATTCGTGGAGGGCCACGGCGGTGTGACTCCCGATGTACCCGGCGCCGCCGGTCACCAGGACGGCCATGTCACGCCTCCTCCGGGAAGCGACCGCCCTCGAGGTCGGCGCCGGCCGGCACCGAGGCGCCGGGTCCGACGACGCAACCCCCGGCCACGGAGGCGCCCTCGCCGAGGGCCGCCCCGGGGCCGACGAGGGACCCGCGGACCGAGGATCCCCGGCCGATCGTCGCCCCGTCCATCACGACAGCGTCGCACAGGTCCACCCCCGACCCCACGGAGGCACCGGCCATGACCACCGAACGTCGGATGCCGACGCCGTCGGCCACCGAGGCCGTCGGGTGGACGGCCGGCAGGTCGCTCCGGGTCCCGTCGACCAGGTCGAGGTTGGCCCGCAGGTAGGCCTCGGGCGTACCGGTGTCCAGCCAGTAGCCCTCGGATGGTTCCGCCCGCAGCAGGCCCTCGGCGGCCAGGGCCGGGAACACCTCCCGCTCGATCGACACCCGTCGACCGGCCTCGATCCGGTCCAGCACCTCCGGTTCGAGCACGTACGTCCCGGCGTTGATCCACCGCGACGGCGCCTCGTCGGCTGGCGGCTTCTCCACGAAGCCCAGCACCCGACGGTCCTCGTCGAAGGGGACGACACCGTAGCGGGAGGGATCGGCGACCTCGGTCAGGGCGATGGTCCCCCACGCCCCGGCCTCCCGGTGACGGGCCACCATGGCCGTCACGTCGAGGTCGGTCAGCACGTCGCCGTTCAGGACCAGGAACGTCCCGTCGATGCCCGCGTCGAGCGCGGCGAAGCGCACGGCGCCAGCGGTGTCCAGCGGCTCGGGCTCCACGGCGTAGTGCAGGGGCATCCCGGCGCAGGTGCCGTCGGGGTAGGCCGCGGTGAACGCCTCCGGCCGGAAGCCGAGTGACAGGACGACCCTCGTCACGCCGTGGGCGGCCAGGTGGGCGACCACGTGCTCGATCATGGGCCGGTCGACGACCGGCAGCATCTGCTTCGGGGTGTCCGCGGTCAGCGGACGGAGGCGGGTGCCGAACCCACCGACGAGGACGACGGCCTCCATGGGCCGGCCGACTAGTCGGCGACGGTGGTCGTGGTCGCCAGGGTGGGCGAGTCGGACTGCAGGCGTTCCGGGTCCACCGTGTCCAGGAACGACAGCCGCTCGGTCCGGGGCCGCGGCGGGGTCTCGGCCTCGGGGACGATGGCGATGGTGAACGCCTCGCGGTTCTTCAGGAACCGGATGCCGGCCACGTCCTCGGTGATCACCTCGGGCTCGCGGTCGAGGTCGTCGGCGTCGAAGCGCGCCACCTTCAGCACGCCCGGCTCGCCGTTGCAGTCGGCACCCTCGACCACCAGTTCGCCGGAGTCCAGCAGGAAGGACTCGTCGTCGATGAAGCCTCCGAAGGCCGAGAAGAACTCGCCCAGGGTGGCGTCGCGACCGGACGCCAGCTTGTTGAACGGGTGGACGTGGATCAGGCCGTCGCCGTGGGAGTGGATGCCGTTGGGGTCGGTCTCCAGCACGATCTTGGACCGGAAGTCGTCGCAGACGTACACGTCGTACGCCGAGTGCCAGTGGTCCCCGACCCGGGGGGCCGACGTGGCCTCTCGGTCGGTCCGGGCCCAGAAGACCAGGAGGCCGCCGAGCAGGACGACGAGGGCCACCGCCGCCGGAAAGCCCAACTTCCGCTGCTCGCCGGTGCCGCCGGACGCTCCGGCCCGAGCGGCGCGGGCGACCTTGCTCGCCGAATCTCCACGTGCCATGGCGGACGAGGCTATCGGCGGCCCTCGACGGATCATCCGTGACGGTCGGCCAGTTCCGTCACCAGCTCCGCGTACGTCCCGGCCACCGAGTCCGGTGACCGCCAGGCCTCGGCCCACCGGCGGCCCCGCTCCCCCATGGCCCGTCGACCCTCCGGATCGTCGACCAGTCGATCGACGGCCGCCACCAGGGCGTCGACGTCGTCCGGAGGGACCGACAGGCCGGCACCGGCCTCGCGCAGCACCCGGGCCACCTCGGAGCCCTCGTCGATCGACGCCACCACCGGTCGACCGGCGGCCAGCGCCGAGTAGGTCTTGGACGGCACGCTGGAGGCGGCCAGCCCGGCCCGCAGCGGGACCAGGTGCACGTCCGCGGTGGCCAGCACCTCGGGCACCCGCTCGATGGGCTGGTAGCCCACCACCACCAGGTTGGGCAGGCCCCGCGCCACCTCGGCGAGGTCGTCGAAGCGGACCCCACCGCCGTTGACCACGTAGACGAGGTCGTCGCGGTCACCATGACGCCGCGCCGCGGCCACCACGAGGTCCAGGGACTGCGAGTGGCCGAGGTTCCCGGCGTACATGACCACCGTCCGGTCGCCGAGGCCCAGCTCCGTCCGGTATCCGGTGGCACGGTCCAGGGGCCGGATGGCCTCGACGTCCACGAAGTTGGGCACCACCCGGACCAGGGGCCGGACGCCGGACCCGACCTTGGCCCGGACGTTCGCCGCCAGGTCGTCGGACAGCACGGTGACCGCGTCGGACCGACGGTAGGTGGCCCGTTCCAGCCACCGGAAGAACCGGATGGCCCGTGCCGACCGGAGCGCCCCGACCTCGACGGCCACGTCGGGGAACACGTCCTGGACGTTGAACACCAGCGGACAGCGATGGCGCCGGGCCAGAAGCCAGCCGGCCAGGCCGAAGGTCAACGGCGGCGAGACGGCCACCACCCCGTCGAACGGTCCCCTCGTCAGGGTGCCGGCCAGGGTGGCCAGTCCGGTCAGGCCGAGGAAGCCCATCGCCCGACCCACCAGGTTGCTCCGCTCCGCGTCCCCCTTGTCGGTCGGGAAGGGGTGGACGCGGGTCACCGTGGCCCCGCCGTACCCACCCCTTCGGACCAGCCGCCCCCGCCACCCGTCGGCGATCCGGTGGTCGCGATACCAGGGCAGCGAGGTCACCACGTGCACGTCGTGCCCCCGTCCGACCAGGCCGTCGACGATGGCCGACACCACCTCGCCGGTGGGGGCCGTGTCCGGCCGGAGGTGCGGGGTCAGGACGAGGAGCCGCACGGTCAGCGACTCCCCCGGCCGAGCAGCCGGCGCCACGCACGGTCCAAGGCCTCGGCCGTGGCCTCGAAGCCGTGGCCGGCCGCCAGATCCAACCCGTCGACCGCCAGATCCCGTCGGACGCCCTCGTCGTCGAGGACGGCACCGAGGCGGTGGGCCCACTCGGCGGACCCCGCGTCGGCGGCGACCCGGGCGGCGGGCCCGACCAGGCCGGCGGCCGGGGTGCCGTCGGCGACGAGGACCGGCACGCCGGCCGCCATGGCCTCCAGCACGGGGAGCCCGAAGCCCTCGTAGGCCGAGGGGAAGGCCACCACGGTGGCCGACGCCATCCGGGCGGCCAACTCCGCGGCCGGGACCCGTCCCGGCCGGTCGATCCGACCCGCATGGGGGCTGGCCGCGACCAGGCGCCGGACCTCCTCCTTGGCGCGACCAGCGCCACCGGTCAGGACCAGGCGGACCGTCGGGTGGTGGTCGGCCAGCTGCTCGAAGGCCCGGACCAGCAGCTCATGGCGCTTGTGGGGGTGGGTGACCGCCGGGTACAGGACCGTCGGTGGTCCGTCGGGGACGGCCGGAGCCGGAGCGACCGTGCGCACCCCCGCCGACACGGTGGCCAGCCGCGACCGGTCCACGTCGAAGCGCCGGACCACCTCGTCGCCCACGGCGTCCGACACGGTGACCACCACGTCGGCCCGACGGACCGACCGGGGCAGGGCGCGGCCGAGGTAGGTGCGCTTCACGATCGAGAAGTGCTCCGGGTGGTCCAGGGGCTGGAGGTCGTGCACGGTCACCGCCACCGGCCGCCCGGTCCGCACCGGGATGCGCCCTCCCACGTGGTGGACGGCGTCCAGGCGCCGGACCCGGGGGGCCAACCAGGTGGCCTCGGCGGCCAGGCGCCGTCCGCGGCGCCGGTTGTCCAACGGACGGACCTCCAGGTCGACGGCCCGGCCGAGCTCCGGGTGCGCAGCGGCCGCCGAAGCGGTCAGGAAGGCCACCGGCCGGAGGTCGGACGACCCGTGGCGCGCATGGGCCAGGAGGGTGCGCACCGCGTACTCCTCGCTCCCACCGACCTCGCCGGGGACCAACCAGAGCAGGTCGACGGCGATCCGAGCCCTCATCCGCCCCACCGTGCCACGGCCTCGCGGTACACGGCGACCGTCGCGTCCGCCGTGGCCGACCACGTGAACCCCGCCACCCGTTCGAACCCCGCTGCCGCCAGCCGGCCGGCCAGGTCCGCATCGGCGAGCACCGCGCCCAGCGCCTCGCCG
Source organism: Acidimicrobiales bacterium (assembly GCA_016845305.1). Taxonomy (GTDB): domain Bacteria; phylum Actinomycetota; class Acidimicrobiia; order Acidimicrobiales; family MedAcidi-G1; genus UBA9410. The sequence goes on from JAERSW010000132.1 coordinate 4,363, forward strand.
ATGGCCCCCGGGTCGGTGGGATCGGCCAGCAACGCGGCCCCTCCGGCCACCTCCTCGGTCGCGGTACCGGCCGAGGTGACGACCGGCGTCCCAGCGGCCATCGCCTCCAGCACGGGCAGGCCGAAGCCCTCGTGCAGGCTGGGCAGGCACAGCACGGAGGCCTCCTCCAGCCAGGCGTCCCGCACCGCCTCGGAGACCGGGCCGACGAGGACCGCCCGGTCGTCCAGGGGCTCGGTGATCCGACGGACGTCGGCCTCCCATCCGGCGGGCCCGACCAGGACCAGGGCGACGGCGGCGCCTCCGGGGATGCGGTCCATGGCCGCCACGAGGCCGGGGAGGTTCTTGCGCGGCTCCACGGTCCCCACCCACAGCACGAACGGTCCGTCGATGCCCCGCCTCCGGAGGCAGGCCGCCACCTCGCCCCGGGCGGCGTCGCGGTCCCCGGCGGGGAGGATCCGTCCACCTCCCACGCCGAGGGGGACGACGTGGAGCCGTTCCTCGTCGAAGCCGGCAGCGGCGAGGTCGCCGCGGGTGGCCTCCGAGGGGCAGGCCACCGCGTCGGCGTTCCGGGCGTCGGCCAGCCAGGCCTCGAACAGACGACGCCCCCGGGACGTGGCCGCCTCGGGGTGGTGACGCCAGGCCAGGTCGTGGACGGTGGCCACCAACGGCCGGCGGGTGGCCGGGACCGCACCACCGGAGGCGTGGACCAGGTCCACATCACCGACCAGGCGCTCGACCCGCGGCCGGGAGAACCGGTGCCAGGACTCGTAGAGGAGGGCTCGGGGGAGCCGTGAGGCGACCAGGGGGACCGATGACGGAGGGTCGACCGGTCCGCCGTCGGCCGCCCTCTCGCCGTGCCGGGCGGTGATCCCCACCAGGGCCACGTCGTCGCGGGCGGCCAGCGACTCGGCGGTCCGGACCGCGGCGACCGCCGTCCCGCCGGGCACCCGGTGCCAGGGCTGCTCCAGCAGGTAGGCGACGCGCAGGCGACCGGTCACGGGCTGCTCAGGGACACGCCGAACCGTCAGGCCGTCGACCGTCCACCTTCGACGGGACCTCGGCCGGCAGGCCCGGCGTCGACCGGACCGGCAGGAGCGACGGTGCGGATGCCGTCGAGTCGACGGACGGGGCTCCCACCTCGTCGCCCATGGAGGAGACGGCGCGCCGGGCCAGGGCGTCCACCTCGTGGTGGGCCCGGGGCACGAGGAGGAACGAGGCGAAGTCCCGACCGAGGACCAGCTCGACCGGGCGTCCCGCCGCCTCCGGCTCGTCGGTGAAGGCGAAGCGGGGGGTGGGCGTCACCATCTGCCCCACCAGCACCGCGGCGGCGAAGTCCTCCCGGTGGGCCCGCACTTCGGTCACCCCCACGGCGTCGGACGACGCCGTCTCCACCGGGAATCCCTTCAGCACCAACTGGGCGTGGGCCGGGACCGACTCGTCCACCGGACCACGGGCGTCCACCACACGGACCGGGACGTCCTCGGGCCGCAGCGTGATGCCCCGGAACACGTCGAACACCCGGCGGGCCTCCGGCCGGAGGCGGAGCACCGAGGACGAACCCACCACGTCGTCGTACACCGGGAGGACGTGCCGGCCGAGGTCGTCGGGATCGAAGCCGGAGAAGGCCCGCCCGAGTCCGAGGAGCGTCCGCATGGTGAGGCGGTCGTCGAGCACCACCGAGCGGGCCGCCGCCTCGATGAGGTCGTCGTGCACGATCAACGACCGGGCTCCGCCGTCGACCACCTCCTCGAGGGCCAGGGCCAGGAAGTCCTGCTGGCGCTGGTTCCTCTCCAGGTCGTTCCACACGCCGACCCGCTGCCACCGTCCGTCCACGAACAGCTCCAGCTTCCGGCTGCGGACGAAGGCCAGCCCGGCCCGCCCGTCGAGCACGGCACAGCCCGCCTCGGAGACGTAGAGGCCCGAGCCGACGTCGCGGGCCGGGTGGGGGAACCACACCGAGACGCCGCCGATCTCGTCGACCACCTCCTCGAAGCCGAGGAAGTCGACCACCACGAAGTCGTGGATGGGGACGCCGAAGTTCCGGGTGACCGTCTCCACCAGGGTGGGGGCTCCGAGTTCCATCCCGCCCACCAGCAGGGCGGAGGCCAGCTTCTCCTCCCGGACCGGGACCCCCTCCCGGTGGATCATGACGTACAGGTCGCGTGGCAACGAGACCAGTGCGGCGGTGCCCAGGTGGGGGTCGAGGCGCAACAGCATGATGGCGTCGGCCAGGGCCACGCCCGGGGTCCGGTCCCGCTGCCCAGCCGGGTCGTCGTCGGGGAGGCCCACCGCGCTGTCCGTGCCGATCAGCAGGATGTTGCGGGGCGGCGACGGCCGGTCGCCACCGGACGAACCCGACGACTCGGTGGCGTCCGATCCCTCGCCACCCTCCGGGTCATCGACCGCCACCTCGAGGTCGGCCAGCACGCCGGCCGGCACGTCGATGCGCACGATGCTGCCGACCGCCTCCTCGAAGGCGTCCAGGCGACCGGCGGCCAGGAGGAGGCCGACCGCCACCAGGAGGTTGCCGGCGATCAGGAGGCGCTGGGGCCACGTCCGACGGGTTGCCGGGCGGGCGTCGGCAGGTCGCTCCTCCGTCGGATCCGCTGGCGCATCCACCGGCCCATCCAGCGGCCCATCCACCGTCTGGTCCGGCGCAGTGGGGGGTTCAGGCTCGACCGAATCGGGCCCCTCGACGGATCCGGGCGACACGAGGACGATCCTACCAGTGGCCCTCTCCCGGTCTCCGTCGCCCCGGACCGGCGAAACGACGGTCGAGACGACCCCACTCGCCCGGCGACGGGGCCTAGCCTCGGCCGGTGGCTCC
>JAERSW010000133.1 GCA_016845305.1 Acidimicrobiales bacterium
CGTCGGGGTGCTGTCCCGGGCCACCGGCGAGGTGGCGTGGTGCGAGGCGCCGCAGGCCTTCGTGTTCCACCCCGTGAATGCGTACGACTCGGTCGACGAGGCCGGCCGGCGGACGGTGGTGGTCGACGTCTGCCGGTACGATCGGATGTTCGACGCCGATCGTCTCGGCCCGGTCGGCGACGCCTCGCCGACGCTGGCCCGGTGGACCGTCGATCCGGTGGCCGGTCGGGTCACCGAGGAGGTCCTGGCCGACGGCCACCACGAGTTCCCCACCCACGACCCGCGGGTCGGCACCCGCCGACACCGCTACGCCTACACGGCTGATGGGCTCGCGCTCGGCCCCACCAGGCGCGTCGACGTCGACACCGGCGAGGTGGTCGTCCACGACCACGGGCCCGGCCGCTACGGAGCGGAGCCGGTGGTCGTACCGAAGGACGGCTCCACCGAGGAGGGCGACGCCTGGATCCTGGTGTGCGTCAACGACCGGGGTGGCGGCCCGGCGGACCTGGTCGTCCTCGATGGCGACGACCTGACGGGACCGCCGGTGGCGACGGTGCACCTACCGCGGCGGGTGCCCGACGGATTCCACGGCGCCTGGGTGCCGGACGCATCGGTACCTCCGGTCGCCGGATGAGCGGTCACGCCCGTGGCGAGCGGGAGGCGCTGTGCGACCTGCTGCTGGCGGTCGGCCCCGACGCACCCACCCTGTGCGACGGGTGGTCGACCCGGCACCTGGCCGCCCACCTGGTGCTCCGGGAACGCCGCCCCGACGTCGGCCTCGGCCTGGCGTTCGGCGGCCCCTTTGCCCGCCACACGGCCCGGGTCACCGACCGGCTCGGCACGCGGTCCGGCTGGGAACAGCTGGTGGGGCGGTTGCGGGCGGGTCCGCCACCGCTGGCGCGACCGTTCGACGAGGCCATGAACCTGGTCGAGTTCTTCGTCCACCACGAGGACGTGCGCCGGGCCGTGGACGGCTGGGAGCCCCGGGATCTGGCGCCCGAGGTGGCCGACGCCCTGTGGAACCGCCAGCGGGCCCGCACCCCGATGCAGGTTCGGCGGGTCCACGACGTGGCCCTGACCATCGCCCGCCCCGGGGGCGCACGGTGGTCCATCCGGCGGCGGGGCACGGCCACCGGGGGCCGACCGGTCCTGGCCACCGGCGAGCCCGGCGAGCTGGCGCTGTTCTTCTTCGGGCGCCGCGACCACGCCCTCGTGGAGCTGACCGGCGACCCGGACGGCGTGGCCGAGGTCCGCTCCGCCCGGTTCGGGCTCTGACCGCGGTGGAACGGTGAAGGTGAGCGGTCCCGGGTGGGACGCGGCGGGCGGGGTGCATCGGCTGCCCGTGCCCGACGGCGTGTCGGGGACGCTGCTGGCCTGCGCCGTCGACGTGGTCGGCCCGGACCCCGAGGCCGCGCTGGCCGAGTTCGGCGTCGACACCGTGGTCTGCCTGATGGAGCACGACGACCTGGTCCGACGGTTCCCCGACTACGCGGCCTGGCTGGCCGACGAGGCCGGCGGCCCCCGGGCCGTCCGGGCGCCGGCGCCGGACCACGGCGTGGTGGGTGACGCCGAGGCCGCCGCGGTGGCAGCCGACGTGCTGGCTCGCCTCCGGGGCGGGTCCACGGTGCTCCTGCACTGCGGGGCCGGCTACGGCCGCACCGGGGTGGTGGCCGTCCAGGTCCTGGCCGCCGGTGGGGCGACCCTCGACGAGGCGCTGGTGGCCGTGCGGGCCGCCCGCCCGGCCTGCGGTCCCCAGAGCGACGCCCAGGAGGCCCAGCTCCGTCGCCTGGTCGGCGGAGCGGGCAACCCCGGGCCCGGTTCACGGGACGCGTCCTGACCATGGCCCGACGTCGCGCCTCGGACCACCCGTGCCTCGTGGTCTGCCCGCCGGGCCTCGAGGACCTCGTGGCCGACGAGCTGGTGGCCCTCGGGGCCCGACCGGAACGCACGACCCGGGGCGGCGTGTCGGTCGGCCTCACCACCCGCCGCCTCTACGCCGCCAACCTGTTCCTGCGGTGCGCCACCCGGGTGCTGGTCCGGGTCGACCGGTTCACCGTGCGGTCCTTCGCCGACCTCGAGCGGCGGATCGCGGCGGTCGACTGGTCGCCGTGGCTGGGGGCCGATGTCGCCCCCCGCTTCCGGGTCACCACCCGGCACTCGAAGTTGTGGCACGACGGGGCGGTCGCCGAGCGGTTCGCCGCCGCCTTCCCGGAGGTCGACGGAGCCGACGAGGACGCGGACGGGCACCGACCGCTGGTGGTGGTGCGGGGCGTCGACGACCGGTTCACCGTCAGCGTCGACGCCTCCGGAGCGCCGCTGCACGAGCGGGGCTGGCGGCAGGCCACCGCAAAGGCGCCGCTGCGCGAGTCCGTCGCCGCCGGCCTGCTGGCGTCCGCCGGGTGGGATCCGACCACGCCGCTGGTGGACCCGATGTGCGGCTCGGGGACCATCGCCATCGAGGCGGCGCTGCGGTCCGCCGGGGTGCCCGCCGCGGCCGATCGGCACCTGGCCCTGTGGGACTGGCCGACCTACGAGCCGGGAACGTGGGCCAGCGTGGCCGCCGACGCCGCCCGCCTCCGCGATGCGGCGCCGGTGCCCGACGGTTCGGGGCCACCCCGGATCGTGGCCGCCGACCGCGACGCCGGAGCCGTCGAGGCGGCCCGGGCCAACGCCGAGCGTGCGGGGGTGGCCGACCGCATCGAGTTCCGGGTGGCCCCCGTCGCCGAGCTCCGGCCACCGGAGCCCGACCCGTCAGGCGGAGCGACGACGGGAGCAGCGTCCGGACCAGGCCTGGTGGCCACCAACCCGCCGTGGGGTGGACGCGTGGGCGGCGGCGACCTGCGGAACCTCTACGCCACCCTCGGGCGGGTGGCCGCCGAGCGGTGTCCGGGGTGGGGGATCGGGGTGCTGGTCGCCGACCGTGCCCTCGCCCGCCAGGTTCGCCCGGGCCTCGGCGAGCGGCTCCACCTGGAGCTGGGAGGCCGTTCGGCCCACTGGCTGGTCGGCCGCCTTCCGACCTGATCGGCCTCTGGATCAGGCGGCACCGACCGGTGGCGGCAGTCGGTAGGCGGGGTCGGCGACCCGGGGTGGCTCGCGGCGGGCCAGCGCGGCGGC
>JAERSW010000134.1 GCA_016845305.1 Acidimicrobiales bacterium
CACGGCGACCGACCCCTGCCCGGCGGCCGACAAGTCCGACGCCCCCCGCCTGACGTTCCCCCACCGACCCACCTGGTGCCTGGCCAACGGCGTGGAGTACACGGCGGTGTTCGACACCACCGAGGGCGAGGTCCGCGTGGCGCTCGACCGGGACACCACCCCGGAGACGGTCAACAACTTCGTGGTGCTGGCCCGGTACGGGTACTACGACGGCACCCTGCTGTTCCGCTTCGACCCGTCGATCGACATCATCCAGGGCGGCGCCCCGCACACCAACAGCTGGTCCGACCCCGGTCCCGGCTACACCATCCCCGACGAGGGCGGCGAGTTCACCCGCCTGGCCGGCGGCGGCCTGGTCGGCCCGTTCACCTACGGGGCCGGCGACCTGGTCATGGCCCGCTCGGCCGGGCCGGACAGCTCGGGCGCCCAGTTCTTCTTCGGCTCCGGGCCCCGGGTCTCGCTGCTGGACGGGCAGGGCACCTACCTGCGGTTCGGGCGGGCCGACGAGGCCGGTCGGGCCGTGCTGGCCTCGATGATGGGCCTCTACCGGGTGGACGAGACGTCGCCGTACGGCGGCGGGCCGAGCCGCGAGGTCTTCCTGCGGTCGGTCACCATCGAAGAGGGCTGAGCCACCGGCGCCGTCCCGTGGCCCCTCCCGTCGAGCCCCCGCCCAGCCCCTGGGCCTTCCCGCCGGCCGACACCGCGGACCCCGACGGCGTGGTCGGCGTGGGTGCCGACGTCGAACCGGGCACCCTGCTGGCCGCCTACCGCTCGGGCCTGTTCCCCATGCCGGTAGAGACCGGCGGCCCGATGGCCTGGTGGTCGCCCGACCCACGGGGCGTGCTCGAACCCGACCGGCTGAAGGTCAGCCGGTCGCTGCGCCGCTCGCTGGACCGCTACGAGGTGCGGATCGACACCGCCTTCGACGCCGTGATCGACGCCTGCGCCGATCCGGCGAGGGACCGGGGCTGGATCGACGACCGGATCGCCGCGGCGTACGTCGGCCTCCACGAGTTGGGCTGGGCCCACTCGGTGGAGGCGTGGGACGACGACGGCCTGGCCGGCGGCCTGTACGGGGTGTCGATCGGCGGCCTGTTCGCCGGCGAGTCGATGTTCCACCACCGCACCGACGCCTCGAAGGTGGCCCTCCACGGGCTCGTCGACCTGCTGCGGACCGCCGGGGGCGAGCGCCTGGTGGACGTCCAGTGGTGCACGCCCCACCTGTCCCGCCTGGGGGCCCGGGAGGTGTCGCGGGACGACTACCTGGATCGGCTGGCCGTCCTCCTCGACGTCGACCTGCCCGACTGGCCGGCCGGTCCCCTCGGGTCGTCCGGCTGAGCGGCGGCGTCGGTCAGCGACCCGGCGGCGAGGGTCGCCGACGGGCACGGGCGCCGTCGTGCCACCACCGGCCGGAGAAGCGCCACGGGGGCGGCGGTGCGGGCACCACGACCGGCGCCTGCTCGGTCGGCCACAGGGCCTCGACGGCGGCGACGATGGCCGCCAACTCGGCCCCGGTCGCCCCGGGTGCCTCGACCCGGATGGGGGTCGTCCCGCCCTCGGTGGGGCTGTCCACCTGCTCGCTCACCGTCGACCGGCCGCCTACAGCGGGACGTTCCCGTGCTTGCGGCTGGGCGACTCCTCGTCCTTGCTGGCCAGCATCCGCAGGCCGGCCACCAGCTTGGCCCGGGTGTCGGCCGGGTCGATGACGTCGTCCACGTAGCCCCGCTCGGCGGCCACGTACGGGTTGGCGAACTTCTCCGTGTACTCGTCGACCAGCTCGACCCGGCGGGCGTCCGGGTCGGCGGCCTCCTGGAGCTCGCGGCGGTACACGATCTCGACGGCGCCCTGGGGGCCCATGACGGCCAGTTCGGCCGTCGGCCACGCCAGCGACAGGTCGGATCCGACCGACTTGGAGTCCATGACCACGTAGGCCCCGCCGTAGGCCTTGCGGGTGATGACCTGGATGCGGGGCACCGTGGCCTCGCAGTAGGCGTACAGCAGCTTGGCGCCGTGGCGGATGATGCCGCCGTACTCCTGGTCGACGCCGGGCAGGAAGCCGGGCACGTCGACGAAGGTGATGATGGGGACGTTGAAGGCATCGCAGGTCCGGACGAACCGGGCCGCCTTCTCCGAGGCCTCGATGTCCAGCACCCCGGCGAAGTGCATGGGCTGGTTGCCGACCACGCCGACGCTGCGACCGTCGAGGCGCCCGAAGCCACACACGATGTTGCCGGCCCACGCGGCGTGGTACTCGAGGAAGTCGCCGTCGTCGAGCACCGTCTCGATGACGGTGCGCATGTCGTACGGCATGTTGGGGCTGTCCGGCATCAGGTCGTTCAGCTCGGGGCACGACCGGTCCGGCGGGTCGTCGGTCTCGACGATCGGGGCCTGCTCGAGGTTGTTGGACGGCAGTTGGGCCAGCAGCGCCTTCACCTCGTCGAGGACCTCCTGCTCGTCCTCGCACACGAAGGTGGCCACGCCCGACTTGGTCGAGTGACTGCCGGCGCCGCCGAGTTCCTCGAGGGTGACCTCCTCGCCGGTGACCGTCTTGACCACGTCGGGGCCGGTGATGAACATGTGCGACTTCTCGCGGACCATGAAGATGAAGTCGGTCATGGCCGGGCTGTAGACGGCGCCGCCGGCGCACGGGCCGAGGATCACGCTGATCTGCGGGATCACGCCCGACGACTGGACGTTGCGCCAGAAGATGCCGCCGTAGCCGTCGAGGCTGACCACGCCCTCCTGGATGCGGGCCCCGGCGCCGTCGTTGAGGCCGATCATGGGCGCGCCGACGCTGAGGGCCAGGTCCATGACCTTGTGGATCTTCTCGGCGAAGACCTCGCCGAGGGCCCCGCCGAACACGGTGAAGTCCTGGGAGAACAGGAAGACCTTGCGGCCGTCGATGGTGCCCCAACCGGTGATGACGCCGTCGGTGTACGGCCGTTCGGTGATCCCGCTCTCGTGCGCCCGGTGGCGGGCCAGCATGTCCAGCTCGTGGAACGAGCCGGGGTCGAGCAGGTAGTCGATCCGCTCGCGGGCCAGCATCTTGCCCTTGTCGTGCTGTCGCTGGACGGCCCGTTCGGGGCCGGCATGGATCGCCGCCTCGCGTCGTTCGTTCAGCCCGGCGAGGCGTTCGGTCATCGTGTGGTCGGCCATGGTGGCCCGAGCGTACCGGTCGCAATCGCCGTGCTCGGGCGTCGGACCCGGCGGTACGGTCCGGCGATGGCCGACCCGAGCAGCACCCGGACCCGCGCCCTGGGCGTGTTCTGCGGGTCGCGCGCCGGCACCGACGACGCCGTCCACGACCTGGCGCGTGGCCTCGGTGCGACCCTGGCCGGAGCCGGCGTGGACCTCGTGTACGGCGGCGCCGGCATCGGGGTGATGGGCACGTTGGCCGACGCGGTCCTCGACGCCGGTGGCCGTGCCATCGGCGTGATCCCGGTGGGGCTGTTCAGCCGGGAGGTCCCCCACGACGGCCTGACCGAGCGGATCGAGGTGGCCGACATGCACGAGCGCAAGCGCCTGATGTACGAACGCTCCGACGCCTTCTGTGCCCTGCCCGGCGGCTACGGCACCCTCGAGGAGGTGTTCGAGGCGGCCACGTGGACGCAGCTCGGCCTCCACGGTCGGCCCAAGCCGGTCGGGCTGCTGGACGGTGCTCCCGCCGGTGAGGTGGGTGGCCAGCCGGGTGGCGACGCGGGGTTCTGGGCGGGGCTGGAGGCGTTCCTGGACCGGGCGGTGGCCGACGGCTTCGTGAAGCCGGAGAACCGGTCGATCGTGCGCCGGGTCAGGTCGGTGGCCGAGGCGGTGTCGCTGGCGACCGCCGACGCCTGAACGACCGGCGGGTCAGTCCGACCGGTCAGCGGCGAGCCGTCGTGCCCGTTCGGCGACCCGGGGGGCGTCGAGGTGGGCGCACACCGACTCGAGGTGGTCGGCCGGACCGGTCCATCGGAGGTCCTCGACGTCGTCCATGACCGGGGCGTCGAGCGCCAGGGTGGCCAGGCGTCGGTAGAGCCCGGCGTCGGCCCGCCGTTCGGCCAGCGTGGCGGCCAGGCGTGCCGCCCCTCGGACCGGGACGTCCCACTCCTCGGCGTCGTCGGGGATGGTCTCGAGGTGGCCGTAGCGGGCCAGGATCGTCGAGGCCGACTTGGCGCCCCAACCGGGGAGGCCGGGGATGCCGTCGGCCGTGTCGCCGACCAGGGCCAGCCAGTCGGGGATCGACGCCGGCTCGACGCCGAACTTGTCGACCACGCCGGCCCGGTCGTAGACGACCTCCTTGCGCCGATCCACCTGGGCGATGCCCGCCGCGTCGTCGACGACCTGGGCGAGGTCCTTGTCGGGGGTGCAGACGTGGACGGCGCCCACCCGGGGATCGGCGGCCGCCTTCACCGCGGCGGCGGCCATGGCGTCATCGGCCTCGTGCTCGACCATGGCGAACACGGTGAACCCGGCGGCCTCCAGCGCCGCCTCGACCAGGGGGAACTGGGCGAACAGCTCGGGCGGGGTGCCCTCGCCGGTCTTGTAGCCGTCGAACAGGTCGTTGCGGAATGACTCGACCACCCGGTCGGTGGCCACGCCGACGTGGGTGGCGCCCTCGGCCAGCAGCCGCAGCATCGAGCCGAGGACGGCCCGGGTGGCTGCCACCTCGACGCCCTCGGCCGTCACGTGGGACGGCACAGCGAAGTGGTGCCGGAACAGCTCGTAGGTCCCGTCGACCAGGTGGACGACGGGGATCGTGGTCGTGGGCCCGGTCACTCCTGGACCAGCTCGATGAGGGTGCCGAACGAGCCCTTGGGGTGGACGAAGGCGACGGTGGTCCCCCGCGAGCCCGGACGGGGTTCTGGGTCGATGGCCCGGCCGCCGGCGGCCACGATGGCGGCCAGCGCCTCGGCGCAGTCGTCGACCCGGTAGCCGACGTGGTGGATGCCCTCGCCGCGCTTGGCGAGGAAGGTGGTGATGGCCGAGTCGTCACGCGTGCCCGTGGTGAGCTGGAGGTACGACTCGCCGACCTTCAGCAGCGCCTCGTCGACGCCATCTCGTTCGACGACCTCGCGGTGGTGGACCTCGGCACCGAAGGCCCGTCGGTAGTAGTCGATGGCGGCCTCGAGGTCGTGCACGGCGATGGCCACGTGGTCGATCTGGGTCAGCAGCATGGGATTCTCCCCGGTCGGGTGACGGCCCGTCCTCCGGCGCACCCCACGGTGCATTCGGCGGGCCTGTGGACAAGCCTGTGGGTGACGACGGTCGTGTCCACGGTGGTCCTCCTGTGGACAGACCTGTGGACAACGAGGCGACTTCGCAACAATTCCGGGGCTGATCGTGCCCGACTTGTCATGAGGTCGTCACTGTCGTAATGTGATCGCAACAGTTGGGAACCACCCCTCCACCCAACTCGGAAACGGCCCCTCGGGGAGGCGGAAGCCCCCGGGGGGCGTTTCCACGTTCGGGCCCCTGTCGTCCACAGGCCCGAGGTCGCCCGTCCGGTCATCCTCCGGCCAACTTCCGTCGGCCCTCCAGGGCCCGGCCCAGGGTCAGCTCGTCGGCGTACTCCAGGTCGCCCCCCACCGGCAGGCCGCTGGCGATCTTCGTCACCTCGATGCCCAGCGGATCGAGCAGCCGGGCCAGGTACATGGCCGTCGCCTCGCCCTCGATGTTCGGGTTGGTGGCCAGGATCACCTCGGCCACCCCCTCATCGTCGAGGCGGGCCAGCAGTTCCCGGACCCGCAGCTGGTCGGGTCCGATCCCCTCGATGGGGCTGATGGCCCCACCCAGGACGTGGTAGCGGCCACCGAACTCTCCGGTGCGTTCCACCGCCACGACGTCCCGTGGCTCCTCGACCACGCACAGCACCGAGGCGTCCCGCCGGTCGTCGGCGCACACCGGACACAGTTCGGCCTCGGCCACGTTGAAGCAGCGGTCGCAGAACCGGACCCGGGCCTTCATCTCGTCGATGGCCGCCGTCAGTCGGGCCGTGTCCTCCGACGGGAGCTTCATGAGGTGGAAAGCCAGCCGCTGGGCCGACTTGGGTCCGATGCCCGGCAGGCGCCCCAACTCGTCGATCACCGCCTGGACGGCGTCTGCGTACACCGGCGCCCTCAGTCCGGATCGACGAGGGTGGCGCCCGGAAAGGCCCGGGTCACGGCATCCACCGCCGAGCCCTCGGCGGCATCGGCGTCGACGAGGTCCGACAGGTCGACCTCTTCCTCGGCCTGCGGCTCCGGAGCCTTCGCCGCGGTGGCCTGCTGCTCGACCGGATCGGGCGGCACCGACCCGTCGTCGACCACCAGTCGGACCGGGACGGCCGTACCGAAACGGGCTGCCAGCACGGACTCGAGCTCGCCACGGAGGTCCTCGCACCGCTTGCGGTGCGGCTCGTTGGGAAGCGCCATGACCGCCGCGCCGTCCTCGACGGCGGTGAACCGGCCGGCGGCGAAGCGGGCCCGCCCCTTGCGGCTCATCCGGTCGAGGAGGTCGTCGCCCCAGGCCAGGACCAACTCGTCCCGGGTGGGAACGGTGCCGCCCGTCGGGACCGGGGCCGGCTCCTCGGCCGTCGGGGCCTCGGCCGGGGGCGTCGCCGCTCCGGGCGCGGTCGGTTCCGGAGCCGGCGGCGGTGCGGGTGACGCGTCCTTCGCCTCGGCCAGACGCGCCCGACCGGCGGCGGCCGGACCGGTCGACGACCGCCCGGGTGGAGGTGGAGGAGGCGGCGGCGGGGCGGCTGACGACGCGGGCGACGAGCCGCCACCGCCCGTGGAGCCTGCGGCCAGCGCGGCCTCCAGACGCTCGACGCGCCGGGTCAGCTCGGCGATCGTCCCGGCATCGGCCGACGCACCCCCGGTGGCCGGTCCACCGGCCGGCGACGGGCCCGCGGTGAGCCGGACCAGGGCCACCTCGAGGTCCACCCGGGGATCCGGCGATCGGCGCATGTCGACCAGGGCGGTCCCCAGGACCTCGAGGGCCCGGGTGATGACGGCCGGCGTGACCTCGGCGGCGAACCACTCCGCCCGCTCCCGGTCGGCCTCGGCCAGCTGCGTTGGTGGCACGCCCATGGCCACCAGGAAGGCCTCCCGCAGGGCGGCCAGCAGCGCCTCGCCGGTGACCCGGGGCTCGCGACCCCGACCGATGCCGTCGGCCAAGGCGGCCAGGGCGATCCCCGCGTCGCCCGAGGCGAGCGCCTCCAGCAGGCCGCGCACCGCACCGTCGTCGTCGCCCACCCCACCGGCCACGACACGGTCCAGCGCCGAGAGGGTGTCGCGGGCCGATCCCCGCCCGGCCCGCACGGCGTGGGCCATGCCCGCGTCGTCGACCTCGAGGCCGGCATCGGCCACCACGTCGCGGACCAGCGACTCCAGCACGTCGGCCGGCAACAGGTTCAGCTCCAGGTGCTGGGAACGGCTGCGGATGGTCTCGACCACCTTGTGGGGCTCGGTGGTGGCCAGCACGAAGACCACGTGGTCGGGCGGCTCTTCCAGCGTCTTGAGCAGCGCGTTCTCGGCCCCCGGGGTGAGCATGTGGACCTCGTCGAGCAGGTACACCTTGGTACGGCCCGGCGTGCCGAGGGCGACCTTGGCCAGCAGGTCGCGCATGTCGTCGACCTTGTTGTTGGACGCTGCGTCCAGCTCGTGCAGGTCAAAGGAGGTGCCGTCGTCGATCGACGTGCACGACGGACACTCGCAGCACGGCTCTCCACCGTCGACGGCGACGCAGTTCAGCGCCTTGGCCAGGATGCGGGCCGCGGTGGTCTTGCCCGTGCCCCGGGGCCCGCTCAGCAGGTAGGCGTGCAGGACCCGGTCGTCGGCCACCGCGTTGCGCAGGGCGGCCACGACGTGCTCCTGGCCCCGCATCTCGGCGAACCGGCGGGGCCGGTAGCGACGGTAGAGCGAGGTGTAGGCCACGAGCCGACCCTACAACCGGGGTCCGGCGTGGAACCTCGGCACCGAACCTCGGTACGGAACCTCGGCTGGGGGCTCCGGAAGGGGACACCGGTCGGCGGAGGGAGTGGGATTCGAACCCACGGTGACCGTGAAGCCACACACGCGTTCCAGGCGTGCCGAATCGTCCGCTCTCGCATCCCTCCGGGACCCGGCCGGGGCCGGGATCCGGGCGCCAAGGGTATCGTTGCGGGGCACCCGTTCTGGAGTGTGGCGGTCGGGTCCTGTGCGACCGGGGCCCGTGAACCGAGTCAGGGCCGGAAGGCAGCAGCTCTCAGCGGAATTCCCGGAGTGCCGCAGATCACCTGGCCGCCACGCTCGAGGACGGGTGCCGTCGCGCCCGTGCCCGGGTGGCGCACGTAGGGTCGCCGACGTGGACCCCGAGCCGAGCCGCGACGACCTGCACGCCTGGATGGGCGTCGCCCTCGAGGAGGCCGCAGCGGCCGGTGCCGCCGGCGACGTGCCCGTGGGGGCCGTGGTGGTCGTGGACGGTGCCGTGGTGGCCCGACGCCACAACGAACGCGAGGCCACCGGCGATCCCACCGCCCACGCCGAGGTGCTCGCCCTGCGCGACGCCGCCGGGGCCGTGGGCTCGTGGCGGCTCGACGGCGCCACGTTGGTGGTGACCCTGGAACCCTGCCCGATGTGCGCCGGCGCCGCCTGGGCGTCGCGCCTGGGACGGGTGGTCTGGGGGGCGGCCAACGACGACGCCGGCGCCATGGGCAGCCTGTACCACCTGGGCGCCGACCCCCGCCTCAACCACGAGGTCCCCACCGTCATGGGCGTCCGGGCCGAGGAGTGTGCGGCGGTGCTCACCGACTTCTTCGCCGACCGTCGCTGACCCGCCCACCCGGCGCCGGCCCGGTCGGCCCGTCCGGTTGGCCGGTCCGGGGGACCTCAGTAGCCTCGTCGGTGGAAGGTTGCCAGAGCGGACGAATGGGGCGGCCTCGAAAGCCGTTGTGGCCTCCGGGTCACCGTGGGTTCGAATCCCACACCTTCCGCCAGTCGATCGGTGCCCGGGCCCCTGGTCCGGGCATCGTCGCGTCCGGGCCGACGTCGCCTCAGCGCTTCGGGATCCAGCGCACCCGGATTCAGCGAACCCAGATTCAGCGCACGTTGACCGGCGTCGAGAGCGGCACCCAGAAGCCGACGTCGCGGTCCCACTCGGCCAGGGTGAGGGTGTCACGGGCATCGGCCTTGCCCGGGCCCAGCGAGGCGTAGGGCACCCCGCTGATCGAGAACGTGCCCAGCGCCTCGGCGGCGGCCCGGAACGACTCGTTGGTCAGGTCGGGCCCCGCCGCGGTGGCGATGTGGCGGAACAGCTCGAACGACTTGCAGGTGTTCTGGGCGGCCGCCCAGTAGTTCGTCTCGCCCTCGGCGAGCAGCTCCGGTGACAGCACCTGGTGGCCGAGGCCGCCCTCCACGATGGCCAGGCAGCCGGCCATGTCCTCGTCGCCGTGGGCCTCGAAGGACTTGTTGGTGAGCAGGCGACCGGCCCGGTCGATGCCCTCCGGCGGCGACGCCGCCCACCGGTTGGTGGAGTCGCCGTTGAGGATCAGCACCGTGAACTCGTCGCCCAGGGTGAACAGGTACTGCAGCGCGTAGGCCGCCTCGCCGACGGTGAAGATCGTCTCCACGCCCTCGCTGCGGGCCCGTTCCAGCAGCACCTCGAGATACGCGATCGAGGCGGCCTCGTCGCCGGTGTTCGGGTTGGCCACCACGAGCGGCACCTCGGCGCCGGCCGTCACCAGGGTGTCCTCGACGTCGTCCATCATCGGCTCGTACTCGGGGTTGGCGCCGAGCACGAGGATCGGGCCCAGGTCGTCGAGCTCGCCGGTCTCCACGAGCAGGTTCACGAAGGCCCGACCCCGTCGGCCGAGGCTGATGTCGTACGAGATCCACGGCGCCGTGGACTGGTCCAACTGCTCCGCGGTGGGTCGGCCACCGACGAGGATCGTGTCGTAGGTGGCGGTGAAGCAGGCGTTGACCCCCTCGGCGCCGGGACCGGCGAAGCCGTTCATCACGGCGAACACCTCGTGGTCCTGGGTGAGCTCGATGCAGGCCGCCTCGGCGGTCACCGGGCCCACGGGCAGGAAGTGGGCGTGGACCACCTCGACCATGCGGCCGAGGATCCCCCCGGTGGCGTTGATGTGCTCGACGTACACGTCAACCGTGTCGTCGTAGTTGGCGTAGGTGAGGTTGAAGCCGAACGTCTCGTTGAAGCCCTCGAAGTCGATCGAGGAGAAGCCCACCTTGATGGTCTCGGCGGTGACGCCCCGGAACGAGTCGGTCAGCACGATGGTCGTGGTGGTGGTGGTCTCGACCGGAGCGGCCGTCGTCGTGGTGGCCAACGGCTCGTCCGGAGCCTCGGTCGTGGTCGGGGCGGCCGTCGTCGTGCTGGCCAACGGCTCGTCCGGGGCCTCGGTCGTGGTCGGGGACGCCGTCGTGGTCGGAGCGGCCGTCGTGGCCGGAGCGGCCGTCGTCGGCGCGGCGGTGGTCGGCGCCGGTTCGGCCGAGTCACCCCCGCCACAGGCCGCCGCCACCAGGGCCGTCGCCAGCAACGTCCCGAACCAGGTCCTCGTCATCCGCCCCATGGCACCCATCCCCTCGTTCCCGGATTCCGGTCGCGACGGTAGACGCGGCCGCCCGACGCCGTCACGCCCGGGCGTCGGACCGACCGGCCAGGACGGTCCGGGTGGCGGCCACCATGCGGGCTGCCGCCGGTCCCACGCCGCCGGCCACCAGATCCCGGTTGAAGACCTCCGGACAGACCATGGGCGTGGCGCCGATGCCGGCCAGCAGGTCGAGGAGGTGCCCGTGGTCGACGACGCCGTCGCCGGGCAACGGGCGGGCCGCCATGCACTCGGCCATCGGGTCGTCCCACGGCTCGGGACCCGCATCGCAGACCTGGAGGATCGGCACCGCCCAGCCCGGCATCGACGCCAGGGTCTCGGCGTGGCGTCCGTGCGGACCACCGGGCTGGCGGTGCCAGTGCCACGAGTCGACCATGACGCCGACGTTGGTGCGCTCCGTGCGTTGCAGCAGGTCCCAGCAGGTGCTGATGTCGCCGATGCCGGACCAGGGCAGGAACTCGACGCAGATCGTCACGTCGACCTCGGCGGCCCGGTCGGCCACGGCGGCCAGGTTGGCCGCGGCGGCGTCGACCGACGCCAGCTCCGGCTCGAGGCAGACGGCCACCAGGTTGGGGGCGCCGTGCGCCGCGGTCAGCTCCAGCCACGGCTCGGCGTCGGCCACCGCGGCGTCGGTCGACCCGGCATTGGCCCAGCCGTGGAGTGCCTCCACGCAGCCCACGGTCAGCCCGGCGTCGGCGAACCTCGCCCGCACGTCATCCGCGGTCAGGCCCTCGTTGGCCAGCAGCAGCTCGTGCAGGGTCCACCACGAGAGGCCGTCGGCCCCCGCGGCCACGAGGGCGTCGACCGCGGCGTCGAAGGTGGCGCCGTCGATCGAGAACGGGTCGGCGAGCAGCGTCGACAGGCAGGGCAGGACGGGCTGGTCGTGGGTGGTCATGCGGGGGCCTCCTCGGCGACGGGCAGTTGGTCCATGAGGGCGCCGACCAGGTGGTCGACGCTGGTCGACGGACGGGGCGAGAGGGTGAGGCGGCCGTCGCGGACGAGGGCGGCGAAGCCGGTGGTCAGGGCCAGCTGGAGGCGGACCCAGTGGACCCGCTGGTCGGCGTCCAGGCCCAGCGAGGCGAGGACGGTCTGCAGGGGGCCGCCGGCCCGGTCGATGGCGGCCCGCAGGTCGGCGTCGTCGCCGGGTGGGTGGACGGTGGCCTCCGATCGGCCCGGATGTCCGAGGGCGAAGTCGAGCTGGGCGCGCACGATGGCCTCGACGGCGTAGGGGCCCGATCGCCCCACGGCGGCCGTCGTCACCAGATCGGCCAGCTGGTCGAGGCACCGGAGGGCCAGGAGCCGGCGCAGGCCGTCGGCGCCGTCGACGTGGGCGTAGAGCGACTGGCTGCGGATGCCGAGGCGGTCGGCGACGGCGGCCGGGCGCACCGCGTCGACGCGTCCAGCCTCGTCGAGCAGGTCCAGCGCGGCCTCGGCCACCTGTTCGACGGTGACCCCTCGACGTGCTGCCATGGCCGTCGATTCAACCCGGCCTTGCCACCGCTGTCAACGCCTGTCAGACTCATGTCTGATGTCTGTAGACACCCGACCCTCCGAAGCGCCCTCCGGCGACCTGCCCGGCGACCTCCTCGACGTGGCGGAGGGCGAGGACCTCGTCGACGCGCTGGCCGCCCACGGCTGGGGCGACGGCCTGCCGCTGGTCGCCCCCACCCCCGAGCGGGTCGACGCCATGCTCGCCGGCTGCCCCGACGCCGATCCCGACGAGGTGGTGGCCGTGCTGCCGCCCCGCTTCGGCGAGGCCACCCGCCGCACCCTCGCCGTCAACGCCGTGATGACCGGTTGCCGACCCGAACACCTCCCCGTCCTCGTGGCCGCCGTCCGCGCCCTGGCCCGACCCGAGGTCAACCTGCGCGGCGTCAACGCCACCACCCACAACGTGGCCCCCCTCGTCGTCGTGCACGGCGAGGTGGCCCGCACCGCCGGCTACCACGGCGGACTCGGCGCCCTCGGCCCCGGCAACCGGGCCAACGCCGCCACCGGCCGGGCCCTGCGCCTGGTCCTGCTCCACGTGGCCGGCGCCACGCCCGGCGACGGCGACGCCTCGACCCAGGGCGGACCGACCAAGTACGGCCTCTGCGTGGCCGAGAACGCCGGCGCCTCGCCGTGGCCCGCCTACCCGTCGGCCGTCGGAGTGGACGCTCCCTCGGCGGTCACCGTCCACTGCGGCGAGGCACCCCACAACGTGCACGACATGGAGTCGGACGACCCGGCCCGCATCCTCGACAAGGTGGCCTCGGCCATGGCCACCACAGCCCAGAACAACGCCTGCATCAGCCAGGGCGAGTACCTGGTGCTGCTGTGCCCCGAGCACGCCGCCACCTGCGCGGCGGCCGGCTGGTCGCGACGCGACGTGTCGTCCTACCTGTTCCAGAAGGCCCGCCTGCCGGCCGCCGAGCTGAAGCAGGCCTTCCAGCTCCGGGCCTGGGCACCGTGGATGAACCGCCTGGCCGACGACGACCCGGCGCCCATGACCGAGCACCCCGACAACATCCGGGTGATGGTGGTGGGCGGCCCCGGCAAGCACAGCTCGGTGGTCCCCAGCTGGGGCATGACCCGCACCGTGACCGTTCCCCTCGACGAGACAGGACCCCGATCGTGCTGATCCACCGACCCGACGGCGGCGTCGCCCAGGCGCCGGCCGAGCTCGCCCCGTCGCCACCCGTGCTGGCCGGGCGACGCATCGGCATCCTCGACAACCGCAAGCCCAACGCCGACGTGCTCCTCGAGCGCCTGGCCGACCGCCTGGTCGAACGCACCGGCGCGACGGTGGTCCGCACCGAGACGAAGAACGCCGCCATCGCCTGCTCCGACCAGGTGCTGGGCCTGCTCGCCGAGGAGGTCGACGTCATCCTCACCGGCACCGCCGATTGAGGGAGCTGCACGTCGTGGAGTGTCCACGACTCCGTCCACCTCGAGGCCGCCGGCCGACCCACGGTGCTGGTCGCCACCGGTGCCCTACGTGAGCTCGCCGACCAGACCGCGACCGACCTGGGCCTGTCCGACCTGAGGGTCGTGTCGGTCGCCCATCCGATCGGCGGCGTCGACCCCGACGAGATCCGACGTCGGGCCGACGGCGTGGTCGACGAGGTCCTCGCCCTCTTGACCGGCGGGGCCGCGTGATGGCCGTCGCCATCGACCACACCGGCCGTCGGGCCCTGGTCACCGGGGCCGGGGCCGGGATCGGCCGCGAGGTGGCCCGCTGGCTGGCCCGGGCCGGCGCCGCGGTGGCCGTCAACGACCTGGTCGCCGAACGGGCCGAGGCGGTCGTCGCCGAGATCGCCGACGAGGTGGCCGCCACCGGGGGAACCGGCTCGGCCGTGGCCGTCCCCGCCGACTGCCGGGACGACGACGCCGTCGACGCCCTCGTGTCCACCACCGTCGAGCGGCTCGGCGGGCTGGACGTGGCCGTCAACAACGTCGGCATGCTCCCCGCCGGACGCCGCCCCAAGCCGTTCGTGGCCAACCGGGCCGACGACTGGCGGGACATCGTCGACCAGAACCTGGTGGTGGCCGCCCTGTGTGCCCGCGCCGAGGCCGAGGCGATGCTGGCCCGGCCCGCCGGTCCCGACGGCGAGCGTGACGACGCCACGATCCTGTTCGTGACGTCCGGGGAGACGACCCGGCCGGCCCCCTACAACGCCGTGTACGCGGCGGCGAAGGCGGCGGTCAACCACCTGGTCACCACCATGGCCGTCGAGCTGGGCCCCGAGGGGATCCGCGTCAACGCCATGGCGCCGGGCACGACGCTGACCGAGACGGTGGCCGCCGCGTTCACCGAGGACCGGGTGGCGTCACTGGTGGCCTCGACGCCACTCCGGCGCATGGTCGAGCACGACGAGCTGGCCCGCATGGCCGTCTTCCTGACCAGCGACCTGGCCCGCTGCGTCACCGGGCAGTTCGTGTTGGCCGACGCCGGGGCGTTCCTGGCCCGCAACCGTCCCGCCAACGACGAGGGGCTGGTGTCGAAGCTGTCGGGCGCCCATTCCCGCTGAGCGCGGCGGGGGCCCGGACGGGTCCGGACGGGTCCGAGGAGCCCGGGGTTCAGAGCCCCATCTGGTGGTGGGGCGGCAGGTCGAGGGTGGCGATGGCGTCGGCCCGACGGCGGAGCAGGTCGACGGTGTCGTCGAGGTCCCGGCCGATGATGTACTGCCGGCGGACCGTGCACTCGACCACCCAGCGGCCCATCTCGTCGAGGTCGGCGACCTTCACGTCGCGGCCCGACTTCTCCAGCAGGCCCTTCATCTCCTGGAAGCTCATGGACTTCCGTCCGGTGCCGCCACGGACCCGCTCGAGCTCGGCAGGTCGGTTGCGCTGCGAGGTGAACAGACCCGTGTCCATGAGCCCGCCCGACGGGTAGAAGACCGACGCCCCCACCCGGTCGGAGTCCTCGGCCAGCTGGTGGGCGAGTGCCTCGGTCAGGCAGCTGACGGCCGCCTTGGACGAGGCGTACACGCCGGCGTTGGGCACCGGGGCGAAGCCACCGTCACCGGACGACGTGTTGACGACGTGTCCCGGTTCGCCGGATTCCAGCATCCGGCCCACGAACGACATGATCCCGTTGGCCACGCCGAAGACGTTCACCGAGTAGCACCAGCGCCAGTCGTTGGGCTCGTGCGTCCACATGCGTCCGCCACCGCCGGAGCCCACTCCGGCGTTGTTGAACAGCAGGTTGCAGCGTCCGTGGGCGGCGAAGACGTGGTCGGCCAGGGCATCGGTCGAGTCGTCGTCGGTGACGTCGGTGACCACGCCGGTGATCCGGCCCGGGTGGCTGGCCGAGAGGGCGGCCACCGTGGTGTCGAGCACGTCCTGTTCGATGTCGGCCACCACGACGGTGGCGTCGGCCTCCAGCAGCGCCCGGACGATGCCGCGGCCGATGCCGTTGGCCCCTCCGGTGACGACGGCGACCGAGCCGGCCACCTCCAGGGGCACCATGGTCTTCGCCTCGTCCGTCCCGGCGCCCATCAGGCGGCCACGATCGGGACGGGCGGCACCTGGTTCTGCGGGGCCATGCCGGGGCAGCCCTTGGCGGTGTCGGGCACCTCGGCGTAGTCGATGCCCGACGCCACGTGGGCCTTGGTCGGGCAGTGCTCGTCGGCCAGGGCCTGCAGGGCGGCCACGTCGAACTTGTAGAGCTTCGCCGCGTTGGTGGTCAGCACCTTGGTGGCCTCCTCCTCGGTCATCCGACCGAAGGTGAGGCGGAGGTGCTCGTCGGTGTTCGGGTGCGAGCCTTCGATGTGCGGATAGTCCGAGCCCCACATGACCTTGTGGGCCCCGATCTCCCGCACCACGTCGGTCTCGCTGGGACGCAGGAAGCTGGCCCCCACGTGGCACTGGCGCTGCCAGTACTCGCTGGGGATGAGCGACATCCCGGCGACGGCCATGCCGCCGAAGATGGCCTCCGAGCCGTACTCGGAGTACTTCATCCGCTCGTGGAACGAGTCCAGCTTGGCGAGGGTCTCGGGCACCCAGGCCGTGCCCGTCTCGGTGTTCACCCACTGCAGGTCGGGATGGCGCTCGAAGACGCCGGAGAACATGAGGTGCCACAGGGCCCGCTGGCTCCACCAG
Source organism: Acidimicrobiales bacterium (assembly GCA_016845305.1). Lineage (GTDB taxonomy): Bacteria > Actinomycetota > Acidimicrobiia > Acidimicrobiales > MedAcidi-G1 > UBA9410. Next base: position 16,145 of record JAERSW010000134.1, read on the forward strand.
GTGACCTCGAGCATGAACATGGCCAGCGACGCCGGGAAGTGGTTGCCGAAGTTGGGCGTGGCGCCACCGGAGTGGTGGTTCAGCGGCATCTCACAGGCCTCGGCCGCCGCCCAGATGGGCTCGTACTTCTTGGCGTACAGCGGCTCGAAGGGCGAGTCGGGCGGCGTGCCCGGCACGAGGACCCCACCACGCAGGCCGTTCTCGGCCGCCCACTTGATCTCGGCCACCGAACCCTCGACGTCACCGAGGAAGATCTGGCAGATGCCGGCCCGGCGCTCGGGGGCCTGCGACACGAAGTCCAGCAGCCACCGGTTGTGGGCCTTCAGGCCGGCCCACCGGTGGTCCATGTCATCGCTGTAGGCGGGTGCCTCGAACTGGCTGGCCGCCGCCGGGGCGAACGGGGGCTGGGTGTTGGGGAACAGCACGGAGGCCACCACCCCGTCGGCCTCCTGCTCGCGCAGGCGCCGGTCGGAGTCGTAGTTCCGGTTGCCGTCCACGGCCGGATCGCCGTCGACGCCGACGTTCAGCGGGGACCGGTCGGCGTCCTTGAACGCCTCGGCGGTCCGCCGCTCCGTCTCCTCGATGCCGGTGGCCCACTCGTCGAAGTCCGCGTGGTACTTCGACGGCAGGTACTCCTTGTAGTCCCACAGCCCGGCCCCACAGTGGGTGTCGGCCGAGATGACGACGTGGTGCTCGCTCATGACTGGCTCTCCCTCGCTCAGGCGTACTGCATCTCGCAGCCGTACTCGTCCAGCCACCAGCGGGCCGTCCGGGTGGCATCGGCCGGCGTCCGGTCGTCCAGGGACTGGCCCAGGTCCTCGGGGGTCGGGCCGATGCGGTCGGCCACGGCCTGCAGGCCGGCCTCGTCCAGGCCGTAGCAGTCCACCGCGTTGAGGCCGAGCAGGCGCCGGGTGTCCTCGATGGTGGCGTCCTGGAAGTCGTTCTTCAGGCGGGCCCGGGTGTTGGGCCACGACCCCTCGGGGTGCGGGTAGTCGGTGCCCCACATGAGGGCGTCGATGCCGTTGACGTGGCGGCGACGGACCTCCTCGCGCGACATGGTCGACGCCCCGATGAAGACGTTGTCCCCGAAGTACTCCGACGGCAGCCGGGAGATCAGGCCCTTCATCCGCGAGCCCATCTTCTTGACCTTGAAGCTGGCGCCGAAGTTGACGTCGGCCTTCCACAGCAGGTCGCCGACCCAGTACGAGCCGCACTCCACGACGGCGTACCGCAGGTTCGGGTACTTGTCGAACTTCCCGGAGAACAGGAGCTGCCACAGGATCCGGTGGGTCCAGAACGGGACCTCGGAGATGTACATGGCCACGTTCTCGCCGTAGGCGTCGAAGTCGGCCTCGCCGGAGTGGGTGTGGACGACCAGGCCGGCATCGGCGCACGCGGCCCAGAAGCGGTCGTAGTGGTCGGAGCCGTACGGCGGGTGGCCGTGCCAGAGGGTCGGGACCATGACGCCGCGGATGCCGGGCTTGCCGGCCAGGGCCTCGACCTCCTTGACGGCCTCGTCGACGTCGTGGACCACGGGCACGAGGGCCACGCCGGCGCGGCGCACCGGGTCGGTGGCGCAGAACTCCTCCAGCCAGCGGTTGTGGGCCCGGGCGCCGCCGAAGGCCTGGCGGGGGTCGGTGATCTGCCCGGCGGCCAGGCCGGCGCCGAAGGGCGGCGACTCCTGGCCGGTGACGGCGTCGCCGTCGGCGAAGATGATCTCGCCGGCCACGCCGTCGGCGTCGAGCACGGGGTCGCGCACCTCGGGGTCGTAGGCGCCCTTCAGGCCCCACTCGTTCTCGCGTTCCCACTGCTCGACGAACTCGCCGTTGAGCTCCTCGGCGACACGGCGGTGCTCGTGGCGCTCGGCCACGTAGTCGTCGAACTCGGCGTGCAGGGCCGGGTCGAGGTACTCGCGGTACTCCTCGCACTGCAGGCCGGCGTGCGTGTCGGACGAGACGACGATGTACGGCTCGCTCCCGGTGCTGACTTCCCGTTCCATCGACATTCCTCCGGGTCCTCCGGGCGTCGCCCGGGCTTCGGACGCCGCTCCCTCTTGGACAGCGTCACATGATCTCTTGTACACTGTCGCAGAGATCGCGCCGGATGGCAACCCGGACGCAGGAATCCGAGACGGAGACGCAGTGTCAACGAACGACGAGGGGGCCACGAACGGGGACCGGGTCGGCACCGGACCCGGTCGCCGCGCCGGGCTGGAGGCCGACGAGATCCTCGACCGCGCCATCGCCCTCGTCGAGGCCGAGGGTGCCGACGCCCTGACCATGCGCCGCCTGGCCGCCGAGCTGGGGGTGGCCACCACCACCATCTACTGGCACGTCGGCAACCGCGACGACCTGGTCACCGCGCTGGTCCGTCGCCACGGCGAACGGATGGCCCGCACCCCCGTCGACGGCGGGACGGCACGCGAGCGCGTGCTCGAGGTGGCCCGGCTCATCTGGCGGACCTCGCTGGACCATCGCGAGGTCACCCGCCTGGCCGCCGCCCACGGTGCGTCGACCCTGCACGCCCGTCGCCTCGAGCTGGCCATGGCCCGCGAGCTCCAGGACGCCGGCGTGGTCGGCACGGCGGCCCGTGACGCCATGCGGGCCATCACCGCCTGCGTGGGCGGGTTCATCGTGGCCGCCCTGCGCGACGACCTCACGCCCGAGGCGCTGCGCCGGACCACGGTGCTGGCCGACGGGGGACCCGACGGCGAGGCCGCCGACCTCGACCCGGCCACCGTCGAGGCACTCGCCGAGGCCGCCGACCTTCCCGCCGTGTTCGACTCGACGCTGCGGGCCGTCGTCGACTCGGTCGTCCCCGCCGACCTCACGGCCCACGCGTATCTCTAGAACCGGCCTCTGGGACTGGCCTCTATGGCCCGTCGGCCTGCCAGCGACGGCGCGTCGGATTCCACGTCGCTCCGTCGACCCGGCCGTCGAGCGCCGGCTGGGCGAAGTCGACGATGCCCTCAATGACGGCCTGGTACGAGGACGTCAGGTCAGCGGACAGCCCGGCACGGCCGAGGAACGCGGTCCAGTTGGCCTGCCGTCGCTCTCCGAGGCCCGCGAGGGCGACTTCCAGGTCGCGAGGTTCCGAACCTCGATGGGCCAGCGTCGCGGCGAGGGCGCGCACCAGCATCCGACCCTCGACCTCGAACCGGCCGCTGAGGAGGTGGACGTCTGCGAAGTCCCGCTCCCGGGTCGTCAACGCCCCACGTTCGAGCATCGTGGCGATCTTCTCCGCGAGGACGGTCTCCACCGGCGAACCCGTGAGCTCGAACGGTTCCCCCAGGAGCGCCGGATACCGGACGGTCATCGGTCCCGGGGTCACGGGGTCGCCGATGTTCACGTCGACCCGGAGGACCGCCTTCGCGCGGTCGATGGTCGCAGGCACCACCACGCGCACCCCCGGGTACCGGTCACCCTCCCGAATCACCGACGTGTCGATCCGGTCGGTCGCGAAGGCGACCCCGTCATCGCTCGGGACGGCGAGGACCTCGGCCACCATCGCCGCGACGGACGCGTGGTCTCCCGGAAGGCCGCGGGCCAACAGATCGACGTCGGCGGTCGGCCGGCGAGCACCGAGCGCAGCCAGGAGCAGGCCGCCCTTGAGGACCAGGTCGTCCCGGAGTCGGGAGTTGGCGACCCGCCACAGGAACCGATCGAGCACGTGGGTCCGGAGCACCTCATCGGTCGGCCGCCCCGTCCTCCTGGCCAGGCGCTGGAGGTCGAGGTAGGCCCGACCGCCCGGGGTCGACCGGCTGACCGGACTCACGACAGGAGGAGACGCAGCGCCACCGTGAACGCCTCCCCGGCACGGAGACGGCCACCGAACTCGGTGAGCGCAGGGAGGTCGGGTTCTGCCCGTAGGTACCGTCGCAGCCCCTCGTAGGCCAGACCCTCGCCGACGAGATGCCGAAGTCGGAACGCATCGACCACCGTCCGCTCGCGGTTCGTGATCCAGAACCGCTCCCGCTCGCCGTGGACGACCTCGATCCGACCCAGGTCGAATGTGGCGGCACCGAACACGTGGACCTCGGTGGGCGGATGGTCGATCCTCGGCCGGTGTGCGCCGGTGGCGACCGCGACATGGACGACCGGTGGGATCTCGTCGACCAGGTCCCAGTGGGCGAGCGCAGAATCCAGGCAGATCGTTCCCCCGGGCACCCGGGCCGAGACGGTGATGAAGTCGATGTCGTCGACACCGGCCGCCTCGGCCACCTGGAAGAGGCCCCTCGACAACTCCAGGAGATCGCCAGCGTCCCGCAGCCGGTACAGGTCGCGCCACGACACGCCCGCGGCGACCGCATCACCCGATCGGAAGATCGGCCCGATCCTCCGGAGGACGTCGTGGTGCACGGTGCCGACCATGTCGGCAATCCTACAGAGGTAGAGTACTCACATGGAGGTTTTCATACACCGACACTGCGGTCGACGGCGCTCCTGGATCCTCCAGAGGAGGATCCGGGGAGGGACGTCAGCCCTCGTAGCGGTAGGCGGTGGCCAGGGGCTTGACCGGGCGGGCGAACCACAGGGGGCGCCGCAGGTTGCCGGGCCCGGGACCGGGCCGGGTCTTGGCCAGCCACTCCTCGAAGATCCGGTGCGACGCCTCGGTGTCGACCACCACGTCGCCGTAGGCGTCACCCGCCTCGGCCGGCGCCACCGTCACCCGTTGCAGCCAGCAGTGCATGCCGCTGATCGGGTCGGGCTGGACGGGGAACGTCAGGTTCTGGTGCACGCCGGTGTCGGTCCACCAGATCAGGCCGGTGTCCGGCTCGTCGCTCTCGTACGGCCCGTGGTCGTGCTCACGGCGTAGCCGCCAACGGCCGTCGTCGTCCCGTTCGATCGAGGCCTTGCCGGCCCCCCACGACCGGGCGGCGTCGTCCTCCAGACGCCAGCGGCCCATGTGGTGGCTGGCGGCCACGACGCCGGGCCGGATGCCCTCGGTCCGCCAGGCGTGGATCACGAAGTGGCCGGTCCGGGTCGTGATCCGCACTAGGCCCTCCTCCTCGATGCCCAACTGCTCGGCGTCCGAGGGGTGCAGCCACAGCGGGTGGCGGTGGCTGATCTCGTTCAGCCACTGGCTGTTGGCCGACCGGGTGTGGATCAGGGTCGGAATGCGGAAGGTCGGCACGAGGATCCGCTCGCCGGCCGACATGTCCAGGTCCTCCCAGTGGACCTGGCTCCGGATGAACGCCGGCATCGAATACTCGGGCCAGCCCCAGTCGCGCAGCGTCTCGGAGAAGAACTCCAGCTTCTTGGACGGCGTCGGGAAGCCGAACTTGGCCTCCCCGTCCACGTCGATGGCCGGCGAGCCGTCGCCGATGAACGGCATGTGCCCCCGGATGTCCTCCAGCGACCCGTGCGAGCCGGCCGTACCGGGCCGACGCCACACCCCGTCGGCGTCGCGCTCGGCGCCAGCCAGGTCCGCCTCGGGCACGTCGCGCTCGTACACCCGGTACTGGTCGCCGGGCAGCGAGAACGAGCCCTTGCGGCGCATGTACTCCAGCGGCGTGAGCCCCACGGCCTCGGCCGCCTCGGGCAGGCCGGGCACCGAGCCCTCGAACAACATCGAGTAGTACTCGTCCAACGACAGCGGCGTCCCCGGTTCGTCACGGCTCTCGAACTGCGAGCGGATGCCCAGCGACCCGTCGGGGTCGATCCGCCACGACAGGTCGATCCAGAACTCCTGCTCCTCCCACACCTCGCCGGGGTTGGCCTCGTGGGTGCGGTCGAACGTCTCGCCGTCCAGCTCGCGGTGGCGGCGGGCCACCGGCTGGCGGAAGCCGATCCACCGACCGTTGTGGGTCTCGAAGCTGGCCACGTCGTGCCGTTCGGAGGCGATGCCCATGGGCAGGACGTAGTCGGCGAACCACGCCGACTCGTTCCAGGTGGGGGTCAGCGCCACGTGGCAACCGATCATCTCCGGGTCGCGCAACGCCTCCATCCACGTGAACCCGTCCGGGTTGGTCCACAGCGGGTTGTAGACGCGGGTGAAGTAGGTGTCGATGCGGCCCCGCCCGGCCTTGAGGAAGTGGGGCAGCAGGATCGACAGCTCGTGGTGGGTGAGCGGGTACTCGATCGGCCACTGCATCTCGTTCCACCGGCCCTGCGGCTCGGGGTGGATGGGGGTGACAGGGATGAACTTGTTCCAGCCGTTGGCGTTGGTGCCGCCCTCGGTGCCCACCGAACCGGTCAGCACGTTCAGGAACTGCAGGCACCGCGACACCATCCAGCCGCCCTCGTTGCCGGCCGACGAGGCCCGCCAGGTGTGCGAGGCGAACTTCCCGAGGCCCCGGCCGATGACGGCGGCCACCTCGCGGATGGTCGACTCCTCCACGCCGCACACCCGCGCCGCCTCGGACGGCGTGTACTCGGCGTACTGGTCGATGAGGGCCTGGCGCACGTTGGCGAACGTGCACTCGAGGTCGGGACGGGCCTCGCGGAGGAAGGTCTCCCAGTTGACCCACCGCTCGAAGAAGGCGGCGTCCCACGTGTCGGCCTCGAGCAGCAGGCGGGCGATGGCCAGCAGCAGGAACGCCTCGGTGCCGGGCCACGGCGACAGCCAGTGGTCGGCCTTGGCCGCCGTGTTGGACAGGCGGGGGTCGACGCAGACGACGGTGGCGCCGTTCTTCTGGCCCTCGATGATCCGCTGGGCGTGCGGGTTGAAGTAGTGGCCGGCCTCGAGGTGCGACGAGATGAGGAAGATGACCTCGGCGTTGGCGAAGTCGGCCGACGGGCGATCGAAGCCCATCCACGAGGCGTAGCCCACCCGGGCGCCGCTGGAGCAGATGTTGGTGTGGCTGTTGTGGCCGTCGATGCCCCAGCTGTGGAGCACCCGCTCCATATAGCTGTCGTCGCCCATCCGGCCCACGTGGTACATGACCTCGTGGTGGCGGTCCTCGCGGAACGCCGCCCCGATGCGGTCGCCGATCTCGTCGAGGGCCTGCTCCCAGGAGATGCGCTCCCAGAGGCCCTCGCCGCGGTCGCCGACCCGCTTCATGGGATGGAGGATCCGCTCCGGGTCCTCGACCTGGTTGATGGTGGCCGGGCCCTTGGCGCAGTTGCGGCCCCGGCTGGCCGGGTGCACCGGGTTGCCCTCGAACTTGGTGATCCGACCCGTCGACTTGTCGACCCAGGCCAGCAGGCCGCAGTTGGCCTCGCAGTTGAAGCAGGTGGTGGGCACGAGGCGGTGGGCGCGGCGCACCTTCGTGGGCCAGGCGGCCGGGTCGAGGGACTCGACGTGGTCCCAGGACTCCTCGGGCGGGTAGCTGGACAGGGTGTCGGTCATCGGGTCACCGGGGGGTCGTCGAGCGAAGGGTCTGCGGGCGGGGGCCCTACGAGAGGGGAACCGTCTGGCCGGCCCGGACGTAGGCGTCCTCGTAGGCGAACAGGCCGTGGAGCACGAAGGGGGCGGCCACGGCGGGCAGCAGCGGGTCGTCGGCACCGAGCGCGATCGACACGACCACGAGCACCAGCGGCATGGCGAGGCCGTCGAGGCGCCAGTGGCGGAACGACCGGCGGCCGATGCCGTCGGTCATCTCGGCCAGCGCCATGGCCACGTGGCGGCTGTGGCTCCCCCGGAACTCGGCCAGGACCAGCAGGCCGTTGGCCACCAGGCCTCCCAGGAGGGTCCACTGGATGGCGGCCGTGCCGGGCACGTCGGCGAACAGGTCGAGCACCGAATAGGTGGCACCACCGGCGACGACGGCCTGGGCCAGGAGCAGCGGCAGCAGGATGGGCTGCTGCCACAGGTCGCGCCCCTCGCACTGGCCGAACAGGAACGCCGTGTACCCGGCCGTCCCGAGGGCCAGCAGCACCGTGGGCACGGCCAGCCACGGAAGGGCACCGCCGGCGTCGGCCAGGCCGGCGATCCACCAGGCGGCGAGGCAGGCGGCGAAGGCCCCTAGCACATACGCCCCCTTGACCAACCACGAGGTGCGGTTGCCCCTGGTGATGAGGTACAGGAAGCGCTTCGGCTGCTTGAGGTCGCCGACCAGCAGGGCGCCGGTGGCGGCCAGCATGGCGCCGGCCACCATGGCCGGAGCGGTACTGACGAGGGTGTCGTCCCCGTGGCCGAGGGCCACCAGCAGGGCGGCCACCAGCATCACGCCCGCCGCGATGGCCTTGGTGACGAGGTAGCCCGACACCATCGAACCCCAGACCGGCGGGTGCTGGGTGGTGTAGGCGGTCCGGGCCATGGCCTCGCCGTCGGTGCGGTCGGGGGCGGCCGACAGCGCCACCGGCGTCGGCGTGGAGTGCGCGGGGGTGGTGTCGGCCCAGATCATCCCGTCGGGGGCGATGGCCGAGGCCAGCGGATCCAGCGACGAGGCGGTGGCGCCGGTGTAGACGACCTTGGGCCGGGTGTTCTGCTCCGGCGAGCGCACCAGGCCGCCGTCGGCGTGGAGGCGGGCGATCTCGCTGTCGGGGTCGTCGAGGTCGCCGACCCGGATGGCCTGGGTGGGGCACACGATGACGCACGAGGGTTCGAGCCCGTCTTCGAGGCGGTGGTTGCAGAAGTTGCACTTGTGCGCCGTCTTGGTCTCGGGGTTGAGGTAGATGGCGTCATACGGACACGCGTTCATGCAGGCCTTGCAGCCGATGCAGTCGTCGTCCTGGAAGTCGACCACCCCGTTGTCGGTGCGGTGAAGCGCCGAGGTCGGGCAGATGGTCATGCACGGGGCGTCGTCGCAGTGATTGCAGCGCATGACCGAGAAGGCCCGGTCGGTGTCGGGGTGCGAGCCGGTCTCGACGTACTTGAGCCAGGTGCGGTTGACGCCGAGCGGCACGTCGTGCTCGCTCTTGCAGGCGACGGTGCAGGCATGGCAGCCGATGCAGCTGCCGGAGTCCAGGACGAATCCGAGGCGGGTCACGGGCGGTTCCTCGTGGGATCTCTCAGGTGGGCGGCGGAAGGCGGGCGGCCGGGTCAGGCGGGCACGACGGCCATCTGGCGGATGCCGGCGCACAACAGGTCGACGAGCCGGTCGAAGCTGTCGTCGAGGTCGACGGGATGGGGGTGGCCGTCGCCGGACTCGAGGTGGGCGAAGCCGTGGAAGGCGCTGCGCATCGACCGCGCCGCGTGCACCCGTTCGGCGTCGCCGAGGCCGTAGGCGGCCAGCGCCTGTCCGAGCACCTGGACGACCCGTTCGACGGCGTCCTCCAGCTGGGCGTCGCCGGCGCACGGGTAGCGGTCGGTGGCCGCGTACAGGCCGGGGTGGTCGCGGACCATGGCCCGCCAGGCCCGACCCATGGCCCGCACCGCGTCGTCGCCGGCCAGACCAACGGCGGCCTCTCCGAGGCGGGCGGCGAGGATCTCCCGGCCCCGCAGACCGAGGGCCCGGATGAGGGCGTCGTAGCTGTCGACGTGCCGGTAGAGGGCCGGCTGGCGCACGCCGAGGCGTTCGGCGACCCGGGTGAGGGTGACGGCGTCGAGGCCCTCGTCGTCGGCGAGGACCGACGCCGCGTCGACGACCTGTGCGGTGTCCAGCGTCCGTCGGCTCATGGCCGGATCCTAGCGTTAGAGGCTCTCACGTTCCAGTTAGTGCCCGTTCGCCACCGGTGAGAGAGGCCGCCAGATCGCCTCACCAGACCACCCATCACCAGACCACGAGCGCGGCACCGACGGTGACGAGCACCGCCCCCCACATGGCCCGTGGCCCGAGCGCCTCGCGGGCGAGCATCACGCCGAGCACCACCGACACCTGGCGCAGGCCGGCCACCTGCCCGGCCTGGGCCCGCTGGAAGGCCAGCAGGACCAGGGCGTAGGCGCCTCCCTGACCAAGTCCGACCAGCACCGAGTCGCTGACGCCGGATCGGAGCCGGGCCACGTCGGGGCGACGGACGACCAGCACCCCCAGCGAGCTCAGCACCATGACCACCGACAGGTAGCCCAGCGCTCCGGTCTGGTCGACGGCATCGGCGTCGACCAGGGAGTAGGCCACCGTGCACAGCCCGGTGATGGCGGCCAGCACCACGGCCCGGCGTTCGGCCCGCTGCGCCCCCACCCCGGCCAGGGCCAGCAGGCCGACCACCAGGACCACCAGGCCGACCACGGTGGCCACCGACGGCGTCTCGTCCAGCAGCAGCCAGCCGCCGAGGCCGACCAGCAGCGGGGCGGTCCCCCGTGAGATCGGGTAGGCCACGCCGAGGCTGCCCGTCCGGTACGCCGACCCGAGCAGGCCCATGTACAGGCCCTGGGCCACCGACGACGCCAGCAGCCAGCCCACCACCTCGCCCGGCGGGTCGACCACCGCCGCGGGCAGCAGCACGATCCCGACGAACAGGTAGGCCAGCGCGATGACGACCTCCGGGTCGCCACCCTTGTGGAGGCGGGCGTTCCAGCCGGCGTGCAGGACCGTCGAGACCAGAACCAGCAGGACGGCGGACAGCGGCACGGGGTTCCCGGGGTTCCTCGGAGCGGATCCTGGCTACAGGTGGCCGACGAAGGGGCCCGGTCAGCCGGCGGCGTGGGCCTGGAGCCCGGCGATCACGGCGACGTCCACGATGTCGGCCGCCGAGCAGCCCCGGGACAGGTCGTGCAGCACGCCGTCGAGGCCCTGCAGCAGCGGCCCGTAGGCACGGGCGCCGCCGAGGCGCTCGGTGACCTTGTAGGCGATGTTGCCGCTGTCCAGGTCGGGAAAGACCAGCACGTCGGCCGCCCCGGCCACCGACGATCCCGGCGCCTTGGCGGCGGCCACGGCCGGCACCATGGCGGCGTCGAACTGCAGCTCGCCGTCGACGTCCAGGTCGGGGCGGGCATCGGCCAGCAGGCGGGTCGCCTCGCGGACCTTGTCGACCCGCGGGTGCTCGGCGCTTCCCTTCGTCGAGAACGACAGCATGGCCACCCGCGGCGCCCGGTCGCCGGTGCCGGCACCAATACCGACCAGAGCCGACCAGGTGTCGGCCGTCGACGCCGCGATCGACGCCAACTGGACGGCGTTGGGATCGGGCACGACCCCGCAGTCGCCGTAGGCCACCGCCCGGCCGTCGGCCAGCAGCATCAGGAAGCTGCTGGACACCACGTCGGCGCCGGGAGCCACGCCCAGCACCTTCAGCCCGGCACGGAGCACGTCGGCCGTGGACCGCGACGCCCCGGCCACCGCGGCGTCGGCCACGCCGGACCGGACCAGTACGGCGGCCGCCACGACCGGGTCGGACGGGTCCAGGCCGGCCGCGGTGGCCCGCCCGATCGCCTCGGCCTGCCGCTCGTCGTCGGGATCCACGATCGGGTGGACCGGCTGGACCAGTCCCTCGTCGACCAGCTCGATGGCGGCGAAGTCGGCCCGCGGGTCGCCGAGGTCGGCCAGCACCACCCGTGCGGGGTCGGCTGCGGCGCGGCGGCGCCAGTCGGCGACCAGCGGCGCCAGGTCGGTCGACACGAGGGCCGGCTCCCCGGTCCCGGTCAGCCCTTGCCCCGCCAGGGGATGAGGCGCTTCTCCAGGAACCGCATGGTGAGGTCCATGGCCACGCCGATGACCCCGATGATGATGATCGACACGACCACGATGTCCATCCGGAAGAACTTCGAGGCGGCGAAGATCATGGCGCCGAGGCCGGTCGTGGTGCCGGTCAGCTCGGCGGCCACCAGGGTCCCCCAGCACACGCCGAGGGCGACGCGCATGCCGGTGAAGATGTCGGGCAGGGCGTTGGGCAGGATCACGTAGCGCAGGATCTGCCACTTGTTGGCGCCCAGCGAGTAGGCGGCGTGCACCTTGGAGCCCCGCACGCCGAGCACGCCGGCCCGGGCCGCGATGACCATGATCCACACGGCGGCGAAGAACAGCAGGTTGACCTTCGAGCCCTCGCCAATGCCGAACCACACGATGAACAGCGGCAGCAGGGCCAGCGGCGGCACGGGGCGCAGCAGCTCGACGATGGGGTCGAAGATGCCGCGCAGGCGGTTCGACAGGCCCATGGCGAAGCCGACGGGCACGCCGACGACCACGCCGTAGACGAGGCCCTTGAGCACCCGCCACAGGCTGGCCCAGGTGTGGTCCCACAGGCCGACCCGGCGGTACCCGATGTCGACCAGTTCGAAGAAGGCGTCCCAGGTCTGGCGCATCGACGGGAAGGTCCGGTCGTTGATGATGGGCTCCGGTCCCCGCTTGATCCACCACCACACCAGGCCGACGAACAGCAGCGAGGTGACGCTCCACAGCGGGGCGCCGCGCACCTCGCTGGCGTCGCCGAAGGTGACGGTCTTGCGGGCATCGGCGCCCTTGCGGCCGGTGAGTCGGTCCACGACGCTCACGACATCGCCCCCTCGTGGCCCATGATCTGCTCCTCCATCTCCCAGATGAGCGAGAGCAGTTCCTCGCGCTTGTCGATGAACTCCGGCGAGGCCTTCATCTCCCGGGGGTCGACGTGCAGGCCCTTCTCGGCGAACGGAAGCTCGTACTCGCGCTCGACGCGGCCCGGGCGGGGCGCCATGACGAAGAGCCGGTCGCCCAGGTAGAGGGCCTCCTCGACGCTGTGGGTGACGAGGATGATCGTCTTGCCGGTCTCCTGCCAGAGCTTCAGGATGAGGCCCTGCATCTTCTCCCGGGTCAGGGCGTCGAGGGCGCCGAGCGGCTCGTCCATGAGGATGACCTCGGGGTCGTTGGCCAGGCACCGGGCCAGGGCGACGCGCTGCTGCATGCCGCCCGACAGCTCGTAGACGGCCTTGTCGCCGAAGCCCTGGAGGCCGACGGTCGACAGCAGGTCCTGGACCAGCTCGTTGGTCTCGGACCGCTTCTTCCGGTTCATCCGCGGCCCGAAGGCCACGTTCTGGGCCACGCTCTGCCACTCGAAGAGCGCCCCCTGCTGGAACACCATGCCCCGTTCCTGGCCCGGCCCGGTGATGGGGTCGCCACCGAGGGTCACGGAGCCCGAGGTGGGCGCCAGGAACCCGGCGATGATGTTGAGCAGCGTCGTCTTGCCGCACCCCGAGGGTCCGAGCAGCGTCAGCAGCCGCCCGGCCTCGAGGTCGAACGACACGTCGTGCAGGGCCTGGACCGAGCCGCCCTTCGGCAGCTCGTACACCATGCCCAGTCCGTCGACCTTCAGGTCCTTCACGTCGGTTCCCCCTCGTCCTGTCTCGTCGTTTCCGGCGGTCAGTCGTTGTCCGCCAGCTACTCGTTCTCGGCCAGCTACTCGTTCTCAGCCAGCCACGCGTCGACCCGGTCGGCCACCCGGTCGACCCGGGCCACCAGGTCGTCGATGACCGCGTCGTCGGCCACCAGCGGCGGCGAGATGGTCAGGCCGGTGTAGCCCCGGTCGTCGGGGCGCACCGTCATCTTCTCCTCGCGCACGAAGCCGCCCAGCACGCCGCCCTGCAGGCCGGCCTGCTGGGTGGGGCTGAGGTCGCGGTCGGTGGCCGAGTCGGCGCAGATGTCCACCGCGTAGAAGTAGCCGGTGCCGCGCACCTCGCGCACCGACGGATGGGCGTCGCCCATGGCCCGCAGCTTCCCCGCGAACGAGTCCTCGGTGGCGAGCACGTGCTCCAGCACGCCCTCGTCGCGCATGGCCGACATGTTGGCCACGGCCACCGCGGTGGCGACGGGGTGGCCACCGAAGGTCGAGCCGTGGACGTACGAGCCCATGGGCGAGTCGTACAGCTCTTCGACCAGCGGGCCACGGATGACCACGCCGCCGAGCGGCTGGTAGGCCGAGGTCACGCCCTTGGCGAAGGTGATCATGTCGGGCACCACGCCGTTGCGTTCGCTGGCGAACCAGTGGCCGAAGCGGCCGAACGAACAGATGACCTCGTCGGCCACGAGGAGCACGCCGTACTCGTCGCAGATGCGGCGCAGCTCCTGCCAGTAGCCGGCCGGCGGGACCAGGGCGCCGCCGCCGTTCTGGATGGGCTCGGCGATGACCATGCTGACCGTCTCCGGGCCCTCGGCCAGGATCATCTCCTCGATGGCCGTCACGCACGACAGCTCGGCGGCGGGCGTGCCGGCGGGCGAGGTGCACTGGCGGGTGTTGGGCACGTGGCGGGTGCCATCCCACAGGGCCGGGAGGTACGGGTTGCGGAAGTTGGGGATGCCGGTGACCGACAGGGCGCCGAGCGTGGTGCCGTGGTACGCCCAGTGGCGGGAGATGACCTTGTACCGGCCCTCGTCGCCACGGGCCAGGTGGTAGTTGCGGGCGAACTTGATGGCCGACTCGACGGCTTCGGAGCCGGAGCTCACGAAGAAGGTCTCGGACAGGTCGCCGGGGGCGAAGCCGGCGATCATCTCGGCGGCCTCGATGGCCGGCGGGTGGGCGAAGCCCCAGTTGGTGGAGAAGGCCAGGGTGTCCATCTGCTTGGCCGCCGCGGCCGACAGGTCGGGCCGTCCGTGTCCGATGTTGACGCAGAACAGGCCGGCCAGGCCGTCGAGGTACTCGTTGCCCTCGGTGTCGTAGAGGTAGCAGCCCTCGGCCCGGTCGATGATGGGCAGGGCGTCGTTGTACCAGGCGGCCTTCTTGGTGAAGTGGGGGACGAGGTGCTTCTGGGCGAGTTCCCGCTGGGTGCTCATGGGTCCTCCCGGAGGATCGGGTCGTACACTGCGCGGACCAGTGGCCGGTGACCGGCGTCACTGGTGTGAGAGCCTCTAACCTAATCACGAAGCCTTCTAACAACAAGTCCTCTGACGGCACAGGGGCCCGAGCGCGCCCCTCCTCCTCTCCGGGAGTCCCACGCCATGGCCAAGCAGGTCCCCGAACGCGCACAGGTGGTCATCGTCGGCGGCGGCATCGTCGGCGCCAGCATCGCCTACCACCTCGCCGAGCTGGGCTGGACCGACGTCGTCCTGCTCGAACGCCACACCCTCACCAGCGGCACCACCTGGCACGCCGCCGGTCTCGTCGGCTGCCTGCGGGCCACCCACAACATGACCCGCCTCGCCGCCTACTCGGCCGACCTGTACGAGTCGCTGGAGCGCGACATGGGCCAGGCCACCGGCTTCCGGAAGGTCGGTTCGCTCAGCGTGGCCGACAACGCCGAACGCATGGAGGAACTGGTGCGCGGCGCCGGCATGGCCAACGCCTTCGACGTGGACGTCGAGGTCATCGACGCCGACGAGCTCTGCGCCCGCTACCCCCTGCTCAACCCCGACGGCATCGTGGGTGGCGTGTGGCTGCCCGGCGACGGCCAGGCCTCGCCGGTCGACACGACCATGGCCATGGCCAACGTGGCCAAGTCGAAGGGCGTGACGATCCTCGAGGGCGTCTCGGTGGCCCGAATCCTCACCGCCGACGGGCGGGCCGTGGGGGTCGAGACCGACCGGGGGCCCATCGAGGCCGAGCACGTGGTCACCGCCGCGGGCATGTGGTCGCACCAGCTGGGCCGCGACGTGGGCGTCAACATCCCGCTGCACGCCTGCGAGCACTTCTACCTCGTCACCGAGCCCATCGACGACCTCCCGTCGGGCCTGCCGGTGCTGCGCGACACCGACAACTGCATCTACGTCAAGGAGGAGGCCGGCCGCCTCATGGTCGGCGCCTTCGAACCGGTGGCCAAGCCGTTCGGCATGGACGGCGTGCCCACCGACCGGCCGTTCATGCAGCTCGACGAGGACTGGGAGCACCTGGCCCCCGTCTACGAAGCGGCCTGCGAGCGCCTGCCGGTCCTCGAGAACGTCGGCATCCGCCTGTTCTTCAACGGCCCCGAGTCGTTCACCCCCGACGACCGCTACCTGCTCGGCGAGACGCCCGAGCTGCGCAACCACTGGGTGGCCACCGGCTTCAACTCGATCGGCATGCAGTCGGCCGGCGGCGCCGGGAAGGTCCTCGCCGAGTGGATGGTGCACGGCCGACCCCCCATGGACCTGTGGGACGTCGACGTGCGCCGCATGCACCCGTTCCAGACCAACCGCCGCTACCTGCGCGACCGCTCCGTCGAGGCCCTCGGTCTGCTGTACGCCATGCACTGGCCCTTCCGCCAGGTCGAGACGGCCCGCGGCGTGCGTCGCTCGCCCATCCACGACCGCCTCGCCGACCTCGGCGCCTGCCACGGCGAGAACGGCGGCTGGGAGCGTCCCAACTGGTACGCCCCCGAGGGCGTCGAGCCGACCTACGAGTACACCTACGGTCGCCAGAACTGGTTCGACCACTCGGCCGCCGAGCACCGGGCCTGCCGCGAGGGCGCGGCGCTGTTCGACCAGACGTCGCTGGCCAAGCTGCTCGTCCAGGGCCCCGACGCCTGCACCATCCTGAACCGGATCTCGTCGGCCGACGTGGACGTCGAGCCGGGCACGTCGGTGTACACCACGTGGCTGAACGACCGGGGCGGCATCGAGGCCGACCTGACCGTCAACCGCCTCGACGACGAGCGGTTCCTGGTCGTCACCGCCTACT
The DNA here is from genome assembly GCA_016845305.1 of Acidimicrobiales bacterium. Classification (GTDB taxonomy): domain Bacteria; phylum Actinomycetota; class Acidimicrobiia; order Acidimicrobiales; family MedAcidi-G1; genus UBA9410. The sequence goes on from JAERSW010000134.1 coordinate 32,461, forward strand.
CGACCCAGGTCAAGGACGCCGACTGGATCGCCCGCCACACCCCCGACGGGGCCCGCATGACCGTCACCGACGTGACGTCGGGCTGGGCGGTGCTGGGCGTGTTCGGACCCGAGGCCCGCAACGTGGTCGCCCCGCTCACCGACGCCGACCTGTCCAACGAGGCGTTCCCCTTCGGAACCCTGCAGGAGATCGACCTCGGCTACGCCCGGTCCATCGCCGTGCGCCGCACCTACATGGGCGAGCTGGGGTGGGAGTTGTACGTGCCCACCGAGTTCGCCGTCGGCGCCTTCGACGCCCTGTGGGCCTCGGGCGCCCCGATGGGCCTCGTGCCGGCCGGGTACCACGCCATGAACTCGCTGCGCATGGAGAAGGCGTACCGCCACTGGGGCGACGACATCGCCGAGGAGGACACCCCGGTGGAGGCCGGCCTGTCGTGGGGCGTGGCCTTCGACAAGCCCGGCGGCTTCATCGGCCGCGACGCCCTCGTGGCCCAGAAGGAGGCCGGCCCGACCCGCCGCCTGGTCCAGTTCCGCCTCGACGACCCGGAGCCGCTGCTGTACCACGACGAGCCCGTGTACCGCGACGGCGTGCTGGTGTCGAGGATCACGTCGGGCATGTACGGCCACACGGTGGGTGGGGCCCTCGGCATGGGCTACGTCGGCTGCGAACCCGACACGCCCCGGGCCCAGGTGATCGAGGGGACCTTCGAGGTCGACGTCAACGGCATCCGGGTGCCGGCCACGGCCTCGTTCCGCCCCTTCTACGACCCCGACAGCGAGCGCCCCCGCATGTAGGACCGGCCCCACCTGGAGGACGGGCCCCGGTCCGGGTCGTCAGTCCAGCGGCGCTTCGAGCAGCCGGTCCAGCAGGCCGGCGAGGACGGTCCGTTCCTCCGGCGAGAGGACGCCGTACTGGGCCCGTTCCACCTCGTGCTGGACCTCGTAGGCGTCGCGCACCAACCGACGGCCCCCGGCCGTCAGGGACACGGTGACCAGACGGCGGTCGTCCTGCTGGCGGGAACGCTCGACGAGCGCATTCCGTTCGAGGGTGTTGACCACGCTGGACACCGAGGCCCGCGACAGCCCGGCCAGCACGGCGATCCGGTGCGCCTCCAGGGATCCACAGGCCCACAGGGTGAACAGCACCCGGAAGCCCGCCGTCGACAGGCCGCGGGGACGGTGCGCGGTGGACTCCACGTGCCGGGTGAACCGGTTGGCCGCCCGGGTGAGGACGAACGACAGGTGGAACAGGTCGAGGTCGGCGTCGAGGTCAGCGGCCACCCGGTCGGTGGCCTGCTCGAGGAACCGGTCGTCCCGCTCGTCGGTCACTGCTGAACCCTCGGCCCGCCGACCCGCCCGTCAGGACTGGGCGGCGGCCAGCCCCTCCTCGTCGCCCAGGTAGGCGGCGATGACCGCCGGATCCTGCTGGACGTCGGCGGGCACGCCCTCGGCGATCTTCTGGCCGAAGTCCAGCACCAGCACCCGGTCGGCGATGTCCATGACCAGACCCATGTCGTGCTCCACGAGGATCATCGAGATGCCCAGTTCCTCGCGGATGTCGAGGATGAACCGGGCCATGTCCTCGGTCTCCTCGAGGTTCATGCCGGCCACCGGCTCGTCCAGCAGCAGCAGTTCGGGCTCCATGGCCAGGGCCCGACCCAACTCGACGCGCTTCTGGAAGCCGTAGGGCAGCAGGGCCACGGGGTGCTTGCGCCACTGCTCGATCTCGAGGAAGTCGATGATGTCCTCGACGGCCTTCCGATTGGCCATCTCCTCCTTCTTGGCCGCCCCGAACCACCAGGACCCGGCCAGCCACGAGGTCCGCATGCGGATGTGGCGACCCAGCAGGAGGTTCTCGAGCACCGTCATGTGCGGGAAGAGCTCGATGTTCTGGAAGGTCCGGGCGATGCCCCGCTCGGCCACCCGGTCGGGGCGGTCGCCCATGATGGACTCGCCCTTCCACCGGATGTCGCCTTCCTGGGGCCGGTACACCTGGCTGATGCAGTTGAAGATCGAGGTCTTGCCGGCCCCGTTGGGACCGATGATGGCGAACAGCTCCTCGGCACCGACGCGGAAGGACACGTCGGTGACGGCCTTGACGCCCTTGAACGACAGGCTGATGGCGTCGACGTCCAGCAGCGCGTTGTCGAGTCGCCGCTCGGAGGGGTCCGGGCTCATGACAGCCACCGCTTCCGTCGCTTGTAGTGCTTCACGTCCCGGAACGACTTGCGCTCGCCCTCGGCGCCGTGGAGGCCGAGGTAGAACTCCTGGACGTCCTCGTCCTTGAGCAGCTTGGCCGCCTCGCCGTCCATGACGACCTTGCCGGTCTCCATGATGTAGCCGTAGTCGGCGATCGACAGCGCCATATTGGCGTTCTGCTCGATGAGCAGGACGCTGGTGCCCGCCCGGTTGATCTCGACGATGATGTCGCGGATCTGGGCCACCAGCTTGGGCGCCAGGCCCAGCGACGGCTCGTCGAGGATGAGCAACTTCGGGTCGACCATGAGCGCCCGGCCGATGGCCAGCATCTGCTGCTCGCCGCCGGACAGGTAGCCGGCCACGGACTTCCGCCGGTCGGCCAGCACCGGGAACATGGTCATGACCCGGTCGTGGGCCTCGGCGATGGCGGCCCGGTTCGAGTTGGTGATGCCGCCGGTGATCAGGTTCTCGTCGACGGTGAGCTCGGCGAACACCCGCCTACCCTCCATGACCTGGGTGATCCCTGACCGCACGATGGCCGACGGCTCCATGTCGTCGATCCGCTGGCCATCGAACGTGACGGTGCCCTTGGTGACCTTGCCCTCGTGCACGTCGAGCAGGCCGGTGATGGCCCGCGTCGTGGTCGTCTTGCCCGACCCGTTGGCCCCCAGCAGGGCGACGATCTGGCCGTCGGGCACCTCGATGGACAGGCCGCGCAGGACGAGGGCGACCTCGTTGTACACGACCTCCAGGTTGGCGACTTCGAGCATCGACGGCCCTTCTCGGGTGGCCTTCGGGCAAAGGCCGGTTCGTGGTTCGGACGGTGGTGGCGGTGGGGGCGGCCGGCGGACCGGCCGCCCCCTCCGTCACGTCGCGGTCCCCCTCAGGGGACCGACGGGATCAGCTCGCCGAGAAGCAGGCCCCGTCGTACTCGTGCGCCGCAGCGACGGAGCCCATGTAGGACTCCTCGAGCAGCACCGAACCGAGGCTTCCGCCCTCGGTGATGGTCGCCTCGGGCGTGTAGATCGACGTGTCCAGCGTGAACAGCACGCTGCTCTTGACGACGTTCTCACCCGCGGTGCCACTCCAGCTCTGGTTCGGCGTGAGGCCGCCATAGTCGATGCTGACCTCGTTGGCGGCAGCCACGACCCCGGCACGGGTCATGTCCTTGTTCTTGGCCGCCTGCTCCAGGATCTGGTGTGCGGCCATGGCCTCCAGCCAGCCGATGACGTAGGAGTCGGAGATGACGCCGTCCGGACGGGCGGCCAGCATCTCCTGCTCCATCTCGACCATGCCCGGCGAGGCGCTCGAGCCCCACGTCAGGTTGTAGGTCGACACGAGGTAGTTGGCCTCGAGGTACGGCGCCAGTGGCGTGGCCAGCAGCACCGGGTTGTACGACGGGCTGTTGCCCGACCACACGGCCTGGAAGCCCTGGGCGGCGGCACCACCCATGATCTCCGCGGTCAGGCCCGGCGACGAGGTCAGCCACACCATGTTGGCGCCCGACTCGACCAGGCCGGTGATGACCGGGGTCTGGTCGGCGCCGGGAATGATGGCGGCCTCGCCGTCGTAGACGACCTCGATGCCGAGGGCCTCGGCGGCCATCTTGGCGCCCACGGCGCCGTCCTGGCCGTACTCGCCGGGGAACGAGATGACGGCCAGCTTGGGCTCACCGTCGATCATGTTGGCGGCGATGTACTCGACGCCGTTCATGCCCTCGTAGCAGTAGTTGGTGCCGTTCTCGAAGACGTTGGCGCCGTACTCCGCGTCCGGCCAACCCGAGTACCACGACAGCGGCACGGCGGCCAGGTCATCCTCGACCAGCATCTCGGAGATGGCCGCGGTGTGCGGCGACCCGGTGCTGTTGGAGAGGATGACGACGCCGTCGGCGCCGGTGTCGCGCATGGCCTCGTAGCGCTCGAGGTGGGTGGCCACGTCGTAGGCGTTGTCGAGCACGACGAACTCCACCTGCTTGCCGTCGATGCCGCCGTTGGCGTTCACCATGTCCCAGTAGACGCTCTGGGCGTCCACGATCTGGGTGGTGAGCGACGCGAACCGACCGCTCAGGTCGGCGATGGCGCCGACCCGGATGGTGGTGTCGGTGACACCGTGGTCATAGGCCGACGGGACGACCACGACCTCGACGTCGCTGATGGCCTCGAGGAACGAGGTGTTGACGAACGCGTCGTAGGAGTCGAGTGCCTCGGGGATCTCGCCCTGCTCGACGAAGAAGTCCATCTGCTGCTTCATCACGTCCTGGACGGTGCCGCCCAGCCACGCGTCGGACAGCTGGGTGGCCCGATCCGGGAACGAGAACATGTCCAGGAGGGCGTTGGAGCCCTCGACGGTCATGCCCGCCGCCTCGGCGATGCTGGCCTCCATCGAACCCCGGTCACCCGCGTAGGCCGCGTTGGCCTCCTCGGTGACCTGCAGGAACGTCTCCACCACGTCGGGGTGGTCGACGCCGAACTGGGTCGGGATCGAGATGATGTCGAACACGCGGATCCCGATGTCCTCCTGCTCGCCACCGGTCATCACCAGGTTGCCGCCGGCAGCCAGCATCGACAGGACGCCGCCACCGAACGCGCACGCCATGGCCACGTCACCGCTCTCGAAGGCGGCCACCGCAGCGGCACCACCGTCGGACGGCACGTGCTCGAAGCTGTCCAACGGCACCCCGAGATGGCCCAGCATCTTGAGCAGCTTGTAGTGGGTCACGTTGCCGACCGGCGCGTACACCTTCTGACCCGCCAGGGTCTCGGCCGCGTTCGCCGCCGTCACCCCGTAGTCCGGGTGCGCCACACAGTTGTCGGCGTCCGCGTAGCTCACGGCCACGCCGACGATCTCCAGCTCGGAACCGGACGTCACGAAGTTCGCGAACGGCGTCAGGCCCTGCGAGTACGCGATGTCGATGTCGCCGGCCTCCATGGCCAAGGCCATGTCGCCACCGGAACCGAACGAATGCCAGTTCACGGTCATGCCCAGCGCAGCGTCATAGGTCTGCTCGATCTGGGCGACCTGGTTGGCCGTCGGCCACTCCAGGAAGTACGCCACGTTCAACTCGGAGAGCGACGCGGCCGGAGCCTCGGTCGCCGCCGGAGCGGCCGTGGTCGCCGGAGCGGCGTCACCGCCCCCGTCGTCGTCGCTGCCACAGGCCGCGGCGACCATCGTCAGCGTCAGCAACAGTGCCAACACCCTGGTCAATCGCTTCATGTCAGGTTTCCCCTCACTTGTCGGTACCCGCCCCCCGGGGACGAGATCTGTCGGTGGGCGGCGGTTCAGTAACTGAACGGCCAGCCCTTCCAGTAGTTGCGGACCTTGATCCAGATGCCGTACATGCCGAGTGGTTCGAACAACAGGAACACGATGATCAGCCCGCCGTAGATGATCTCGTCCAGGGCGCTGGCGGGCAAGGGGTAACCGAGCGCGGTCTCTGCCACCGAGATCAGACCACCATCGCCGCTCCCGCGGCTGATGACCAGGTCGAAGACCGGCGAGAACAGCCCGTCTCCCTCGGCCTGATGCTTTGCCCAGTCGACGATCTCCTCGACGAAGCGGTGCGACATGACCACGAAGAAGCACCCCATGAAGACGCCGGAGATGCGTCCCATGCCGCCGATGAGGAGGGCGGCCAGGAAGGTCACCGAAGCCCGCAGGCTCCACTGCTCGGGGGGGATCTGGCCCACGAACGAGGCGAAGAGGGCGCCAGAGACACCGGCGTAGAACGACGAGATGGCGAAGGCCGTTGTCTTGTACCGGTACTCGGGCACGCCCATGATCTCCGCCGCGATGTCCCGGTCGCGGATGGCCGCGAGCGCCCGTCCGGTCCGGGTCCGCCCGAGGTTGACGGCGAACCAGGCCATGAGGAGCACGAGGCCCAGCATGAGGAAGTAGGTCTTCTGGTGCTTCGTGACGTCGAACCACAGCCAGTGGCCGTCGCGGGAGAAGTCGATGAACGCCGACTCCTCCTTCCAGAGGCGCATCTCGAGGCGGGGCCACTTGCGGCCCAGGTCGCCGGGCCCGGCGATCTCCGGGAAGACCCTCGACAGGTGGAGGCCGATGAAGATGAGGCCGAGGGTCACGATGCCGAGGTAGAGGCCACGCACCCGCACGGCGGTGGGCGCCACGGCGATGCCCACCGCAGCGGCCACCACGCCGGCGGCCGGCAGCCACACCCACATGGGCAGGCCCCAGCCCCACAGATTGGCCGACGACTTCCCGCCCACCAGGACCGCCGTGTAGGCGCCCACGCCACCGAAGAAGGCGTGGCCCAGGGACAACTGCCCGGCCAGGCCACTCAGGATGTGCAGGCCCAGGGCGCCGATCGTGAAGATCAGCATCCTGTTCACCAGGCGCAGCCACACGCTGTCACCGAGGAAGCGGACCACCGGGATCTGGTCGACGACCCACAGGTCGAACGGCATCAGCACGAGGACGACCAGGAACAGGCCCAAGAGGACCTTCTTGGTCGCGGTCGGGAAGAGCTTCGTCTCCGCCTCGTACGAGGTGTAGAGGTTGGGCCGGCCCCTCATACCCGGCGCACCTCCTCGGTGCCGAACATGCCGTAGGGCCGGATGAGGAGGCCGATCAGCATCACGACGTAGGGCACGACCTGCTGGTACCCGTACCCGAGGATCGAGGCGTGGTCGGCCAGGTACTGGCCGGCGAACACCTCGGCGAAGCCGATGATGAGGCCACCGACGAGGGCGCCGACCACCGAGTCGAGGCCGCCGAGCACCACGGCCGGCAGGGCCCGGAACACGAAGAAGGCGCCGTCACGGCTGGCCACGCCGGACGGCCCCCACGGTGCCATGGAGGCGAAGATGCCGGACAGGGCGGCGATGGCCGCCCCCACGCCCCAGGAGATGGCGAACACCCGCCCGACGTTGATGCCCTGGGCGAGGGCCGCTTCCTGGTCGAAGGCGGTGGCCCGCATGGCGACGCCGGCCCGGGTCTTGAAGAACCGCCACGTCCACAGGAACGCCGCGCCGGCCATGACGATGGCCGCCAGGTACGACCAGGCCACGATGGCCCCGCCGATCCGGAACGAGTCGGTTCCCCACGGCACGGCCAGCACCCGGGGCGTGAGGTGCACGGCGTCCACGGCGATGATGGTGATGACCACCTCGAGGCCGAGGGTGACCATGGCCATGGTGAAGTGCGGTTGGCCGATGAGCGGCCGGATGGTGAGGCGTTCGACGACCAGCCCGATGGCGGCCGTCATGCCGGCGGCCAGCACCACGGCCAGGCACCAGTGGAGCCACGTGGGGCCGCCCAGCCACCGGCCGGGCACGTCCCAGTCCACGAACACCATGGACAGGAACCAGGTTCCCGCGAGGGCCATGGCGCCCTCGGCGAAGTTGACCGTCTGGGTGGCCTTGAAGATGAGCACGAAGCTCAGGGCCAGGAGGGCGTACAGCGAGCCGAGGGCGGCTCCCCGGAAGAAGGTCTGGACGAAGGTGTCGACGGCGTTGGCGGCCAGCACCACCGGGCCGAGGACCACGGCGGTCACGCGTACATCTCCTCGATGAGCTCGCCGAACATGTCCTCCATGGCGGAGCGCTTGAGCTTCTGCGTGGCGGTCAGCTCGCCGTCCTCGTGGTCGAGTTCCTTGGGGATCATCCGGAACTTCTTGATGGTCTCCACCGAGGCGAACTTCTCGTTGGTCTCGTTCACCACCCCCTGGATGAGCTCCAGCACCTCGGGCTTCTCGCCCAGGTCGCGGTAGGTCGTGTAGGGGACGCCCTGGCGCAGGGCCCAGTTGCCGACGGTGTCCAGCTCGATGCCGACCAGGGCGGTCAGGAACCTCCGGCGGTCGCCGATGACCATGGCCTCCTTGACGTACGGCGAGGCCTTGAGCGTGTTCTCGATCTCCGACGGCGAGATGTTCTTGCCGCCCGACGTGATGATGATGTGCTTGATGCGGTCGACGATGCGCACGTGGGTGCCGTCCACCCACTCGCCCACGTCGCCGGTCCTGAGCCAGCCGTCGTCGGTGAAGGTCTCGGCGGTCTGCTCGGGCTTGTTCCAGTAGCCGGCGAACACGCCCGGGTGCCTGACCTGGATCTCGCCCGTCTCCTCGTCGATCCGGAAGTGCGAGTCGGGCAGGTCCATGCCCCCGAACGGCTCGCCCACCGTGCCCAACTTCATCCGGCCCGGGACGTTGATGGTGGCGATGGCCGAGTTCTCGGTCATGCCGTACAACTCGTAGACCGGCACCCCGATCCCGGTGAAGAACTCCAGGATCTCCGGGGCGATGGGGGCCGCACCGGTCCCGGCCCACTTGCAGCGACGCATGCCGATGCGCTCCAGCAGGGCCCGGAAGACCAGGGGTCGGCCGATGGCGTCGAGGATTCGGCTCTTGAACGTATGGAGTCCGCCGTTGGCCACCTTCTCCCGGCCGATTGCCGTGGCCAGTCGGAGGCCGAACCGCCACCACAACCGCTTGAACGGGGTGGCGTCACTGGCCCGGATCATCACGCCGGCGTGGATCTTCTCCCAGATGCGGGGCACGGCGAAGAACAGGGTGGGCTGGACCTCGCGCAGGTTGGCCTGCACGGTGTCGATGGACTCGGCGAAGTTGACCGTGAGGCCCATCTCGGCCACGTGGAAGGTGGAGAAGATGCGTTCGGCCACGTGGCACAGCGGCAGGTAGCAGAGGATCTCGTCGTCCATGCTGGGCATGAAGCCCTCGCGGAGGGTGGGATGGCGGAACAACGACATGGAATAGGTGACGTTGCGGTGGGTGAGCATCGCCCCCTTGGGAGGCCCGGTGGTCCCCGACGTGTAGACGAGCGTCATCCCGTCGTCCCACCTCGCCTCGGACATCGTCTCCTCGACCGCACCCGGATGGACCGCCCGGTGCTCACGCCCCATGGCCAGGAAGTCCTCCCAGTCCAGCAGGCGGTCGTCGTCGTAGCGGCGCACGCCCCGCGGCTCGCAGTAGAGGATCCGACGAACGTTCGCGACCTCGGCCCGGTCGATCTCGAGCACCCGGTCGACCTGTTCCTGGTCCTCGGCCAGGTGGACCACCGACCCGCAGTCGGTCAGGAGGTACTCCACCTCTGCGGTCGGGTTGGTCGGGTAGAAGCCGACGGTGATGCCCCGCACGGCGATGGTGGCGAAGTCCAGGATCATCCACTCCGGGCGGTTCTCGGCCTGGATGGACACCCGGTCGCCCACCTCGACGCCGAGGGCCAGCAGGCCGTGGGCGGCGTCGAGCACCAACTCCCAGACCTCGGCCGCCGTGGACTCCTTCCACACGCCGAAGTCCTTCTCGCGCATGACCACGTGGTCGGGGGTGTCCACGGCATGGCCGTACATCTGGGCGGCGAGCGTCGGGACCTGGTAGGCCGCGACGCCAGTAGTGGCCGCCGAGATCGTCGCCGTCATGGATTCCCCTCCCCGGCCCCATCGGCCGACCGTCGGACCGTACGCTCCCTAACGGTCGTTCGTCAATGGTTAAATCATCGGTCGTCCTACGTGACGATCGCCGATGCGTCAGATGACCGCCGGACGGTAGCCCCACCCCCGTGGGGGAGTCCAACGCCTGCCATGACGTTCTCGTGACGCCCCGACCGACGACCCGGCCACCTGCCGGCACCGATCGGCCTTCGGAGGCCACGACTATG
>JAERSW010000135.1 GCA_016845305.1 Acidimicrobiales bacterium
CCCCCCGGCCTCAGGAGACCACCGTGGACCTCGCCTTCACCGACGAACAGGACATGCTGCGCGACGCCGTGCGCGGCCTCTGCGACGACGCCATCGACAGCGTGCGGGCCCTCGAGGACGACCCCGTCGGCTACGACGACGGCTTCTGGCAGGGCCTGGCCGCCATGGGCCTGACCGGCCTGATGCTGCCCGGCGACGTCGGCGGCTCGGAGATGGGCCTGCTGGACGCCGTGGTCGTCTACGAGGAGTTGGGGCGCAGCCTCGTGCCCTCGCCCCACTTCGCGTCGTCGGTGGTGGCCGCCGGGATCCTCGACGCCGCCGGGTCCGACGACCAGCGGTCGACCTGGCTGCCGCGGATCGCCTCGGGCGAGGCCGTGCTGACCCTGGCGTGGCTGGAGCCCGACAACGGCTCGGGCCCGACCGGGGTCCGCCTCCCAGCCGAGGCCACCGGCGACGGCTTCGTCCTGACCGGCGCCAAGCGGCACGTGCCGTTCGCCTCGTCGGCCGAGCGCCTCGTGGTGCCGGCCCGCACCGGCGACGACCCCGAGGCCGTGGACCTGTTCCTGGTCGACCCGACGGCCGACGGCGTCACCCTCACCCTGCAGCGGACCGTGGCCGGCGACACCCAGTACCGGATCGACCTGGACGGGGTCCGGGTGTCCGCCACTGACCGCATCGGCGATGCCGGGACCGGCTGGGCCACGCTGTCGGCGGTGCTGTCCGACGCCATGGTGCTGGTCGCCGCCCAGGCCGTCGGCGCGGCCGAGGCCACCCACGCCCTGACCACGCAGTACGCCAAGGAACGCCACCAGTTCGACAAGCCCATCGGCTCGTTCCAGTCGATCAGCCACTACCTCGCCGACGGGGTGACGGCCATCGACGGCGCCCGGACGCTCGTGCACCGCGCTGCCTGGACCCGCGACGAGGGCCGGGACGCGTCCACGCTGGCCCCCATGGCCAAGCTGTTCGCCACGCAGACCTGCCGGGACGTCACCGGCGTGGCCATCCAGGTCCACGGCGGCATGGGCTTCACCGTGGAGTGCGACGCCCAGCTGTACTTCCGGAGGGCCAAGTCGTGGCAGCTCAACTGGGTCGACGACACCCGCCTCGAGGAGCTCATCGCCGCGGCCATCCTCGACTGACGTCGTCCTCCGGGGCGTGACCTAGCCTCTCGCCTCCCGGGGCGCCCGGGCCCGACGGGTCCGGCACGGTCCCCCGGGGAGGGGGTCACCGTGGGCACGAAGTGGATCATCGAGGGGAACATCGACCCCCGCTGGCCGATCAACACCCGGGGCAACGTCGGCGAGGTCTTCCCCGAGGTCCTCACCCCGCTGTCGTACCGTCTGGGAGTCATCGCCGCCGAGAAGGCGTGGCGCGACGCCTACACCGAGCTGGGCGTCGTGCGACGGGGCGACTTCACCACCGACGAGCCGGTGATCATCGGCCTGTACGGGGGCTACGCCTACCTGAACCTGTCGTTCCTGCGGATCCTCGGGGTGCGGGCCCCCGGCTCGTCGGCCGAGGCCATCGACGTGGCCTTCTTCGGCGAGGGCGACCCGCCGCCCTACGAGCCCCGGAAGGGCGACCGCAGCCTCGGCTCGACGCTGCGCATCCTCCGGACGGTGCTCGGCGCCCTGGGCACCACCTCGCTGCCGCCGATAGTGGCCGACAGCTTCACCCTGGCCGACGCCCACCGGGAGCGCTGCCCGTCGCTGGACGCCTCCGACGAGGAGCTGCTGGCCTACCTCCACGCCTTCCCGGCGGCGTTCGGGCCCGCCTTCCACAACCACATGCTGTCGTCGGCCGTGGCGTCGATCGTGGCCGGCATCCTGGCCGACGCCTGCGCGGCGGCCGGCGAGCCCGGGCTGGTCACCCACCTGGTCGGTGCCGCCGGCGACGTGAAGTCCGCCGAGTACTCGCGGGACCTCTACGCCATCGCCCGGACCGTCCGCGACCACCCCGAGGTGGCCGCCGCGTTCGACGGCGGCCTCGGCGACGGGCACGCGGGGCTGGACGGCCGGCTCGGTACCGGTGACGCCGCCGACGGCTTCCGGACGCGTTTCGCCGCCTTCCTCGACGAGCACGGGCACCGGGGGCCAAACGACTGGGAGCTGTCGTCGCGCAACTGGGAGAACACCCCGGAACTGGCGCTGGTGGCCATCGACCGGATGCGCCTGGCCGACCACGACCTCGACCCGGCCGGGCGCCTCGCCGACGGCGACCAACGACGGGCCGACGCCGTGGCCCGGGTCCGTCCCCACGTCAAGGGCCTGGACCGGCGCAACTTCGACAAGGCCCTGGCCGCCGTGGGCTGGTGGTCCCAGGCCCGCGAGGCCACCCGGGACCGGGCCATCCGCATCGGTGCCCCCACCAAGCGCGCCTACCGGGAGCTGGTGCGCCGGGCCGCCGAGCGGGGCGGCGACCCCGACCCGGCCCGCGTCGCCCTGCTGGACCCCGTCGACGAGCTGCCCGCCTACCTGGCCGACCCGGCGTCGTTCGCGGACATCCTCGCCGAGCGGGGCGCCCTATTCGACCGCTATGCGGCCGTCGAGCCCCGGTTCTTCATCACCCGTCAGGAGGAGGTCCCCACCATCGAGGAACTGGAGGCCGAACAGGCCGCCCGCTCCACGGTGACCGCCGCGACCGCGGGCGACGTGCTGACCGGTTCGGCGGGCTGCCGCGGCGTGGCCCGGGGTCGGGCCCGCATCGTGATGGACCCGGCCGATGCCGTCGACCTCGAACCCGGCGACGTGCTCGTCGCCCCCATCACCGATCCGGCGTGGACGCCGCTGTTCCTGCCGTCGGCCGCCGTGGTCGTCGACGTCGGGGCGCTGCTGAGCCACGCCGTGATCGTGGCCAGGGAGCTGGGCATCCCGTGCGTGGTGGCCGTGGACGGGGCGACGGCGCGCATCCCCGACGGGGCGATGGTGGAGGTGGACGGCACCGCCGGCACCGTCACCGTGCTCTAGAGCGCCGTCCGGCCGGCGCGGGCGGGCCGGCTCAGCCGAGGACGCCGACGGGACACGACACGCCGGTCCCGCCGATGCCGCAGTACCCCATCGGGTTCTTGGCCAGGTACTGCTGGTGGTCGTCCTCGGCGTAGAAGAAGGCGGGACGGTCCAGCACCTCGGTGGTCACCTCGCCGTACCCGGCCTCGGCCAGGCGGGCCGCGTAAGCGTCTCGGCTGGCCGCGGCCGCGGCCCGCTGGCCGTCGGTGACGTACAGGCCGGACCGGTACTGGGTGCCCACGTCGTTGCCCTGGCGCATCCCCTGGGTCGGGTCGTGGTTCTCCCAGAAGGTCCGCAGGACGTCGACCAGCGACGTGGCCGCCGTGTCCCAGGCCACGAGGACCACCTCGTTGTGCCCGGTCAGGCCGGTGCAGACCTCCTCGTAGGTGGGGTTGGGGGTATGTCCCCCGGCGTAGCCGACCGCCGTGGTCCAGACGCCCGGCGACTCCCAGAACTTGCGCTCGGCACCCCAGAAGCAGCCCATGCCGACCACCAGGGTCTCGACGCCGTCCGGGAACGGCCCGACGAGGGGCCGGCCGTTGACGTGGTGCGCGTCGGGCACCGGCAGCGGCTCGGCACGCCCCGGCAGGGCGTCGACGGCGTCGGGGATGGTGAGGAGCTTGTGGCCGAACATGGTCCGACTCTACGACGGAGCCCGCCCGCAGGCCCGGTGGGGCCAGCCCAGATCAGACGGTGCCCCGGTCAGATCGTGCCCGGATCAGATGGTGAACGCCAGGTTGGCGGCCATGCTGCGGGCCAGCTCGACGTCGCCGCCGAGGGCCACCCGTCCGTCCTCGATCAGCGGCTGCGGGTCGATCCGGCCGCCGGTCAGGGCCAGCCAGTCGTTCGACGACAGCGCCAGGGTCACCGTGGGCTCGTCATCGAACGTCTCGACGACCTGCGCCCGGCCGTCCACGGCCACCCGCACCACGCCCTCCACGGGGCCCGTGAGGGTGACCTCGACGCGGCTGCCCTCAGGCGCTCCGGCCTTCTTGCCGATCACGAACCCGGCCGCGGTGGTCACCTCGTCGACCGACATGCGCGCCGGCACCGTCGCACCCGACGGGTCGAAGCCGAGCGGGGCCCGGCAGTCCTCGAGGTGCAGCCACGAGTCGTAGACCCGGACGTGCATGAACCGCAGGTGCGGCACCTCGCCGACCGGGGACCAACCCACGGCCAGGATCTCCTCGTCGGACATGGCGTCGAGCTGGCCGAGCCGCTCGGCCGACACGGTCCGGAAGAGGTCCAGCACCTCCGGGCCCGACAACGACCGCAGGGCCTGGATGCGCTTCTCGTTCTCGGCCGCGATGGGGTTCTTCAGGTGCTCGGTGGGGAACTCGACGTCGGGGGCGGGCTCGCCCTGGAGCATGCGCTCCGTGCCGACGATGTGGGCCAGGTTGTCCTGGACCGTCCAGCCCGGGCAGCGGCTCGGCGTAGCCCACTGCTCGTCGGTCAGCCCGGAACCCCAGTCGGCCCAGTCGGCCCAGACCTCGGCGAGGGCGCCGAGGATGCGGCCCCGGTCCAGCTCGATCTCGGTGGTCAGGATCTCCATGGTCGGTCCTCCGTTCGGGGGGGGGCAGGTCGTCGGTCAGGGG
>JAERSW010000136.1 GCA_016845305.1 Acidimicrobiales bacterium
GCGGTCATGCCGATGTTGATCTCCTGGATGCAGAAGAAGGCATCGGCCGCGGCGTAGCGCAGGTCGCACGCGGTGACCATGTCGACGGCACCGCCGATGCACCCGCCCTGGATGGCGGCCAGGACCGGCATGCGGGCCTTCTCGAGGGCCGAGAAGGTCTCCTGGAGGTGCAGCACGTTGGACCGCAGGTTGGACCGGATGACCGACGGCGAGGCGTCCGGCTGGGGTCGACCGCCGAAGACGGACAGGTCCATGCCGGCGCAGAAGTGCCGACCGGTGGAGGCCAGCACCATCACCCGGGCCTCGCCGGTGGCGTCCAACTCCCGGACCAGCGCCGGCAACTCGTCCCAGAACTCGGGGACCATGGTGTTGAGCTGCTCGCCGCGGCTCATGGTCACGGTGGCCACGCCACCGTCCAACTTGGTCTCGAAGCAGGTGAATCCGTCGAACATGGCGACCACGCTAGGGCCCGGTCGGCCTCCGGGGAGAATTCGACCGACGCCGGGGCGGCTCAGCCCAGGATGGACGCGGCCACCGCCGAGAGGAGCCGGCCAGGGCGGGCCCCCAGGTGGCTGATGACCTCGGCGGCGGCGATGCTGCCCAGACGGGCCGCGTGGTGCAGGTCGGCACCCTGGCTGAGCCCGAACAGCACCCCGGCGGCGTACAGGTCGCCGGCGCCGGTGGTGTCGACCACCGCCTCCAGCTCGTCGGCCTCGATCCGGATGCGGTCGGAACCGTGCACGACCATCGAGCCCTGCTTCCCGAGGGTCACGAACGCCAGGTCGACCTCCCGGGACACGAGGTCGGCGGCCACGTCCACGTCGTCGACCTCGAACAGCGAGCACAGCTCTCCGGCGTTGCCGAACACCACGTCGACGCGGTCGACCAGCAGGTCGCGCCACTCGTCGCGGTGCCGGTCCACGCAGAAGCCGTCCGACAGGGTCAGCGAGACCGTCCGGTCGGCGGCGTGGGCCAGGTCCATGGCGTGGCGGATGGCGGCCTTCGCCTCATCGGTGTCCCACAGGTAGCCCTCGCAGTACAGGTGCGAGGCCGAGGCCACCAGGTCGCCGTCGATCTCGTCGGGCGACAGGTGCGACGAGATGCCCAGGTAGGTGTTCATGGTCCGCTGGGCGTCCGGGGTGACCTGGATGAGGCAGCGGGCGGTGGGCTCGGCCCCGGACACGCCCGGCACGTCGAAGCCGACGCCGACGTGGCGGAGGTCGCGGCGGAACACCTCGCCGAGGAAGTCGTCGGCCACCTTGCCGATGTAGGCGGCCCGTCCTCCGAACGAGGCCACGCCGACCATGGTGTTGGCCGCGGAGCCGCCCGACTCCTCGAGCCCGGGCGGCATGGCGGCGTAGAGCTCGACGGCCCGCTCGGTGTCGATGAGCGTCATGGCCCCCTTGGCCAGGCCGTGTTCGGCGACGAAGGCGTCGTCGACCTCGGCCAGAACGTCCACGATGGCGTTGCCCACGCCCACCACATCCAGCGTGGGTTCCAGGCTGGTTCCGTTCCCGTCGGCCACGTGCGCTCCCAATTCTCAGGGGCCCACGGGCCCGTCCAGCGGTCCATCATGCCCGCCGGCCGACCGGTACGGTGCGCCGATGGCCGCCCCTCCCCCGGACCCCGCCGACGCGCCGATCGAGGCGGGGCGACTCCCCCGCCACGTGGTGCCCCGCCACTACGCACTGCACCTCCGACCCGACCTGACGGCGGCCACCTTCACCGGCACGGCGGCCATCGACGTCGAGGTGCTCCACGGCTGTTCCGAGGTGGTCCTCAACGCCGCCGAGCTGGCGGTGACGTCGGCGACCGTGCTGGTCGACGGGCGTCCCGTCGAGCCGGACGTGACCCTCGACGACGAGGCCGAGCGGCTGGTCCTGTCGGGCCTCGACCTCGCTCCCGGCCCGGCACGGGTCGACCTGGCCTTCACCGGGGTGCTCAACGACCGCCTGCGGGGCTTCTACCGCAGCACCTTCTCGGTGGGCGGGGACGACGCCGACGGCGAGGGCGGCACGGCCGACCACGTCATCGCCACCACGCAGTTCCAATCGACCGACGCCCGCCGGGCCTTCCCGTGCTTCGACGAGCCGGACCGGAAGGCCACCTTCGGCGTCACGCTCGACGTCCCGTCCGGGATGCTGGCCGTCTCCAACGGCGCCGAGGCCTCCCGCGTCCCGCTGGACGACGACACCGACCGGGTGACGTTCGTCGACACCATCCCCCTGCCCACCTACCTGGTGGCCTTCGTCGTCGGCCCGCTGGAGGCCACCGAGCCGGTCGACGTCGACGGCGTGCCCGTCCGGGTCATCCATCCGCCGGGGAAGGGCGACCAGACGGCGTTCGCCCTGGAGGTGGCCGCCCACTCGCTGCGGTGGCTGGCCGACTGGTACGGCATCGCCGTGCCCGGCGGCAAGGTCGACCTGGTGGCGCTCCCCGACTTCGCCTTCGGGGCCATGGAGAACCTGGGCTGCATCACCTTCCGCGAGGTGCTGCTGCTGGTCGACCCGGACGGGGCCGACCAGCGCGAGCTGGAGGCCGTGGCCGCCGTGCTCAGCCACGAGCTGGCCCACCTGTGGTTCGGCGACCTGGTCACCATGCGCTGGTGGAACGGCATCTGGCTGAACGAGGCGTTCGCCACGTTCATGGAGATGAAGGCCGTGGAGGCGTTCCGGCCCGACTGGCAGGTGTGGTCCGGGTTCACCGCGGCGCGCTCGGCGGCCCTCGACGTGGACGCGCTGGCCGCCACCCGGCCCATCGAGTACCCGGTCGTCACCCCGGCCGACGCCGAGTCGATGTTCGACCTGCTCACCTACGAGAAGGGGGCCGCGGTGGTCCGCATGCTCGAGCAGTACCTCGGCGAGGAGGCCTTCCGCGACGGGGTGCGGCTCTACCTCTCGACCCACCTGGGCGGGAACACCGACAACGGGGACCTGTGGGCGGCCCTCGAGGAGGCCACCGGCGAACCGGTCGGCGAGCTCATGGAGGGCTGGATCTTCCGCGGCGGGCACCCGCTCGTCGAGGTGGAGCACCTCGCGGAGGCCGGAGCCGACGGGCCGACCTGTCGGCTCGCCCAGCGACGGTTCCGCTACCTCGACGACCCGGCGGCGACCGAAGCCGCCTGGACGGTCCCGATGCGGCTGCGCACCGCTGCCGGCGAGCACCGCGTCCTCCTCGGCGGCGAACCGGTCGAGGTGGCCCTCGACGGGCCGCTGCTGACCGCCAACGTCGACGCCACCGGATTCCACCGGACCATCGGTGTCGACGATGTCGACCCGTCGTCGCTGACCGCCATCGAGCGGGCGTCGGCCGTCGACGACCGGTGGGCGGCCACCCTGGCCGATCTGGCCGACCCCACGGGGTTCGCCGCCTTCGCCGCCACGATCGTGGAGCGGCCCGGCGGCGAGGACGACCTGGCCGTCTGGCAGACGGTCCTGCGCGGCCTCGGCACCATCGACCTGGTGGTCCCGGAGCGCCACGACC